>JAGRHQ010000100.1 GCA_020444905.1 Candidatus Competibacteraceae bacterium
CGCACGCACCGCCGGCATTTTCTGAGCTGCCTATCCGGCAGTGAATCCGCCCTTGCCGGCGAGCAGGTCCATCGTGATTTTCTGAGCTGCCTATCCGGCAGTGAATAGCAGCGCATCCCATGCGCTGCCGAAGCCTTTTTTCTGAGCTGCCTATCCGGCAGTGAATTCTCGGCGGCCTGGAGCCTGCCAGGTCAGGGATTTCTGAGCTGCCTATCCGGCAGTGAATTGGCCCTCAAGGAAGAACGTCTCCGAGTTCCCTTTCTGAGCTGCCTATCCGGCAGTGAATGTAGTCGGGGTCGCCGGGCTGTGATCCGTAGCTTTCTGAGCTGCCTATCCGGCAGTGAATGCCTCGAATACGATTTTCGCTGCCTGCGGCGTTTTCTGAGCTGCCTATCCGGCAGTGAATCACGCTCGCCGCGTAGCAGGCCACCGCCTCGCTTTCTGAGCTGCCTATCCGGCAGTGAATTTGCCGCGCGCGCGCGAAGCCGCTGAAGTAAATTTCTGAGCTGCCTATCCGGCAGTGAATTGCAGAGGAAGAAAACTCGACAGGCACCCCGAGTTTCTGAGCTGCCTATCCGGCAGTGAATTCGAGCTCGACGCGAACGCGCGGCGCGCTGTCTTTCTGAGCTGCCTATCCGGCAGTGAATGATCCGCCGAGCTTGCACGAGTGCCGCAGCCTTTTCTGAGCTGCCTATCCGGCAGTGAATTGCAAGCCGTGGTCGCCCACAATTGAGTTCTTTCTGAGCTGCCTATCCGGCAGTGAATATACGACCCATCCGCGCCGCTCCAAATCTCGCTTTCTGAGCTGCCTATCCGGCAGTGAATCCGACATGGATCAGCGGCAAGGCAGCGGCAAATTTCTGAGCTGCCTATCCGGCAGTGAATCGTCCACCACATCATTGCTGGCAGAGACGGCGTTTCTGAGCTGCCTATCCGGCAGTGAATAGGGCGACCACCCAATCGGGGATCGGGTCCACTTTCTGAGCTGCCTATCCGGCAGTGAATGATCAGCGGGTGCGCGGAAATATCCTCAATCTTTTCTGAGCTGCCTATCCGGCAGTGAATGGGCACCCATGCGGTTCCCAGTGACGATAGTTTTTCTGAGCTGCCTATCCGGCAGTGAATACTTGCGTCCATTGACCGGACGTTGCCGAATCTTTCTGAGCTGCCTATCCGGCAGTGAATATTCAAAATGGCGCCAGGTGATCTTACCTCGTATTTCTGAGCTGCCTATCCGGCAGTGAATTGCAGGTCGGCTTGCAACTCGGTCAATAGCTTTTTCTGAGCTGCCTATCCGGCAGTGAATCAGCTTCGCATTGGCTTGGGTTGTGCCCTCTTTTTCTGAGCTGCCTATCCGGCAGTGAATACTTGCGTCCATTGACCGGACGTTGCCGAATCTTTCTGAGCTGCCTATCCGGCAGTGAATCGGGGAAGAGACTGAGCAAGCCGACTGGGAATTTTCTGAGCTGCCTATCCGGCAGTGAATAGTGACCTTTGCTTTGCCTTGCGGCGTTTTAGTTTCTGAGCTGCCTATCCGGCAGTGAATCCGCGCCCGGCGAATGCATGAAGATTTCTGGGTTTCTGAGCTGCCTATCCGGCAGTGAATTGGATTATCGGGGATGGGGCGGATTTGCTAACTTTCTGAGCTGCCTATCCGGCAGTGAATGTAATATAGGAATCATGAAGTCTACACACACATTTCTGAGCTGCCTATCCGGCAGTGAATGTCGATGAGCGTGGAAACCGACTTTGATAGTTTTTCTGAGCTGCCTATCCGGCAGTGAATGCGGGCGGCGCGGCGTTCCGCACCTTCTTCATTTTCTGAGCTGCCTATCCGGCAGTGAATCACCTCACAGGCCAGTGGATTGGGCTGCACCAATTTCTGAGCTGCCTATCCGGCAGTGAATACCTCACAAGCCAGTGGATTGGGTTGCACCAATTTCTGAGCTGCCTATCCGGCAGTGAATTAGAATTGATTCCTAATAATAGATTAATTACTAAAGAAAAAATGCGCAACTACTTCCAAAACCCAAATTAAGACGACTTATCCAAGCAATTGATTTAAAAAGCTGGATTAGGCCGTTAAAAAATTAGGGTTCAAAACCACGGAATCGTTGCTATCGAACTTAAGCCATAGGCGCCGAACTCTCCCTTCACCGCTTGCTCTTGGATAGCTAGATGCTCGACAAACAAGCGAAACTGTTGGCCAGTGCTCTGGCTGGTCAAAACCAGGTAGGGCAGATTCAGCCTTTCCGCTGCACTGTCCGGGATGGCTTGGATCGCCTGCTCGGTATTGATCCCCTTCCGGGCGATCAATCGCCGTCGTTGCCGCTCCGGGTTGCTCTTGGCTTGCACGCGACGCACCACGCGGTGGCGTGCGCTCGCGGGCACAACGCAAGCAGAGTTGACTGATACATGGTCGCGCATCCCCGTCAGCCAATCGGTTTGCTGGAAGCCGCGCAGCGTTTCCAACGTCCCATGAAGGCGAAGGCGGTTACCGAGAGATCGTATTTCGTCGCGCACATCGGGGAAACTCACGCCAATAGCGCCCTCTTCGTAGCGAACCAACCCCCGATGAAACTTGCCGAACAATGCACTCATCAAGGTGGTGGCCGGAAATTCCGGGTCGGGTAAAAGAATGATATCGATATAGGTGTCCATTTTCTCGGCTACCTGTCCATCATTCCTTATCGCTTTCGCCAAAGACCCCGCCGCGAATCAGGGTCGCCATCACGAAATGCTGGCCGCCCTCGTCGGGCGCCTTGTCCTTCAAAACCCAGCCATCCAGCAGAGAGTAGAAATCGGCTTTGGCCTTGGGTTGGCGGTAAGCCTTGCCTTGGTTGGTGACCGAGCCGTAGGGCTCCACCGCGATGGGGCCAAGGTCTTCGCCCGCCTCGCTGGGATACCAGGTATCGATAGTACGCAGGGCGTTGCCAATCTTCTGGCTATGCAGGGCCGCCACTTCGCCCACTTTGTACAACGTCTTGCTTTTCTGGCCCTTCTTGTCGCCCTTGTCCAGAATCAGTTCTTGAGAAGGATAAGCCTCCTGGCCGTCGCCCATACGCGCAAAGGCCACTACCTCCAGCAAGGTATAACTCTCGCCGGCAAGGCCCGCTTGAATGACGGCGGCCAACCGGGCAAGGTCGGCTTGCGCAGCGTCCGGTACGACGAAGTTACGCAGGCTGAAATCCAGCGCACTGAAACGCCAGGTTTGTACAGGCTTGCCATCGACCCAGTGGCGGATTTCGGCGATGATCTGTTCCGCGCCGATCCGGTTGCGCCACAAAAAGCGCCCATTGGCGAGATTGATGGCATAGCGTTGGCTCAATTCACCGAAGCCAACCGCGTTTACGTAGCCCTGTACAGTAGCCTGCAACTTGGCCGAGTAATTGGCGTTATTGCAGGCGCAAGGGATACCGGCTCCGCCCAGAACGCGCAGGGTGAAGCGAACCCGCAGCGTATCGGCGTCGTTGGGCAGGGTAGCTACGTCCACTTTCTGGAGATTGGGGTTCTCAATGGCCGCATCGAGCTTGGCCGGGTCTTGATCCTTGGTCTTGAGGCGGTTGGAGATGGTGCCGCGCACGGACTTTTCATGGATGCCAACGGCGGACCATTGCTCGCCGTTGGCCATGTCCTTCCAGCGCCCGGCGCTGAACAGAGCATCGGAGGGGTCGAGTTTGCGTTCGAAGGCGAGAACGGAAGCAGTGGTTAATTCGGTCTTGGCCATGATCAAGCTCCTTGAAGCGAATCGGATTCGGTGTTGAGCAGGGTGTCGGAATAACGGTTGACGCAACGGTAAAGGCCGGCATCCGGTTCTGCCGCGCCGTGCCAAAGCAGTTGTTCGAGGCTGGAAAGACGATGGGGCGCGATCCACTGCCCCAAGGAATAGAGGCTCTCCACGAAACGAAACGGGGTCGTGACGTCGCGGGCGCTGGCCACCTCGCCGGGGGCGTGGAGTTCGGAAATCCCGGCGTAGCCGACGGGCAGGGGAACCAGCCAGCCGGAGCGCGCCCGTATCTGCCACGCCACCCGCGAACCGCTGTCACCATTCGGCGTATCCGGGTTGGCGGATGGATTAGGCGTGCCCCCTTCCGCCCCGGTTAAAACCGTTTCCTCGTCCGACGCGACCGTAACGGGAACATGGTTCAAACAGGTCAGGTCCAGCAGGGCATCCAGCACACCGGCGGAGTGGTCGCCTTTCGCTTGCATCTCGGCAAGCCGCTGGCCCAGCAAATCGGGCCGATGCACCAGGGCAAAGCCGGGTAGCAACTTGCGGCGCAGACGCTTGAAGGCCGCCCGTTGATTGACCTCCACTTCGGGCCAGGGAATCCATTCAGGCTTGGGTGTTCTTGAGTCCAAGGCTGGCAACACGCTGCCGCCTGCCAGCCGCATCCCCAGCGCCTTCTGATAGGCCGCTTCGGCGAAGTCTTGCTCTTCCTGAGATTCGTCGAACCCCCCGCGAACCGCGATGATGAGACTCGCCACCAGATGAGCGTGGCCTTCCTCCACGATGGCAGCCGGCGTGCCTTCAGCGATGAACTTGGCCGCGTCCTTCTTGAGATAGACCGGATTGCGGCTTTGGGTGAAGATCAAGTGATGGCGTCGGTTGGGCCGGAAGGTCTGGGCCTCGAAATGGTGGCAAACGATGCCCACGCCATCGAAAACCTGCCCGAAGCGCGCCAAACTTCGTTCCAGCGCATGAACGAAGCCCAAAAAGGCGGTCGGCGATGGAAACCCCCAAGTCAGCGGGCTGGAAATGGCGTTGGCATTCTGCACCCACAGCCGGGGCAGGACGAGCAGGCCGGATGGTTGACGGATCGGCTCATTCATCGCCCAATTCCTCACGCAGCATCTTGAGTTCTTGCTCCAGCATACCTTTCCACTCTTGCGCTTCTGGGCCACCGAACAAAGTTTTATCGGTGCGTAGGCGTGCATTCAGCCAGTTGGCGAAGTTCAAGCACACGTCGTCTTTCCAGTCGCCACGCCGATAGTCGGTGGCAAACTCCTCGTCCATCAGGCGACGGTCTGGGTCGAGCCAGCATTGTTCCGGCCGGTTCAGCCGGCATTCGGCGCCGGCGCTCCAGCCAGGTTCCAGTTCCCGCAGCTCGGCCGTCATCAGGAGGGCTTGATCGCACAG
Source organism: Candidatus Competibacteraceae bacterium (assembly GCA_020444905.1). Classification (GTDB taxonomy): domain Bacteria; phylum Pseudomonadota; class Gammaproteobacteria; order Competibacterales; family Competibacteraceae; genus UBA2383. The sequence continues at coordinate 5,138 of JAGRHQ010000100.1, forward strand.
GCCCGCAACCATCTGGTGGCGTGTGGCGCGGATGCGCTCGTTGTTTTTTACATCGGCCACTCGATACAGAAATGTCTTCAATCCCTCCACCAGCCGCCGAACTTCACGGCGTCGCTCGAAGTAGCGGATAAACACCGTTTCGATCTTCAAGGGTGGATGGATCGCCGGAGATCGCCAGACAGGCGGCAGCGAAGCCAACAGATAATTCTGGCCCCGCCGTTCGCTGTTGAGCTGGCTGACGTTCTGGGGCTTGGAGCCGCCGAAACTTTGAATGGCGAGATTGGGATAGTCCCGGTAACCCTGCGGGTGAGCCTTGCCCGCACGCTCCGCTTGCCGCGCCGCTTTGGCAACTTTGCGGTCTTCGGCAATCCGCTGATGGACGGCGTGAGCGAGGGAGGAGGACAGCAGCGGGGCCAGCAGGTGATAGGTTCCATTGCCCACCGGCCAGTAAAGCTGCTTAGCCAATTTGTGCGAGGCCGGCTTACCCTTGGGATCGGGTAACGCCGCGAACGCCGCCATCCACTCAGCAGCTTGAGTAGGGTCATCACTCAAGGCTTCGGCCAAAGCAGGATCGCGGGCAATGGCGAATTCCAACAGACTGCGGCCATCAACGCTCAGGCGCAGAAACTTGTAAACGTCCAGCGCCGCAGCATTTCCGACGACATCCGGCATTCCTGCGCCGGCCAAGCTGTGAGTGCCTACCTCCAACGCTCCGGCTTGTGAATTGCCGGCGCTGGATAAACTGGAACCGTCCGCCGAGGGATGGGTAAATTTGATAGGGTGAGAAACCTGTTGAATCCATCCGCTTCGGCGAGCGGCATCGGCAATCCAGACAGCAGGTTGGTGCTCATCAAGCAACTTTTGCCGGGTTTCGGCATCGCCCTCTTTTAGCTTATCCAGCTTGGGCTGGAGACGTTCCTCGCGCAGAAAGCGCGTGATCTCGGCCTTGATGCTTTGGCTTTCGCCGGGTGACGAAGGTGATTGCGCAGGGTCGTCCATAGGCTTCTCCTTAGAAAAGTTGATGTTCACACGCGGCTGAACCCCAGCGCCGGGTGATAACGCCACCGCTGGTTGGCTTCACGACCGGGCAGATCGACCGCGCCGAACCGGCGGGCGCAGTCGATAAGGTCGTCTTTGTCCAGCGCCTCGGCAAGCGTTTGCAGAACGGTGAGGTAATCGGGAGCGCCCCAAAAGGCGATGCGGGGGCCGGCGGACAGATCGAGACGCTCTAGCAAATTGTCTTCAACCGAAACTTCCTGACCGGTTGCTTCGAGCAGGAAAAATTCGGTCTTCTCGCAGTCCTCGTCCGGTTGGAAGTAATAGGTCTGATGACCCTGCGGGTCGGCGCGGAACGGCGTCTTGGCCTGCAACACGCCGCTGAGGTGAGCTTGGGTTCGCCACCACCAGTTCACCGGAATTTGCTGTTGTTGCTGACCCGCTTCTGCCCCCAGCATGAGATCGGCCAGCCGGGCGTGTTCCAAGTCGGCGAGATTTCCTTTCCCATCCAGTGGTTCGCGGGGACGAATCCGGGCGCGGGCATCGATGACTTGCCATTGCTCCGGCGCGAGCAGTTGGCTGAGGCGATGAGTCCGCAGATGAAATTTCGTACCCTTTTCTCTACTTTCAAAACCCGGCCAGCAGAAAGCCGGCGCCTCCTCCCCATGCTTCAAGCTTTTCACGTTGACATCGAGCAGCAGGATATTGGGCTGGTCGGGTGGGCAATCGAATGTCCGGTGCCGTTTCACCCGGCCAGCGAGCTGGATGATCGAGCGCATCGACGAGGGTTCGACGATGGCCCAGTCGTAGCAATGATCGCGCCCCACTTCGGCTACGGCGGTGGCCAGAATGATAAACATGTGATCGGTTTCGGGGTGGGCATCCAGTTCCTTGCGCAGATCAGGTTGCGCGAAGACCACGGCATCAGGCCGATCCCGCTTGAGCACGGCATCCAGTTGTTTCTCGATTTCGGCGCGCACCAGCGTGGGATGGCGGGCATGGTAGGCGCACAGATGGATGCGGCAGCCTTCCAGCGCACCCCGTTCGTAGAGGCCCAGAGCCACGTCGAACAGCGGGTCGATGTTCGCCATGCGAATCAAGCCGAAGCTGACCCGCTTGCCGGTAATCGGGTCGGCGCTGTGGTGATGACGATGCAGCGTCACCGCCTGGTCCCGCAACAGATCCGCCAGTTGGCGGCAGATGTCGGCCTGTTGGCGGGCGCGGTCGTTGGCGCTGGAAGGTTTCACCGGCACCGGCAGAATGGTGGTGCGGCGGCGTATCTGTTTAGCCGAGGCCAGCCGGGCGATGCGGCGATCCACGAAAGCGGCATGATTGGTGAGAAAAGCGATACCGTCGGGGTCGCTGCCGTGGCTGTGGCTTTCGGCGCCGAACTCATCGAACCAGCCGCAGCAGATGTCCAGTCGCGCGCCGGGTCGCCCGCGATGACGCTGGAATGCTTCGCGGCCGGCTTGATAGGCGAGGAACAACCCTTGAACCAGAGCCGGCGGCAACGTGGCGGAGGATAGCAATACCCGGCTGCCCAGCAGACCAGCCCAATGGACCAGACGCGCCAACGCCGGCAAGTCGTCCATGTCGAAGTCGTCCGGTTCGTCCAGTACCAGATCGGAGGTCATCAGCCGTAGCATGGGCAGGATCTGATGGCCGCCACGAGTGCTTTCGCAGGCAGGCATCAGGTGATCGATGGTGCAAACCAGCACCGGCGCATCAAGCAACGCTCTAGCCTTGCGTCCGCGCTGATCGTTTTGCAGCCAGCGATTGAGAGGACCGTCTTCCAGGCTGCCCGCGTAACGCACATGGTTGTAGTCAGGCAGGAGGTCTGCCGCCGACTCGCTGCCTTCGCCCACCGTAGCTTGAGCCTTGGCTTGGTAGTATTCATGCAACGTCTTGGTGGCGGCGCCACCGGCCAGCACGGCGAAGTCTTCCTCGCCGAGGTGGAGGCGATTACGGTAGGCATCGCCGGTTTGCAGCGTCAGTGTCCGCAAACCCAAGGCCACGGTAAAACGCGCCCCCTGTTGGGGGTTGGCGAGGCCGTAGAGAATGCGGGCGTTGGCAAAGGTTTTGCCGCAGCCAGTAGAGGCCATGTTGACGCCGAAAAACCCGTGCTCCGCGCTCCGCTCGCGCAGGCTCTCGGCCAGGTCGAAGGCGTCATTCTGCCAGCGAAATGGAACCTTGCTGCGTTCCCGAAACTTCTTGTGGCGGGCGATGCGGGGCAGGCTTTGTTCCAGCCGAGGCAGGGTCCGCATCAGCCGGCTGGCATTCACCTCCACGCCGATCAGATGCTCGTCCAACCGCTGCTTGAGTTCCCGCTTCCCGTCCTTGATGCCCGTGTTGGCGTAAAGCACCGCGTCTTTCTTGCCAGGTTTGTCACCGTACATGGTGTGGCTGGGCTGGGACGAGTAGTAATGATCGGCCAGTATCAACACTAGCCGGGAAAGATGGAGTACATGAGGACTGCCGAGAACGGCAGGTTGCGGGTCGTCGAGGAGGCTGGGCCGTTTCAAAATGGCGTCGGCGGCTTTAGCTACGTGCTGCCGCCAATGGCTGCTCTCGAAGGGCAAACCTTGTTTGAAGGTCCAACAGCCTGGAATTAGAGCCTTTTTATCTTGTAAATGGCTACCGCACCAATCGTGGGTTACCGCACGAGGCAATCCATTCAACTTATCTAAGGACACCTGCGCCAAGTCTTCTTTTATGGGTAATCGATGATGACTGACGATCAACCAGCCCAGCGCACGGGCCAAGGGTAGTCGCAAGGTTTTGAAAGGGCTATAGACTTTGTTGTCGATGCCGTCTTTAATCAACCCATCCAGAATCATTTTGGCCTCGCTGCCATCCAGCGCGAGCAGGCGTTCCAACCATACCCGGTCGTCGTTACCGGCATCGCCGACAAAAGCCTGGAACAGCCGTAGTGATACCCATTCATGGCGGAAGGGATCAGGATCGGCTTTTGGGCTTTTGAGTTTCTTCTGGAAAACGTCGTTCGCTTTGCCCACATCGTGGAACAGGGCGGCGAGACGGGCCAGCAACCGAATGTCCTCGCCCGCGTGCCAGTCGTTCTCATCCTCGCGGCGCAGCACATTGCGCTGGGTGATATTGGTCGGCGTCGCACCCTGAGCGTTGAACTGGCGGGCGTCGCCCACAATCCAGAGCAATTCGCTGTGATCCTTACCGCGTATCCAATGGCAGGCGACGGCGGTATTTTTGCGAGCGGTTTGCCGCAGCAACCGATGCAGGGTATTCAAACCCTGTTGGGTGATGGCGGTCTGCCAGGTCCGGTCGCCGCGCCGCTCGGCAAACTGGTCGAGAATGCGTCGGGTTTCAGTGAGGGCATTTTTGGTGCACTGGGAAATCAGCAGGACATTCATGGCGCTCGCTTTCCCAAGTCGAGAGCGACCGCCTTCACCGTGTCAATCATGAAATCCAGTGCCTCCGTGCGTGAAAAATTCTCGATGCAGGCATGGCGAAAGGTTTGTTCGTCATCGCCCCGAGCGGCGGAAATAAAGGCTTGAGGCAGAATCACGGCGTCCTTGATCAAGTCCGCCACGTCGAAGACCAAACCGCCTCGGCGAGTCTTACCGTGTAGCACGGCAAGCCCATGCGGCAGGCCCAACACCCACGTCGCCGTAGCGCCTAATCCATACGCTAGATAATTGCCATGATCCAGAAAACGATTGGCTGGATCGGTTCCCGTGCCGTTCTTGGCGCGGACAAAATCACCGTAATCGACCGCGTTGACGGCAAGTTTGAACAGCTTCTTGGTAAGACGCGCCTCTTCGGCAAGGAGAGCCGTGTTATCTACAGCATCATCGAGCAAACGCTGCGATCCTTCTAAAACGGGCAGCAAAGGCTCGCGCGGAACCTGAAAACCGTTGTCGGCGAGCTGTCGATTGCCGCACCAGTGTTCGGCGATCCGTCCTAACCGGGCGCGTTGGAACGCCTTCGCGGCTTCCAGGCGCAAGCTATCGTCAAACCAGAAGCGAACCCAATGTTGCAGGTATTCCGTCGGGCGGTATTCGCTCTGCGGGGCGAACCAGGCTACTTCGACCTCGACTTCATTGGCGCTGTAAAGCGGGGCGCCGCCACCCCCACAAAAACCGACCAGCACCCCAGCTTTCCCCAGTTCGCGCATCGCGGCTTGTGTGATCGAGGTGCCCGTGCCGAGCAGCAGAGACGTAGTATTGGCGATGGGGATGTTCCAGTAGAGCGAGTTCTTTCCCTGATCGGTCACGTATTCCACGCGCCCGCCGTTGACCAGTACGCGACAATGTTCGAGATAATAGAGATTAGCCCGCTTGGAATGCAGAATGGTTTTCAGATCAGAAGGAGAAAAATTGTCCATGAGAAATCGGCCTCATAAGTTCTGGACTCCGCCATCCAGAATCCAGTAAACCCCGATACTCGCTGTGGTTTACGGTCGCCCGGCCTGCTGCCAGTGTGAAACTCGCGCCCGGAGATCGTTGATCAGCTTGTTCTCTTCCGCCCGGTGTTGAACGCTCAAATCCAGCGCCGCCTGCTTTTGCGCCCCTTTGAGCTTGGGCTTGGCGATGGGAATGAAATAGGTACTCAACCGCCGTCCGGTCAAAATCTCGTGGGTGATGCCGTTCTCGTCAAATCGGAAATGGCGCTGCGGCTCGCCGAGCGGGGAGTTGATGACCGGGTTTTCGATCAGATCCGCCATAACAGCTTCCTCATTTGCTACAAACAACCTTTTCTCCAGACAGGTAAGCGCTGGAACAGGGGCACGATATATTGCGGGCTGTTGGATTCCAGTAATTTGCGGAGGTTGTTCTCGTGCGCCTGCATCAGACGACTCCGAACAGTAACGCCATCGGATCGTTGCTGGATGCGAGCAAGGCCAGTGGCCCGTCTCGCTTGGGGAAGATGGGTTGATTCGGCATTTTCCGTTCTCGGGTTTCCGTTGATTATGACAGATGAGAACGGAAAGATAAACGGATAACATTATGATTTATAATGTGTAATTATGGAATAACAAAAGCCGCCCTTTTCCGGCGCGCTGTGTAGCCTAACCTTGCAACACGCTTTTAGACCCAGCGCCGCAAAGGCATGACAGAATTGGCCACCGATGAGACGGCAATCCAGACGAATCCGGCGGCTTAAAAGTTCAAATCGGCTTTCAATGGCGCCATGAGTTCCGACCCGATCCTCGGGCGCGAGAATCACCGGCATCCGGTCATGAATCGAGGCGATCAGCGCATTGGCCGCAGTGACCAGAATCGTGCAGGACGCCACTGCTTGCCCGTCCCGTTCCCAGCGCTCCCATAACCCGGTAAAAGCCAGTGGCGCACCGTCCGCTGAGGCGATGCAATACGGCTATTTGCGCGAACCTTCTTTGCGCCATTCGTAGAACCCATCGGCGGGGATCAGACAGTGTCGTTGCCGGAACGCCTGGCAATAGATCAGTTTATCAACCACCGCCTCGGCGCGGGCGTTCCGGTTTGATTGACGCTTGCCCCGACTTGGATAGGTTTAACTCACTAAATCACATAAAGCGGCTGCCGCTCCGCACAGCGGTGGTCTGCGTTTGTGCGCTCGATCACCGGGCGCGCCTCTTAGCGCGGATCGATGACGCCCCCAAGGGCGTGGTCGATAGGAGCGAGATAAGGCGCGGCCACGCCCGAGCGCGAATAACTCCAGGATCACCTTTATGTGATTTAGTTGAGGCCACGCCGCCCTCAACGTGATTGCGGCGAACCCCGCTGGAGTCCGTTGCCCATGACTGAAGTCTTTACGCCCTCTGTCCTCCCCCAGCGTTCGGCGCGCGCGGCCAAATGTGACCGCGTAGTCAAGCTGCATGTCCCCGAAGCCCTTCATGACGATCTGGCGATTCTGGCCCGAATCGACCAGCGGGCGCTCAGCGAATACGTCCGCGTAGTCTTGGATCGTCATGTTTATGGCACACTCGGCGCGCGCCGTTCATGATACCCTTGGTCTGGGCCCGAGTGCGCCCCCGGTTTCCGGTGATCCTGCGCCGTTCCGGTTCTACAATGCGGTTAAATTCCGGTCTCCGTGATTCATGGCTAAACACAACCTGCAGCTCAACCGCCGTCAAGCCGCGTATCGGCAATTGTATACGGCCTTCCCCCAGGCGTTCCCGCTGGACGATGCGAACCTTCGCCCGCTGACCCGGACGGCGCGCGACGATTTGCGGATTTGGCTAGCGGCGCAGGCCGTGGAACCCCGAACT
>JAGRHQ010000101.1 GCA_020444905.1 Candidatus Competibacteraceae bacterium
AGCCAGTTCCGGTGGGGTAGCCTCCAACGCCATTTTCACCGAACCGACGATGGTCGACAGCGGTTCCTGCAGGGCTTCCAGGATTTCGTTACTGTTCAGCGTGAAGCTGCGCGGCACGCCTTCCGCCAGGTTACGGCCCTTAATTTCGATTTCGCGGACTTCGCTGGTGGGATAGGCGCTGCCAATTTCGTGCTTGATGCGTTCCGCCGTCGGTTCGCCGATCAATACGCCGAAATTGCGGCGCACATAGTTAATGATCGCCTCATCAAACCGGTCGCCGCCGGTGCGCACTGCGCCAGCGTACACGATGCCATTGAGCGAGATGACGGCGACTTCCGAAGTGCCGCCGCCGATATCCAGCACCATTGCGCCGCGCGCTTCCTCGACCGGAACGCCGGCGCCAATCGCGGCAGCCATGGGTTCAGGAATCAGGTACACCACTCGGGCGCCGGCGCCCATCGCCGATTCGCGGATCGCCCGCCGTTCGACTTGGGTGGAGCCGCAGGGCACGCTAACCAGTACGCGCGGACTGGGGTTGAAAAATTTGCGCGCGTGGACCTTGCGGATGAAGTGCTGGAGCATCTTCTCGGTGACGGTGAAGTCGGCGATAACCCCATCCTTCATCGGTCGAATGGTCGAGAGATTATTAGGAGTGCGACCTAGCATCCGCTTGGCGTCAGTGCCTACTGCTGCAATCGTCCGGACGCCGCGCACTGGGTCCTGATTGATGGCGACCACCGAGGGTTCATTGAGGATGATGCCCGCTCCCCGAACGTAAATCAATGTGTTAGCCGTCCCCAGATCGATCGAAAGATCGCTTGAAAACTTGCCGCGCAACCATTTGAACATGTTGTCGAAAGTCCAGTTCGTCAAAAGGCGCTAATCCTAACAAGCAGGAGAGTTAGGAGCAAGCCGGCAAATGATCGCGTGCTGGGTCGCTGGTTTGAACCACTTCCTCACAGCTAAAGAGGAAGTGGATGCATTGAGAGGATTAAAGACTGTCCCATTCCTCGCCGCCTGCTACCCGGGCCGGTGGACCGGCTATATACCGTGGCTGGGTCGAGGTATGGTGTACTTTCGCCACTGTTCGCCGTGACCGGGTATGATACCGGTCAATAAGTATGACGGGCGCCAGGGGTGATTCAACCGACGATTGTGGAGTGTACCCAGACGTAGCAGTGGCGGAAACGAGCGTCTCATCGAATCTGAAGAAGCCCATTAACTCATGCAGATATGCTACCTGATCGCCCATAGACTGACTCGTAGCCGCCGTTTCTTCGACCAACGCCGCATTCTGTTGGGTCGTTTGATCCATCTGTGAAATCGCTTGATTAATCTGCTCGATTCCGCTGGCCTGTTCCTGGCTGGCCGCCGCCATCTCCGCGACAATGTCGCTGACTTTCTTGGCTGAGGCGATGATGCTCTCCAGCGTCTGGCCAGATTGTTCAGCCAGCCGGCTGCCCGCCTCAACTTTACTGACGCTGTCGCTGATGAGGCTTTCGATTTGCTTAGCGGCCTCGGCGCTGCGTTGCGCCAGTCTGCGCACCTCGTTGGCGACGATTGCAAAACCGCGTCCCTGCTCGCCAGCGTGCGCGGCTTCCACCGCTGCATTTAACGCCAATAGATTGGTTTGCAAGGCGATTTCATCAATAACTTCGATAATATCAACGGCCTGGCGGTTGCTTTGATCAATCGCCGCCATCGCGGCTATAACTTGGTCTACTGCCTGACCGCCCTGTTCAGCTTGTTGCCGGGTATGCTGAGCCAGGCGACTCGCTTGCTCGGCATTCTGCGCGCTTTGCTGCACCACACTAGTCAACTCTTCCATGCTGGAAGCGGTTTGTTCCAAGGCAGACGCCTGCTCCTCAGTGCGCTGCGCCAGGTCAGCACTGCCCTGCGCAATTTCCGATGCCGCTGCATTGACCTGATCGGTCGCTTGGGAAACCTTGCTCACCATCTCCTTTAATTGCAGCGTCATGCCGCCCATTGCGGCATACACGCCGGTTTCCTTGCCAGTATGGGTCAGCTCGACAGTTAAATCTCCTTGAGCAATACGCTGGGCCAGCGCCGCCATTTCCGCCGGCTCACCGCCAATAGGGCGACGGATAGAGCGCACAATCCAGCCAATGACGAGCGCACTGACGGCCAAGGTCAATCCCACGATCAGCAGGATCAAATTGCGGGTATATGCCATTTGCGCTACATAGCCGCTACGATCCACCAGCATCTCCAGCACTCCGATGGGTTGGCCGGAATAATCCTTGATCGCCTGGGCATAGACAATCACTGGCTGATTGGCGGACTTGGCATATTGCGCGACGATCTCTCCCTCCAATGCGGCGCGCAATTGAGGTTCGGAGAGCAGGGAACGCTCGCCATGAGTCGAATGAAGCGTCTTAAAGCCCTGGTCTTGTGGGATTAACAGCATCATTTCTACCCCATGTTCGGCTTTGAAGGCTTCGAGAAATGCTTGATCAAAGGCCATGCCGAATTCCACCGAACCCAAATGTTCGTTCTGCCGGGCAATGGGCGCGATGCCCCGGATACCGAGACCCGCTACACCATTTTCAAGTCCTCTTGCTGTTTTACCTGAATGATTTACGTCCACAACCGCCGGACGAATCGCGGATAAATCATCGCCAAATTTTTCAGGCTTGTGCAGGCGCAGGAACGACGTCGCGGGCGGTGTGTGAAATTGGAATTGATCGACGCCATACTGCGCAGCGAGCATCTGATAAACGCTCTGCAATTGCGTCAATAACTGGGGACGGTTCTGATCGGCCATCGCCTGTTGCACTTCAGGAAGATTCGCCAGCAGGACGCTCAGCGTTTCCGCCGTCCGGCCCCGAGCTGCAATTTCCGTATCCAGTAGCTTAAACGTTTCACGAGCTTCGCGCTTTTCCGCTTCAAACAGTAATTTGTCAAAGCGGAGAAATGCTGTGATCGTGATCGCCAACACAGCAGAGATCAGCAACAAACTGATCGCCAGGCCAATGCGGGCGCCGATTTTCAGTTGACTAAACATGCAAAGCGCTCCTTTCGTATTTAATAGGGTTCATCTTGATCAGATGAAGAAACTTGATGCGCTTTGCTTAGCAACCATGATGCCAATACGGTTTACAGCATAATTATTTGTTTTCAAAAAACATTAATACTGCGTCTAAGAGTAGAGGATTCCTTGATTACAATTTAAATTGTTAAAAACCACCCCTTAACAAAATTTTATCTTTTTATTCAATAAAATTGATTAACAACCCTAGTGATGATTTGACAACTTTTATTGTGGCTAAGAATCAGTTTTTCGGCGCTTTAAGACGTTTGCTCAAGGCCTGCTGAGAAATACCCAGCAGTCTGGCCGCAGCGGTCTGATGGCCGTCGGAGCGGCGCAGGGCCTCCTGAATGAGAAGATCGGCCGCTTGTTTCAGGGTGGGTAGGCGGGAAGTAAAACTAAGCAGCGCGTCATCACCGCTTGTCTCGGCTATAACCACAGCGTGGGTCAGGTTCTGGTTCAGATAGGACTCCAACAGGCGCGGGGAGAGCATAGTCGTGTCGGTTCTGCTAACGGCGTCAAATATCATGGTTCGCAACTCCCGAATATTGCCTGGAAAGTCATATTCCCCCAGCAAGGTTAGCAATGTCTTGGACGCTTGAAAGCCAGATTTGCCAAATTGCGCCGCGGCTTCTGCCAGAAAGTGCTCGACCAGTAGAGGAATGTCGTCCAACCGCTCGCGCAACGGCGGAATGTTGATATGATGCGTGCGTAATCGAAAATTTAAGTCCTTACGAAATTTTTCTTCTTTGGTCAATCGCCACAGGTCTTGATTGGTGGCGGACACTATCCGGGCGTCGCTGTGTTTGGGAACGTCGCTGCCCAATGGGAAGTAGTCGCCGCCCTGAAGCAGGCGCAGCAGTTTGGATTGGGAAACCGCTGTCAGATCGCCAATCTCATCCAGAAACAGCGTACCGCTATTCGCTTGCTCGATCAGACCTTTTCGCGCCCGCTCCGCGCTGGTGAACGCCCCTTTCAGATGTCCGAACAGAGTGTCCGAGAAAATCGTATCGTCCAGCCCGGCAACATTAACCGCGACCAAAGGCCCTTGACGTCGGCTCAGGGCATGAATCGCCTGAGCGATCAGATCTTTGCCAACGCCGGTTTCGCCGGTAATCAATACCGGCTCGCTGGTTGTCGCAATAGATTCCACATAATGAAAAATCTGCAAAATTCTAGGGTTGTGCGTAATAATGTTGGCAAAAATCTCGGGGTGACTCAGACCCGCAGAGAAAGCGCTTTGCCGGAGCGCCCGGTTTTCCTGCTGAAGTTCCTGAAGCGCCAGCGCGTTTTTGACGGTCGAGAAGAGTCGTTCGAAGTCAATCGGCTTGGTCAGATAGTTAAAGGCGCCCGCCTTGATACAGCGCACCGCCGTATCGACTTCCTCCGTGGCGGTTAAAATAATGACCAGCATCTCGGGATAATCTCTGGACAGTGTTTCCAGTAACTCCTCCCCGCCGGTGAAGGGCATGACCAAGTCCAGAAAAACCATGCCTACTGTATGCTGAGAAACCAGAGCCATGACCTGCCGACTGTCCGTGCAGGTCATAATGTTGTTTAGGCCCGCCTTGCGCAAGGCGGCATGCGTGATGGCTAAGCTGATCGTGTCATCGTCAACGACCAGGACAGGACGAGCAGGATAAACAATAGATTTCATAGGAGTATTGAGCAGAGGGGGCCACATCCTGAAAACGCCGGGTTGGCGTCAACGATCAACAGCATTTTCTTCCACGGCGGGCGCTAACCATTCTGCGTCGATGACCGCGCAGACCGATTGTATCGCCTTTTCCAGGGCGTCAATTTGTTCGGTCCTTTCCCCTTCGGATTCAGTCAGAGCCGATTCAAACTGTGCTGCGGTCTGTTGAACGGCGACGATGCCCAGATTGCCCGCCACCCCTTTCACACTGTGAGCTAAACGGATGGCGTCGGTGCGCGATCCGGCGGCGAGAAGATCACGAAGAGTCTGAGTGACATCTCGATAATCATTTGAAAAATGAGTTAATAATTGCCGAAAAAGCGCCATGTCGCCGTCCAGGCGTTCAAGGCACGCCGTCATATCAATGCCGGGCAAGACGGGAATAGAGGCGGATTCAGCCTGTACCGAGTTTTCCAACGAAACCAAGACTGTCGGCACCGCTGACGCCTCACTCGCAGGGATCGCCGTCGAGATCAGACAGCGCTCTAAAGCTGTAAACAATGACTGCGGATCGATGGGCTTACCGACATGGTCGTTCATGCCAGCAGCCTGCATTCGTTCAGTCTCTCGTCGTTGCACATGAGCCGTCAGTCCAATGATGGGCAAGCGATCGAATCCAGGCAGCGCACGGATCCGGCGGGTGGCCTCGTAGCCATCCATCTCCGGCATCTGAATGTCCATAAACACCGCATCGAACGCCTCGGCGCCTCGTCGTTTAAGGAGGGCCACTGACTCTACGCCGTTGACCGCTATTTCCACGACAGCCCCGGACCGCTCCAGCAAGCGACGGACGATCTCTTGATTAATGTCGTTATCTTCTACCACTAACAGGCGACGCCCGGCCCATGCGCCAGCCAGCGGCGCATGGGCGTCAATAGAATCCGCAGCGCGGTCTTTGACCGTGGAAACTGGTTTAGCTTCTTCTCCTGCTTTTAACCAGACATCGAAACGGAAGATGCTGCCCGCACCGGGGCGGCTTTCTACATTGATGGTTCCTTCCATCATTTCCACCAGCCGTCTGCTGATGGAAAGCCCCAGTCCCGTTCCGCCGTATTTCCGGGTGATAGAACTGTCGGCCTGGTGAAAGGGCTGAAATAGCGTCTGGATCTGTTCAGCGGTCATGCCGATGCCCGTATCCCGCACCGTAAACTCCAGATGAAGCCGCTCATCTCGGGATTCCAGCAAGCGAACAGCAATGGCGATTTCGCCCTTCTCAGTAAATTTGACGGCGTTATTACCCAGGTTGACCAGAATCTGGTTCAGACGCAACGGGTCACCCATGAAAGCATTAGGTACGCCAAGCGCGATATCGAGTTGGAACTCCAGCCCTTTGTCCTCAGCCTTGTGCTCCACCAGGGTAACGAAATGCTCTATGACCTCGTGGAGAGTGAAAGGAATGCAGGCTATTTCCAGGTGGCCGGCCTCGACCTTTGACAAATCCAGGATGTCGTTGAGCAGGCCCAGCAGGGATTTTGCTGCGCCATAAGCCTTGTCCAGGTAATTCCGTTGTTCGTGGTTCAGGGAGGTGTCGAGGCAAAAATGAATCATGCCCATGATAGCGTTCATGGGGGTGCGAATTTCATGACTCATGTTCGCCAGGAATTCGCTTTTAGCCTGGCTTGCGTATTCCGCGCTTTTAGTCGCTTGGCGCAGTTCCTCTTCCAGCTTTAGACGCAGCGTGATTTCCCGAGCTAGCATCCGATTCCAATACAGCAGGATAGCCAACACGATGGCTGTCAGAGCCAATATCTTACCCAGCAAGACGTAGTCTATGTTGGGGGGCTGTGGGGCCTGAACCCAACGATTGTAAATGCTGTCCCGGTCATTCTTAGGAATAGCGGCGATTCCCTTCTCCAGAATGCCAGCCAGAACTGGCCAGTCCTTGCGCCCTGCCATGCTTAGGGCGATTTCATAAGGGGTGTTTCCAGCCATTCGCACCTGAAGGAGTCCTTTGCGACCGATGGCATGACTGACCGTGACCAGATTGTCAACAAAAGCATCGACCTGCCGTTCGGTTATCTCGTGCAAGGCTGCTGTCATGGTGGCTACTAGCGTTAGGCCAATCTCCGGGTGATCCTGTTGCAGCCATTCACGAATGGCGTAATCGCTTACGACCGCGACCTGTTTCCTGGCCAGCGCCTCCAGATTTCCCAAAAAGGGTGCGTCGACCGGCGCAAAAATCGCCACTGGAAAAGTCAGATAGGGGGCGGTAAACCGAAAGCGCCCCTGGCGGTTTGTGGTCTGAACAATGGCTGGCAACACATCGATTTGCCGATTATCGAGCTTTTGCAAGGCTTCTGCCCAAGTCGCAGCCGGAATCGCCTCAAAGCGGATTCCCAACAATTCCTCCAGGCGCTGGAGATACTCCGAAGTGATGCCCGCCGGTTGGCCTTGTGAGTCAATATATTCGATCGGCGCCAAATCCGGATCTACGGCATAACGAATAACCGGATGTTGCGCAAGCCAGAGGCGCTCTGCATCGCTGAGGATGAGTTTGGCGCTTTTATTGTGTTTGATTTGCCATCTTTGCAGCAGGGAAGGAATTATTGGCGCTACATGGTTGTAGGCTTTTTTCAGAATGCCATGCAACTCAGGATAATCCTCAAAGACGGCAACCAGGGGATCGGGAAAGCGGTCGGTGAGATAGAGCGAGGTCAGGCCCGTGATGAACTGCTCGTGCATATGCCATTGGGTATACACGAAATTGCCGAAATAGCCATCCGCCTGATCATTCAGCAACAGGGCAAACGCCTGCGCCGAATCACGGACATAAAGGTACTGGTTTCCCGTGCGGGGAAACCCGAAACCAATGGGATCTATGCCTTCATAAAACAGAATGCGTTTATTTTGAATTTCCTCAAGAGTTTTGGCGGTAAACTGTTCCGGTTTTGGCGTAAACAGGGCTTGCATTGAGGGAAAGGGGCTTGCAATGCCCAAAAATGCATCGGGTGTTTCCGAGAAATGGTAATCGAAGTTGATGTAACCGTAGAGTCCAGGCGACTTCTGTGCTTTCACCATCTCACCAAATGATTTGGGGATCATTTCGATGTCCAGACTAGCGGCATCGGCTAGGGCGCGGATCAGATCGGCGACGATTCCACTGACCTCACCCGAGGCATTAACAAAGGTATAAGGAGCAAAGTTGTCGTCCACCTGGAAAATAACGTGACGATGCTGTTCCAGCCAAATCTGTTCCTGCGGGGTGAGCATCAGCACAGCGGCGGTCTTGGCCGGTTCAGATGTAACCGGCTCTTCCTGAAACAGAAATCCTGGCAGATTCCGTAAATCGCCTTCCTGACCGGCGCGCAACAGGACTCTAGCCGCCAACTGGAGGCGTTCGTCGGGGATGGAACCCACGGGCATAGAGCGCGGCATGACCAGTTGCCGGGTTTTCTCCGCCTCATAACGCAACGCCTCCCGGCTCTTGCGCTTGGAATAATTCTTCAGAATCAACTCGATGATTTCATCCGGGTGATCCAGGGCATAACGCCATCCGGCGTTGCTGGCTTCGATAAACGCCTTGGTCTGTTCCGGGTGAGCGGCGACCTGATCGGCGGAGGTGAACAGATAAACATCGCCCAGCCCCGGCATGTAACCCGTCAGTTCAATGATCTGGAAGGGTACGCCTTTTTGCTGCAAACAGAACGGTTCATTTCTCAGGAAAGCCGTCATCGCCTCCACTTCCCCACGAATGAAAGGTCCGCTATCAAAGGTGTGGGGTATGATGGTCAGGTTGACTCCAGGGACTAATCCTGCTTCCTGCAAAGCCGCCTGAAAAAGCGGCGAACGAAGGTCCTTATCGGCAATCATCAGTCGTTTGCCCACGAGATCATCAAGCGTGCGAATCCCAGGCTGGCCCAATATAACCAGAGGCGTTTTTTTAAAATAGTTGGCTAGCAGCACGACCGGTTGTCCCATCAGCCGCCAGTTGATCACGCTGCTGTTGGCAATGCCATAGGTCGCCCGGCCTGACAGCGCCTCATCGCGAACATCGAGTCCCTGCTCATATTCCCGTAATTCAACCTCCAGGCCCTTATCCCGATAGAAGCCCTTTTCGATCGCGGCATAGAAGCCGGCGAATTCAAACTGATGCTTCCAGATCAGTTGCAGGGAAACTTTGGTCAAAGGAGCCGGGTGGACTGAGTCGGCAGTCTGTGCAGTGGAGGGTGAGGCGTTTGCTGCAACGGCTTGAGCCGGATTGGTCCAAGCCCAAAGCAGACTCAGGATGAAAAGGGCTATCCCAACCTGCTTGAACGGCGTTAGTATTTTATAGAATGGAGCCATAGTCTTATAGGGTGCGTATTCCAGTCGATTCGGCCACCCACTCCGAGGTGATCCGGCCACCGGTTCCGGGCCATTTGGCCGGACCGACGGAGCGCAGCGACGCAAGGCATACTCTTATTACGCGCTGATGAGGGTTGCCGTCAACGGGGTTCGAGTTTTATGCAGAGATTCTCCCTTTGGGTGAATAAGATAAGCGCTATGGAATTTCCAAAAATCATGAAACCAGATCCAACCGCAACAGGGTAGCGAGGAGCGGGTGGAGTATCGCCGCCATGTTCGACCGTGAAGTTTTTGACGAGGCCCAGAAAGAGTTCCTTTCCCATCTGCTATACACCCGGGGCCACCGCAAGTTGACCTGTTACGCCTACAATTCCGACCTCGGCCTCTGGGCCGACTGGCTCCAGGAGGCGGGCAAAGACTGGCAGCGGATGCGGGCAGTGGATGTGGAGCTAGGGGAGATCCCGGCTCGAAGACGGAATGCGCTACCGATCCATTTGAGGAGGGTTTGATTCGATGCCAAGAAGACTGGTGTTATGCCTTGATGGTACATGGAACACCTACAAGGACCATACTAATGTTTCCCGCCTCCACGCTTGCATACCCAACCTCCCGGATGGGAACACCGGCGACCAGGTGCAAATCAAGTACTACGATGAAGGGGTGGGAACCAATGCCTACGACCGGATCCGAGGAGGCATGTTCGGTGCGGGGCTGGCGAAAAACATCCGCCAAGCCTACGCCTGGCTTATCCGCAACTATCAGGAGGGCAGCGAGCTGTTCATCTTCGGGTTCAGTCGGGGGGCCTACACCGCGCGCAGCCTGGCCGGCCTCATCGCCCGCTGCGGCATCGCCCGGCGGCTACCGAACCCCGACGCGGACAAGTTGGCGGAAAAGGCCTACACCATCTATCGCTCCAGCCCGAAAGACAATACCGATGCGGAGGAATTTCGCAACAAGAAAGCCCAAACAGTGCGCATCCAATTCCTGGGTGTCTGGGACACCGTGGGTGCTTTGGGCGTCCCTACGGTGCAGTTCGCCGAGAAATTTCACGATACCAAGTTGGGCGCTAACGTGGATAACGCCTACCACGCCGTTGCCATCGACGAACACCGCAAGGCCTACGACGTGGTCCTCTGGACCGAAAATCCCGGCAACGCCAATATGGAACAGCGCTGGTTTCCAGGCGCCCACGCCAATATCGGGGGCGGCTACGAGGATGATCTCCTGCCCGACCTCTCTCTGAAATGGATGCTGGAGAAGGCTTGCGATTGTGGCCTCTATCTCGGCGAACGCAACGGTATCGCGCTCAAGCCGGATGACGTCCTGCCATTGGACCAGGGTGAATTCCGTTCTCCGGTGCGGGATTCCTACCAAGAATTCGCTGGCGGCATCTATTCCGTCTTAACCCTCGGCCAACGCCACTACCGGAAGATCGGCAACCATCTCGGTGAGAGGGTCGATGCTTCCGCGTTTCGCAAGTGGGAAGAAGACCCTGGGTACCGCCCCTACAATTTAGCTCACGCCGAACCCGGCGTCCTCATTCCCGCCATGGGGGCAGCAGTGGCGACAGCAAATGTCAGCGGTTCGCACCCAATGGCCGATGAGTCAAGGGAGACCCCACCATGAACGTCCTCTTTGAAACAGTCCTGGGGCTTGCCATCGTTTATCTACTCGTGAGTCTGTTCGCCTCCACCATGCAGGAAATCCTCGCCCGTTACTGCGGTTCGCGCGGGCGCTTTCTGCGGGAGGGACAGCTCAGCCTCATTACCGACCGCTGGGTTTACTTACGCACCATCAATCATCCCAGTATCGTCGCTTTCTACCGCAACGCTCCGGGCAAAGGCCACACACCCTCCTACTTGCCACCGGATACCGTCGCCTTGGCGCTTTGCGATGTCCTCGTGCGCCGCCACCAGATGCAGCGCCAGGGGAGGGTGATCTTCAACCTTGAGACCGTGCAGGCAGCGGTGCGCGCCGCCAAGGATCGCGACGCGACCTTAGGCCATTCACTCCTGCCCCTCGTCGAAGGCGCCAAAACCTTCGAAGATGCGCTCAAGGCCGTTGCCCGCTGGTACGAGCAAGGCATGGACCGCGTCAGCGGGTGGTACAAGGCCTATGCCCAGAAACAGTTGTTCGTCATCGGCTTAGTCATCGCTGCCACCTTCAATATTGATACCCTGGCCATCGTGCAGACTCTGGCCCGCTCCCCGGCCCTGCGTGCGGAGATGACGGCGACGGCAGAGCAGGTTGGAAGCTACCAAGCCGAAGTGGATCGAGTGCGCGCCCGGCCGTCAGCGACCGATGCTTCAACCAAAATCGAGGAACCCTTTCAGCAGATCGAGGCGGTTCACACCCGCCTGGACAAGCTCGCCGCCGCTGGTCTGCCCGTCGGCTATGCCTGTCTCGGGCCAGATCGGGAACACGCCTGCGAATTACCACCGGCCTCATCGTGGCCCATCAAAATCGTTGGCTTCTTCCTAACAGCCTTGGCTGCGGCTTTGGGCGCCCCCTTCTGGTTCGATCTGCTCAACCGCGTCATCAACCTGCGCAGCAGCGGAATCAAGCCGCCGGAAAGCAAGCAGACATGACTGGTGAACTGGGGCGCGGATGCGTACAGGCCGCTACGGGTAGGTTCTTCTCCAAGTCCGCGTCCCATTTTACAAAAATCTCTTCAACGGCTCCGGTATCCTTTCCACTTCCTGTTTCGCCCCCGTCCCTAGCGCTATCGCCGCCTCCCCCGGTTTGAGCCAAAACTGCACTACCACCTCACGAAAGGGCAGGGTCCCGAATCACTCACAGGTTCCTGCAAATTCCGATCACGCCTCCCTTCATCCAATTACCGACATGAGGAAGACCATAGGTGCTATGGTTCACCAGGGGGGATCATTGTGCAACAAAATAGTTCGCTTTCTCCACTCCCCCCTTTGAAAAAGCAGCTTCTGGTTCCCCCCTTTGAAAAAGGGGGGTTAGGGGGGATTCTCACCGCCTCAACCGCGCCTTCACTTCCGCAAAGATTACCCCGATCACTGTTTCCAATTCCTGCAACACTTGCTGGTTATCGAAGCGCAGCACCCGCAGTCCCATTGCGTTCAGGGTTTGGGTGCGTATCTCGTCATCGTGCTGCGCGTCCGGGGTGTAGTGTTGTGAACCATCGAGTTCGACGACCAGC
>JAGRHQ010000102.1 GCA_020444905.1 Candidatus Competibacteraceae bacterium
CGTCGGCCACCAAGTGGCTGTCGTTGAGAATACCCAGTTGCTCAACAGCCTTCGGATTCACCTGGCTGAGAATCTGGCTGATCGCCTCCAGACCTTGCGCGGTTTGGCGCAGATGGCGCAGGTGCTCAATGTCGTCAATCAAGGTCTGTTCGGAGGGCAGGAATTCGTGAATCGGCGGATCCAGCAGACGGACCGTCACCGGACGCGGTGCCATCACCCGGAAAATTTCCTTGAAGTCGCTGCGTTGCATCGGCAGCAGTTTAGCCAGGGCGGCTTCACGGTCCTCGGTGGTCTCGGCCAGAATCATCTCCAGGACCAGCGGCAACCGTTCCTTGGCGTTGAACATGCGCTCGGTGCGGCACAGGCCAATGCCCATCGCGCCATAGTTGGAAGCGCGCTGAGCGGCGTCCGGGGTATCGGCATTCGCCATCACCTTGAGGGTAGCGACCTCATCAGCCCAACTTAGCAAAGTCCGCAGTTCCGGGGTGAATTCTGGTTCCACCGTAGGGATTTCGCCGAGGAACACCAGGCCGGTGCCGCCATCAATGGTAACCACATCGCCTTCATGCAGGACTTTATCGCCGATGATGGCCTGGCGCTGATGGACATTGACCAGAATGTCTTCCGCGCCCACCACGCAAGGCTTGCCCATGCCGCGTGCGACGACCGCTGCGTGTGAGGTTTTGCCGCCGCGACTGGTCAGGATGCCGACTGCAGCGAAGAAGCCGTGAATATCTTCCGGTTTGGTTTCTTCACGCACCAGAATGATTTTCTCGTTGGCACCGCGTCCGCGCTTTACCGCCGTGTCGGCGTCGAACACGATTTTGCCCGAAGATGCGCCGGGAGATGCACCCATTCCGGTTGCCGCTGGCGCCGCTTTATGCTTGGGATCGAGTTGCGGAAACATCATCTGTTCCAGCGACTCCGGATCAATGCGCAGCAGTGCCTTTTCGCGGGTGATCAGACCTTCATTGGCCATTTCCACCGAGCTGCGCACCATGCCCTGGGCGTTCATCTTGCCATTGCGGGTTTGCAAGCAGTACAGCACACCCTTTTCAATGGTGTACTCGTAGTCCTGCACTTCATGATAGTGACCTTCCAGTTTATTGCGCAGGTCGACCAGTTGCCGGTACATTTCCGGCATTTCTTCTTTCATTTCCGCGACCGGCTTCGGGGTGCGGATACCGGCGACCACGTCCTCACCCTGGGCGTTGACCAGATATTCACCGTACATGACATTTTCGCCGGTGCCGGGATCGCGGGTGAAACCCACACCGGTCGAGCAATCGTTGCCCATGTTGCCGAACACCATGGTCACGATGTTAACCGCAGTGCCGTTAGCCTGGGCCGGGGTGATCTTGAACTCGCGGCGATAATCCACAGCGCGCTGACCCATCCACGAGCCGAACACCGCTTTAACCGCCAGCTCCAGTTGCACGTAGGGGTCCTGCGGGAACGGATGCCCGGTTTGCTCCTGAACTACTTGCAGGAACAACTGGCCAACCTCGCGTAGATCTTCCGCGCTCAGACCCAAGTCCACTTTAACGCCTGCGCGGCGCTTAATCGCCTCGAAGTGTTCGTCGAAGAAATGGTCATCCACGCCCAGCGCGATCTTGCCGAACAATTGGATGAAACGACGATAGGCGTCATAACCAAAACGCTCGTTGCCGGTCAGCTTGATCAGTCCGGCCAGCGTGGTTTCATTCAGACCCAGGTTCAAAATGGTGTCCATCATACCCGGCATGGACATGGACGAGCCGGAGCGTACGGAAACCAGCAACGGATTGTCCGCGCCGCCAAACTGCTTGCCGGTTTGCTCTTCCAACCAGGCCATGTGCGCCCGCACATCGTCCATGACGCCATCCGGCAGGCGATTGTTGGCAATGTAATCCAAACAAGCCTCCGTGGTAATAACAAAGCCCGGCGGCACCCGCAAACCGATCTGCGTCATCTCGCAGAGATTGGCGCCTTTACCGCCAAGCAGCATTTTGTTCTTACCATCCCCTTCAGTGTACTTGTAGATATACTTCTTGGTCATGATCCTACCTTCAACATTGATTTTGATCAAAACTCCAGCGGGTAAACTGGGACTGGCCACAACTGGGCCAACACATGGGATTGCCCGGTAGAACCCTGATGGGTTGTGGTCATCCGCCCAGTTCTGATCGCCAGAATTGCGCGTGCGGAACAGTCGTTGCCGGGGGATGCCCCGAACCGGCGCATACAACGATCCGTATGGTTGGCAAGGATAGCTACAGATTTTGCTAAATGCCAAGGTTAGAGAGATCAAAGACAGGATAAATCAGTCGCGCGGTCATTTGACTTGTGAATCGCTTGACTGGAAACTACTCAGTTTACGCCCATCGGCGCTCTCATTCTCCAACTCCAACCCCTTGTTCACATCATGCAAACCCACGACATCGCGCATCTGATTGAGGAACAACTGCCGGGCGCCCAGGCCATCGTCTACGGCGATGACGGCGTCCACTTCGAAGCTGTGGTCATCAGTGACGCCTTCGCCGGTAAGTCATTGATCCAGCAACATCGAATGGTGTACGCCGCTTTGGGCGAACGGATGCAAAATGAAGAAATCCATGCCCTGTCGCTGAAAACCCATACTCCGGATGCCTGGCATAAACTCCAATCCTGACTTTCCAGGAAACCTGTTTTCATGAGCAAATTGATTATCACCGGCGGCGCGCGCCTGCAGGGTGAATTACGGGCTTCCGGCGCCAAAAACGCGGTGTTGCCGATCCTGGCCGCTACTTTGCTGGCTGACGCGCCGGTGACCATCCGCAACGTTCCGCACTTGCAAGATGTCACCACCACGATGGAGCTGCTGGGCCGGATGGGCGTGGATCTGGTGGTCGACGAAAGAATGAACATCCAGGTTGATCCTCGATCCATTCACAGCTTCCAGGCGCCCTACGAGCTGGTCCGCACCATGCGCGCTTCGATCCTGGTGCTGGGGCCGCTGGTCGCCCGCTTTGGCCAGGCCGAGGTTTCCCTGCCCGGTGGTTGCGCGATCGGTTCTCGGCCCGTGAACCTGCACATCAAGGGCCTGGAGGCGATGGGGGCGGACATCAAGGTCGAGAACGGTTACATCTGCGCCCGCGCTAACCGCTTGAAAGGCGCGCATGTCGTGTTGGATCTGGTCACAGTCACCGGCACGGAAAACTTGTTGATGGCCGCGACGCTCGCCCAGGGTACGACCATCATCGAGAATGCCGCCCGTGAACCGGAGGTCGTGGATTTGGCGGAATGTCTGAACGCGATGGGCGCACGCATCAGTGGGGCTGGCACCGATACTTTGCTCATCGAGGGCGTCGAAAACCTGCATGGGACACACTACCAGGTCTTGCCGGATCGCATTGAAACCGGCACCTATTTGCTGGCCGGCGCGATCACCGGCGGGCGCGTCAAGGTTAAGGACACTCGCCCGGATACCCTGGAAGCCGTGTTGCTTAAGCTGGAGGAGGCGGGCGCCCAGGTCAATACCGGGCCGGACTGGATCGAAGTGAATATGGATGGTAACCGACCCAGGGCAGTGCGCATCCGCACCGCGCCCTACCCAGCCTTTCCTACCGATATGCAAGCCCAGTTTGTCGCCCTTAACGCGGTTGCCGAGGGTACTGGCATGATTACCGAAACAGTATTTGAGAACCGCTTTATGCACGTCCTGGAGTTGCAACGGATGGGAGCGCAAATCGAACTGGAAGGCAACACCGCCGTTAGTATCGGCGTCCCTCGCTTGACGGGCGCGCCGGTGATGGCGACCGATTTACGGGCCTCGGCCAGCCTGATTCTGGCGGCGCTGATTGCGGAAGGCGATACCATCGTGGACCGTATTTACCACATCGATCGAGGCTATGACTGCATCGAGGAAAAGCTATCGCACCTGGGCGCGCGCATTCGCCGGACGCCGGGCTGATCCGCTATGACCACACGACTCACCATTGCCCTGTCCAAGGGCCGCATTTTCCAGGAAACTCTGCCTTTGCTGTCGGCGGCGGGCATCATCCCGGTAGATGATCCCGAAACCAGCCGCAAGCTGATTCTCGATACGAATCAGCCTGACGTGAAACTGGTGATTATTCGCGCCACTGACGTACCGACCTATGTGCAATATGGCGCGGCTGATCTGGGCGTGGCTGGTAAGGATGTACTGTTGGAGCATGGCGGCGAGGGATTGTATGAACCGCTGGATTTACGCATTGCCCGTTGCCGGCTGATGGTGGCGGGCGATCCTGATCATCGGCCCCGGTTAAGCCGTCCGCGCATCGCCACTAAATATGTGAACACCACCCGGCGCTGGTTCGCCGATCAGGGTCGGCAGGTGGAGGTCATCAAGCTGTATGGTTCAATGGAACTGGCCCCGCTGGTCGGGCTGGCCGATTACATCGTCGACGTGGTGGATACTGGCAACACGCTGAAAGCGAATGGCCTGGTCCCGCTGGAGCATATCGCTGACATCAGTTCCCGGTTGATTATCAACAAGGCGGCCATGAAAATGAAACATGCCTGGATCAAAGCGATCATGGAACGGATGGCCGCTGTGGTCAACGATTGATTCCCGAATCCTGCAATCCTGAATTCACGATCTGTCCCATGCCAACGATCCAACGCCTGAATACCATACATGCCGATTTCTGGCCACGCCTGGAAGCGCTGACCGCCTGGGAAGGCGTCGCTGATGAAACTGTCACTGCAACGGTGCGCGAGATTCTTGCTCAGGTGCGTCAACGTGGCGACGAGGCTCTGCTGGAATACACGCAACGCTTCGACCGGTTGGCTGGTGAGCACGCCGCCGATCTGGAAGTTCCCGTCGCCCGGCGCGAACAGGCCCTGACTTCGCTCCCAGCCATCCAGCGCACAGCGCTGGAAACTGCGGCTACTCGCATTCGCGCTTACGCCGAGCGGCAAAAGCTAGAACCTTGGGCTTTTACTGAAGTAGACGGCACGGTGCTCGGCCAACAGGTCACGCCGCTGGATCGAGTCGGGTTGTATGTACCTGGCGGCAAAGCGGCCTATCCCTCCTCGGTGTTGATGAACGCTATTCCCGCCAAAGTCGCCGGCGTACCGGAAATCGTGATGGTCGCACCCACGCCGGGCGGTGAGCTGAACGAACTGGTGCTGGCCGCTGCCGCCGTGGCTGGCGTAGATCGGGTCTTTACACTGGGTGGCGCGCAGGCGATTGCGGCGTTGGCTTATGGCACCGCGACGGTGCCGCGCGTCGACAAGATTGTTGGACCCGGAAATATCTACGTTGCCGCCGCTAAACGCCAGGTCTTCGGCGCGATGGGCATCGACATGATTGCCGGTCCCTCGGAAATTCTGGTAGTCTGCGATGGACTGACCGATCCCGACTGGATCGCTATGGACCTGTTCTCGCAGGCCGAGCATGACGAGGACGCTCAACCGATCCTGATCAGCCCGGATGCCGATTTCATGGAGCGGGTGACGGCCAGTATCGAGCGCCTGTTGCCGGAGATGGAGCGGCGGACGGTCATCGAGGCCGCATTGAACCGACGGGCCGCGCTGATTCAGGTGCGCGACTTGACCGAAGCGGCGGAAGTAGCGAATTTCATTGCCCCGGAACATCTGGAACTGTCCATTGAAAAACCGGAAGAACTGTTGCCGCTGATTCGCCACGCCGGCGCGATTTTCCTGGGCCGTTATACCGCCGAAGCCCTAGGCGATTATTGCGCAGGCCCCAACCATGTTTTACCGACTTCACGCACCGCCCGGTTTTCCTCACCGCTGGGCGTTTATGATTTTCAGAAACGCACCAGTCTCATTCACTGTTCGCCAATGGGTGCTGCGATGCTGGGCAGCGTCGCTTCAGTACTGGCGCGTGGCGAAGGTCTGACGGCTCACGCCCGGTCAGCGGAATTCAGGAGGGCGTCTGCATGACGGCCCAGAATACGGGCTCGCCTCCCGATAGCAGCGTCTCGAATCCCTATTGGAGTCCGGTAGTACAGCGGCTTACGCCCTACGTGCCCGGCGAACAGCCAAGACTCAGCAACCTGGTCAAACTCAACACCAATGAGAACCCTTATGGTCCATCGCCGCGTGTGCTGGCGGCGATTCAGGCTGAGTTGTCCGATGCGCTGCGTCTTTACCCGGACCCCAATGCCGAACGTTTGAAACAGGTCATCGCCGACTACTACGCGGTCACTCCAGCGCAAGTCTTTGTCGGCAACGGTTCGGACGAAGTGTTGGCGCACATTTTCCATGCCCTGTTTCAGCACCCCGACCCCTTACTGTTCCCAGACATCACCTATAGCTTCTATCCGGTTTACTGCGGTCTGTACGGTATCGACTGCGCCACCGTGCCGCTGACGCAAGATTTCGCATTGCGCGTCGCCGACTACCTTCGTCCAAATGGCGGTATTATCTTCGCCAATCCCAACGCGCCGACCGGTTGTTTGCTGCCGTTGGCCGACATTGAATGGCTGCTGGAGCGCAATCGGGATTCAGTGGTGGTGGTCGACGAAGCGTATATCGATTTTGGCGGCGATACCGCCATTTCCTTGGTGAATCGCTATCCGAATTTGTTAGTCGCCCAGACGTTATCCAAATCGCGTTCGCTGGCCGGGTTGCGGGTCGGGTTGGCGGTGGGACATTCCGAGCTGATCGAAGCGCTGGAGCGGGTCAAGAACAGCTTTAATTCCTATCCGCTCGACCGCTTGGCGATGGCTGGCGCGGTGGCTGCCTTTGAAGATCGCGAACACTTCGAGCGCACCCGACAGGCCGTTATCGCTAACCGCGTTAAACTGACTGCGGCGCTGACCGAACTGGGCTTCACGGTCCTGCCCTCCGCCGCTAATTTCGTATTCGCCCGTCATCCGCAACGGGATGGCGCCGGGTTAATGGACATTTTGCGGAAACGGGGCATCATCGTCCGTCACTTTCGCTTGCCGCGCATTGATCAGTTTCTGCGGATCACCGTCGGCGCGCCCGAACAGAATGCAGCGCTGATCAGCGCACTCCGGGAAATCCTGACGGGCGGTTGAATTATGCAACTGAGCGAGTTGGTTGCCTATATCCATTGCCTGCTGGCGGTCGATGACTTCAGCGATTATTGCCCAAACGGCTTGCAGGTGCAGGGGCGATCCGAGGTAAAAACCCTGATCGGTGGAGTCACTGCCTGCCAGGCATTGTTGGATGTGGCTGTGGAACAGGGGGCGGATGCCGTGCTGGTTCATCACGGCTATTTCTGGAAAGGCGAAAATCCTTGCATCGTGGGTATGAAGCACCGGCGGCTGGCCACGCTGCTCCGCCATGACCTGAGCCTGCTAGCCTATCATTTGCCATTGGATGCCCATTTGGAACTGGGCAATAACGCCCAATTGGCGCGAGTGCTGGATTTGACGGTTACGGGGGCGGCCAGCGGTAATGGCCGGACGCCGGGATTGGTCATGCTGGGGGAACTGGCGACGCCGTTGCAGGGCGAGGCGTTTGCCGCCCGCATCGAATCCTGTCTGGGGCGGAAACCCTTGCATATCCCCGGTAACGACGCACCGCTGTATCGGTTGGCCTGGTGCACCGGCGGCGCGCAATCTTATATTGAGACAGCTTTGGAGCAAGGCGTAGAGGCGTTCCTGACCGGGGAGGCTTCGGAACAAACAGTACATTTCGCCCGCGAGAATAACCTGCACTTTTTCGCTGCGGGTCATCATGCTACGGAGCGCTATGGCGTTCAGGCATTGGGCGTGCATTTGGCCACGCAATTCGGCCTGCAATTTACCTTTGTAGACGTGGATAACCCGGTTTAGCAGCGTTTCAAATTTTCTCGTACTGTTTGATGTAGTAGGCGCATTCCTTTTCCCAAATAAACCGTTCATCGAGGAAGCCGGCGTCGTGAAGCAGCAAGCCCCGCCAATCCTTCCAAACTTCATCGACGATCTTCAAGAGCGCCATCTGCGCCTTTTCACGGGTTTCATAACCACTGCCCGACATTTTCTGTAGCGTCGACTTTTGGAGTTGTTTGGCGAAGATTTTAGCCAGCATGACGTGCAACAACTCATGGTACAAAACCCCATCTACAGTGCCGAAGTTGTTATATTCACTAATGGTTCTCGTCGCCATGGCGGCGCAGAATTCGGCCTTGTTTCCTCCATAATTGTCGCGCAACATCTGATAAAGGGGCGCAAAATCCTTGATGTCGTTGAATTCTTTTTTCGGTTTCAATGTGATATCCGCGTCCAGTTGAATCCCCATCAGGATCGGTGGATAGCTCCCATCCTTGGCTAGAGGCAACATATATTGCAACACGGCGCGGCATCGGGTAATTCCCCAGGCGCCTTTGGGCGAGCCGTGAGTCCATTTGATTTGTCCTATCTCAATATCCGAACTCGGCTTGGTCGTTGTGGGTACTTCCTGCAAGGAGACATTGGCGTTTTTGGTGGATATCAGCTTTCCAGGGGTTACACCATGTCGCTGAATCATGAGCAATTTCTCAACCAGGGATTCGATCCCGCCATTGACTGGAATCCAGTTGGAAAGCAATTCGATTATCGGGTTCATGAATCACCTCATTCGCGCAAGGTTCGTGACGACGGTATCCGTCATCTTGTATCATGAATATTATGCAATTTGCGAGAATGGCGATGGTACAATCCAAACCGCTTTTCAAAACCGCAAAAACAATCCCGCAAACCAGCGCCACGCTTCATGAGCATCGAGCAATCCATCATTGACGGCAGTAAACGGCTGGGTATTCCCCTTTCCGATGGCGCGGTCGAACAACTGGCGACCTATCTGGCGCTGTTGGAGCGCTGGAACCGCGCCTACAATCTGACTGCGGTGCGCGATCCCGAAGCTATGGTGGTTCGGCACATCTTGGACAGTCTGTCGATCTGGTCCTGGATTGAAGGACCGCGCGTACTGGATGTAGGAAGCGGCGCCGGGTTGCCAGGCATTCCGTTGGCTATTACCCATCCGGAGTGTCGATTCTGCCTGTTAGACAGCAATGGCAAACGCACCCGGTTTCTGATCCAGGCCAGCGCCGAATTGCGTCTCGCCAATATCGATGTAGTGCGCAGCCGGGTCGAGGATTATCAGCCAGCCACCCTGTTTAACACGGTGGTATCGCGGGCGTTTTCGACCTTGGCGGACCTGCTGGCGGATGCGGGCCAATTGTGCGCCCCGGAGGGTCGATTGCTGGCAATGAAAGGAGTGTTTCCTGATGAAGAACTGGTTCGTTTACCGCCGGATTACCGCCTGTCTGGTGTTTATCCACTCCATATTCCGGGCCTGAACGCCGAGCGCCACCTGGTGCATCTGACGCCTGCCCCCGCTTCCCGAGATTCCCGAGACTGAATTTATGGCCCACATCATCGCCATTACCAATCAGAAGGGTGGCGTCGGCAAGACGACCACCGCTGTCAATCTGGCTGCCTGTTTGTCAGCGCTGCGCCAGGGCGTGTTGTTGATCGATCTCGATCCCCAGGGCAACGCGACCATGGGTTGCGGGGTGGACAAACATACGGTGTCGGCTACCAGCTACGATGTGTTGCTGGGTGAGGCGACGCTGGCTGACGCGTTGCAATGGGTGGAAAAAGCCCAAATGCGGTTGTTGCCCGCTAATGGCGACCTGACCGCCGCCGAAGTTAATTTGTTGCAGCTCGATAATGCGCCAGGCCGGTTACGCGAAGCGCTTGCCCCGGTCGTGTGGAATTTCGATGTCATTCTCATCGACTGCCCACCCTCGTTGAATATGTTGACGGTCAACGCCCTGACCGCCGCCCAGTCGGTCATCATCCCGGTGCAGTGCGAATATTACGCCCTGGAAGGTTTGTCGGCGCTGCTGGATACAGTGGAGAAGGTGCGTAAATCGACCAATCCCGGCTTGCGGATTGAAGGCGTGTTGCGCACCATGTTCGATCCGCGCAATCGACTGGCCAATGATGTCTCGGCGCAAATCCTGGAGCATTTCGGCGCGACGGTGTTTGAAACACTGATTCCGCGCAACGTGCGCTTGGCCGAAGCCCCTAGCTACGGGCTGCCGATCATACATTACGATGACCATTCACGCGGCGCGCAGAGTTATCGGGAACTGGCGAAGGAAGTGCGCAAGCGGTTGCGGCGGCCTGCGGCGAAGGTGGAAAGCGGAGCCAGCGCATGATCCGTAGAAAAGGCGGTTTGGGCCGGGGGCTGGATGCGCTGCTGGGCGCAGCGACCGCTAACCGGGATGGAGCCGCGCCAGTGGATGCCACGGACGATTCCACTCCGGAGCCGCTCGAAGTTTTGCGGCAAGTGCCGGTCGAGCAAATCCAGCGGGGTCGCTATCAGCCGCGCCTGGATTTACGCGAGGATACCCTGCAGGAATTGGCCGAGTCGATCCGCGCCCAGGGTGTTGTACAACCCGTGCTGGTGCGACCGGTGGACGAAAACCGCTACGAGTTGATTGCCGGCGAGCGGCGCTGGCGAGCGGCGCAGATCGCTGGTTTGCGCGAGGTGCCAGCGGTGATTCGCAATATACCCGACCGGGCCGCCATTGCCGTGGCGCTGATTGAGAATATTCAGCGCGAAGACCTCAATCCCCTGGAGGAGGCCGCCGCTCTGCAGCGATTGATCGACGAATTTCAATTAACCCACCAACAGGCCGCGGACGCCATCGGGCGGTCGCGGACGACAGTGACTAATCTGCTGCGTTTGCTGGAATTGAGCGAAGAGGTCGGACAACTGGTGCGGGAGCGCAAATTGGATATGGGCCATGCCCGCGCTTTGTTGCCCTTGCCGCCCGCCTTGCAGCGGGAAGCTGCTCATCAGGTCCTGCTGCGCGGGTTGTCGGCGCGAGAAACCGAGCAACTGGTTCGTCGCCTGCAACAACCGGACGCCGAAATCATTGCGTCAGCGCCGGCGGTTGATCCGAATATTCGCCTGTTGCAGGATAATCTGTCGGAATGGCTGGGCGCTCGGGTGCGAGTCCGGCATGGCGCTTCCGGTAAGGGTAGCGTCGTTATTCAATACAACAGTCTGGATGAACTGGACGGCATCATCGCCAAGGTCAAATAATCAAGCAAGGGCATCCGTGATTTTCGTTGACCCTGATACGCGATATTCCCTATAATTTTGGGGTGCTCTACAAGCAGAGCCGGATCGAGGGCAGGAAATGCCAAGCCGAATGCCGGAACGCTTTAGAGAAAAAGCGATAAAAGACCCGAATAATTAAATAAAGATAACGATTACAAACATGTCCAGCACAACAAAGCGCTTGGATCATTTAGAATCATGATCATGGGCGCAAAACAGGTCACCCGAACCATCATCGCTATTCAACTGCTCGTTACGCTGTTGATCGCCGCGATCTCGCTGACGTTGAGCGATCATCGCGCGGCATATTCCGCAGTGATCGGCGGCGGCATCAGTACGTTGGTCACCTTCTATTTCGCCAGCAAAGTTTTTTCAGTACGCATTGGCTCACCCGCCGCCAAGGTCGCCCGGGCGTTTTATATCGGCGAGGTCGTCAAGTTGTTGTTGACCGTCCTCCTGTTCAGCGCTGCGCTGCTCTGGCTGCCGATTGTTCCCCTTCCTCTTCTGGTGGCGTACATCGCGGCGTTGATGGCGTACTGGCTGGCATTACCCTTTACCTTCAATGCTTCGGTGAGGACGCTATGAGCGAAAGTGGTCATTCCGCAACGGGATACATTGTCCACCACTTGACCAATCTCACGATTGGCGAGGGGTTTTGGACCCTTCATCTTGATACGATGTTTTTTTCGATCAGTCTGGGATCGCTGTTTCTGTGGCTGTTCATGAAAGCGGCGAAATTCGCCACCAGCGATGTGCCGGGGCCTTTGCAAAACTTCTGCGAAATCATGATCGATTTCGTCGATACCCAGGTCAAGGATTCTTTTCATGGTCGTAATCCGGTGATTGCGCCATTGGCGCTGACCATCTTCGTCTGGGTGTTTCTATGGAACGCCATGGATTTGGTGCCCGTCGATCTGCTTCCATCGGTTGCCGGCTTGCTGGGCATCCCTTACCTGCGGGTGGTACCTTCCACTGATCTGAATTCGACTTTTGGCATGTCGATTTCAGTGCTGTTGCTGGTTTACTACTACAGCATCAAGGTCAAGGGACCAGCGCACTTCACCATGGAAGTATTGACTCATCCCTTTGGTAAATGGTTCATGCCGTTCAACCTGCTGTTGCGGATTGTCGAGGATCTGGCCA
>JAGRHQ010000103.1 GCA_020444905.1 Candidatus Competibacteraceae bacterium
CTGAGTTGGCACGCCGTTGTGCCGCCCCCGCACACCATTCTGCAAGGCGTACAAAAACTGCCGCCAGCGACCGTCGCTCGTTTCGCCGCGGACGGAACCCGCACCGACTACACCTACTGGCGACTGTCAGTCCGCACTGATCCGGAGTCGGCCCGCTTGAGCGCCGCCGAGCGCGAAGAACAAATCGCGGATGCTTTGCGCAAAGCAGTGTCCCGACGCATGGTTGCCGACGTGCCGGTTGGCGTCCTGCTCTCCGGTGGGGTCGACTCCAGTCTGGTCGTTGCCTTGCTCTCGGAACTGGGTCAACACGACTTACAGACATTCTCCATCGGTTTTGAAGACGCTGGCGGCGAAGTAGGCAACGAATTCGTCTACTCGGACCGGGTGGCCGAATACTTCGGGACCCGGCACCATCGCATCCATATCCCCACATCTAACCTGCTCGACGCCTTGCCAAAAGTGATTCAGGCCATGGCCGAACCGATGGTGAGCTATGACAATGTTGCGTTCTACCTGCTCTCCCAGGAAGTCTCCAAACACGTCAAGGTCGTGCAAAGCGGGCAGGGCGCTGATGAAGTCTTCGCTGGTTACCACTGGTATCCCCACTTGGCGGAAAGCCAGGACGCCGTCGCCGATTATGCCCAGGTGTTCTTTGACCGCGATCACGCCGAATATCTGAAGGTCGTCAATTCAACTTTCGCCAGCGACGATTTCAGTCTTGACTACTTGCGCGCCCACTTTGCCAAAGTGGATGCGCTGACCCCGCTGGATAAGGCGCTGCACCTCGACACCACCGTGATGCTGGTTGACGATCCGGTCAAGCGCGTGGACAACATGACCATGGCTTGGGGCTTGGAGGCGCGAGTGCCGTTCCTCGATCACGAACTGGTGGAACTGGCCGGACGGTTGCCGCCTGAGGACAAACTGGGCGATGACGGCAAGGCGGTGCTTAAATCCATTGCCCGCCGCATCGTGCCGCGTGAGGTGATTGATCGTCCCAAAGGCTATTTCCCGGTGCCTATTCTCAAATACCTGGAGGGGCCGGTGCTGGATATGGTGCGCGATGCGCTCACCCATCAGCGCGCCCGCGAGCGCGGTCTGTTCCGCCCGGAATATGTGCAAACCCTGCTCAGCGCCCCCGCGGAACACATCACCCCCTTGCGCGGCTCTAAACTTTGGCAAGTGGCGCTGCTGGAATTGTGGCTGCAAATCCACTCTCTCTGATCTGATCGCTATCACTCAAGGGGCTTTCTTCAAGCGTGCCATGGCGGCAGCCTGGGCGCACGGTTTGTCCGCCCGGTTCAGTGACAACCTCGGCGCGCCCTTGACTGACGCGCTCACAATCGCCGCCAGGCGAGTTCTCATTAATTACGGGTAAGCCGAATGTCCGTGGCTGACGCCGCACGTCATTCCCCACGAGCGGTTCCTGGCGCTAAAATGACAATTCTATTAATCACCGAAGTAAATCCATGATAGAACCACTCCAGACGGTGGGCGAGGTGTACCTGGTCGGCGCCGGTCCCGGTGATCCGGAATTATTGACGCTGAAGGCGTTGCGCCTGATGAAGCAGTCCGACGTGGCGGTTTATGACCGGCTGATCGGTCCGGAAATCCTGGAATTGCTGGAGTCCCGGGTTGAGCGAATTTTCGTCGGCAAAGCTCCGGATCATCACACCCTGCCCCAGCAAGACATCAACCGCTTGCTGGTTAATCTAGCCCTCGAAGGTAAAAAAGTGTTGCGCCTGAAAGGCGGCGATCCCTTCATCTTTGGCCGGGGCGGCGAAGAGATTCAAACGCTGATGGCGGCGGGTATTCCATTTCAGGTGGCGCCAGGCGTAACCGCCGCCGCCGGTTGCGCCGCTTACGCTGGCATTCCGCTGACCCATCGCGATTACGCGCAAAGCTGCGTATTTGTGACCGGCCACCTCAAGGAAGGCATGCTGGATTTGAACTGGCCGGTGCTGGTGCAGCCGAGGCAGACGGTCGTGTTTTACATGGGGCTGAAGAGCGTCGGGCATATTTGCGAACGGTTGCACGAACATGGCATGGCGGCGGATATGCCAGCGGCGCTGGTGGAGCAGGGCACCCTGGCCGGGCAGCGGGTCCATGTCGGCACGATCGGCGAATTGCCCCGGCAACTGGAAGGCGCTGGCGCACGCTCGCCAGCGCTCTTGATCGTGGGTAACGTGGTAAGATTACATCCGCAATTGATGTGGTTTCAGCCGGATCGCCCTGCATAGCCCCTGTCCCTGCTGAACGAGAAACCCGGTCATGCCCCAAAAGTTATCCACGCAGCGACTCTCCACGCTCATTGCCTTTCCTGAGCGCGCTAACTCCTTCGCGCTGCCGCGTGCTTTAGCGGATCGTTACCAGGCGATGCGGGATTTGGCCGCCCGGAGCGCAGAGGCAGATTTAGTACTGGTGGAATCCCGGTCGCAACCAGGGCAACGGGCCGTGGCCAAACTCTATCGTTCCGGCATCCAGCCCAAAAGCGAGGTGTTGCAGTGGATCAGCACTCAAGCGCCGCGTTATGTCGCGCAACTGCTGGAATACGGCCAGGCGGACGGAATCGGCTATGAACTCTTTGAATATGCCGAACAGGGTTCCCTGCGCGACTGGATAGCGGCAGGGCCACTGGCCGAGGTGGATGCCTGGGAGATTCTGACCGAGTTGGGCGCGGCGCTGAAGGAACTGCATGAGCACAATATTCCGCACCGGAATTTGAAGCCGGAAAACGTGCTGGTGCGCCGCCGACAGCCCTTGCAATTGGCGTTGACCGGCTTTGGCGTCGCCGCGCTGACGGACGCTATGCCCGGATTGACCGCACCTCCCGACGCTATGCGTTATGGCGCGCCGGAAATGATGTCTGGAACGGTGGGCATCGCCGCGGATTACTGGTCGTTGGGCATGATTCTGCTGGAAGCGCTGACCGGTCGCCATCCTTTTGCCGACCTGTCGGCAATGGTGATTCGCTACCAATTGCAGGTGCGTCCCGCGCCGGTTCAAGACTTGGCTGAACCGTGGCGCACCTTGTGCCGGGGACTGCTGCTGCGCGATCCAGAGCAACGTTGGGGCGCCCCGGAGATTCGTCGCTGGCGGGCCGGCGACGATCGATTAGCGTCACCCATCGATACGGCCCAACCGGAAGCGGTTACTTTCCGTCCCCGCCGGTTTTATCGTTTAGCGGTTGGCGTTGAATGCCGCAGCGCCCGCGAACTGGCGGCGCAAATGGCGCAGCACTGGGAGGAGGCCCGCGAGGATCTGCTGCGCGGCGCCATCGGTGACTGGCTACGCCATGATCTGGGCGAACAGGAAGCGCCCAAGGCCGCGCTAGAGGTGCTGGAGGTCCGCGACATGGATGCCGATGAGCGTCTGGCCCGGTTGTTGGCGCATCTGGCGCCGGATCTGCCGCCGGTGTGGAAGCAATGGAGCCTGGCGGCGAACGATCTGGCGGCGACCGCGCAAGCGGTGCTGGAGGGCGATGCCGCCAGCCAGGCGCTATTCCTAGAACTGGACCGGGTTCCGCCGGATATTCTGGGTATTTATGCGGCGGCGGGCAATGCAGAATGCCAGTGGCTGCAATCCGCTTGGCGGGCAATGGCCGTGGAATATGAAAGAACCTGGCAAATAGCGGTGACCTACGGTATGCCAGCCAAGGCGCATCCGGATTGGGCGGTAGTTCTGGCCGAATTGCTGTTGGCTACCGTGTCGCCAACGTTTCAGGAGCAGATTCAGCGAGAAGTCGATCGTCTAGCGCGCCGGGTACAGCAACCCCCCGCATGGTTGACGGCCCTGCTGGACGCCTCGACGCAAAGCAGCGTGGCGCTGGCGTTGAAAGTCGTGCTGCGCTGGCTGCCGCTGATGGAGGAAATTCAGCGCTACACGGCGCCTCGCCTGGAAGCTTTGTTGAAGGAATTCGCGATTCTGCATCGCAGCCCGGATTTCCGGAACGCCCTGGACGGGTTTGATCAGAATCTCCGCGATGGGGTTTATGACAGCCCCCAAGCCGTGCAACAGGCGTTGGACGCCTTGTGGCAGGATGCGCAAGCGTTGGCTGAGGTCTTGCGCAGTTACTACGCCTTGTCGGAACAAATCGCCGTGAACAGCGCCGCCTGCCCGGTATTGCGGCAATGGCAATCCCGGGTCGCTACGCCGCGCTATGCAGACGCCCAGGCGCTGGAACAAGACCTGACGCGCCCTTTTCACTGGCGGATCAGCGTGGATGGTTGGGAACGGCCAGCGGCTTCGCCATTGAATTGGGAACACGACAGTCGCGCGTTGCCAGGCGTCCCGTCGGGCAAGACGGTGGTGGCGTTCAGTCTGGATGGGCGCTGGCTGGTCAGCGGGGGGGCGGATCACACAGTGCGGTTGTGGCCCATGGAGGGCCGAGGCGGCGTAAGAACTTTTGCCGGGCATAGCGGCGCGGTCAACGCGGTGGCGTTTAGTCCGAATGGGCAACTGATCGCTAGCGCTGGTGATCGCACCATCCGGTTATGGCGAACACAGGGGGGCTCGTGTCTGGCGACCTGGCGCGGTCACGCCGGAATGGTAAACGCCATCGCCTTTAGTCCCGATGGACAATGGTTGGCCAGCGCAAGCGGCGATCGCACCGTGCGATTGTGGCG
The DNA here is from genome assembly GCA_020444905.1 of Candidatus Competibacteraceae bacterium. Classification (GTDB taxonomy): domain Bacteria; phylum Pseudomonadota; class Gammaproteobacteria; order Competibacterales; family Competibacteraceae; genus UBA2383. The sequence goes on from JAGRHQ010000103.1 coordinate 4,626, forward strand.
GGTGGACAGTGGGCACTGTGCGGCGACGCTAGCCGGACATGCAGGCGGGGTCAGCGCGATTGCCTTTGGACCGGATGGGCGGTTGATCGCCAGTGGCGGCGCCGATCGCACGGTGCGGTTGTGGCGGGTCGATCTTAAACAGTGCATTGCAGTGCTACCTGGACGCACGGGCCGGGTGACTTCAGTCGCGTTCAGCGCGGATGGCCGCTGGCTGGCCAGCGGCAGCGGCAGCTTTTCCGAGCGCCGACGGGACGATGATACGGTGCGGCTGTGGCGCGTGGAGAATCGGCAATGTGTAGCTGCGTTCCCAGGGCATACCAGCAGCGTGAACACCGTGGCCTTTAGTCCCGATGGACGGTTGCTTGCGAGCGGCAGTGGCGACCGCACCGTGCGGCTGTGGCGCGTGGAGAACCGGCAATGCGCAGCGATTTTGCCGGAACGCGCCGGGCGGGTCACCAGTGTGGCGTTCAGTCCCGATGGACGGTGGTTGGCCAGTGGTTGCGAGAGCGGACTGGTGGTATGGAATCGCGTACAGATGACAACGCTGGAGCTTTCCCTGGAAGAATTAGCCGCCTGGGAGAAGGCGCGCGCGGGTCAGTATAGTGAAATCCAACTGGCGCCAGTCCCGTTATTGACGGGGCCTCCTTAGAAGCTGCCAAAAAAATCTTTCTTATATTATCAAATATTTATATGAATGACGTGGGTACACACTATATTTTTATGCCAATGCAATAGACTTACTCCGAAGTATGAGGCAGTAGGTAGTTACACTGACTGAACAATTTTTCCAGCGCGCCGATCATCGCGGTTATGGACAGTCGCCTGAAGACGGAGCGCCATAGATGCGAGCCACTTCGCAGTACGCTGGCCTCGGTTTCTGTGGATCAACCTGATATTTCGCTTCCCAGCGTTCCCCCATCGGCGCATTGGGATTCTGGTATTTTTCGGTCATGATGTACGTGACTCTGGGCTTGTTCCAAGCGCCGCCCCCACGATTGAAATCGGTGAGCGCAAAGTTAGGTTCAGGCGCGGCGAGCCAGAAGCGGTACTCATTTACGAAGGCGCAAGCGCCCAGGAAATATGCGGGCTTGCTGGGTCGCCACATGGACTGGAACTGGTCTTTGACCCATTCAGCCTGACCGGTTTCCGTCGGGGGATTGGATTCATTCAAACTCCGCCCATATTCAGTGAACATCACCGGGGTATTAGTCGGAATATTACGGCCCATGAACCAGGCGGGCAGATCACTTTCGATCCAATTTCTCATGAACGGGCCGTCATTGAAGGGATTGGTCGCATAGATAACGCGCGCTTTCCAGAAATCCAGGCCCAACCTTGGTTCCGCGATTATTGCGTTAAACACATCCAGGACTGCACCGCCAGGAAGGCCATATTTAATGCTAAAGGTGACAGGGAAAATAATTGGCAATCGATTCCTGTCAGGAATATTACGCTGGTCTTCCAAGTCCTTCCAATACAGAGCAATCTGAGCCACTAGATCAGCTCGCTGGCATTCGCTCCCATCGAATTCATTGAATATTTTTAAGACTCCGGCAGCTGGATCAGGGATCCGGTCATCCTCATAGATATCTCTAAATACCTGCCTCACATTCTCCTGCCAGTTACCGGATTCAGAGCCGCATATTATCTTATAGGTATAATTGGATATAGGAATAGTTACATGCATACCCAATTGATCCGCGTAGGTAAGAAATGGATCATGATTGCGAAGTTTGCGATTCGTGGTCCAATCATAAAGATGGATAAAATTAGCATTGAGTTCTACTTTATATCGACCCAGATCATCACGACCTTGCCGGTCTACACCGCCTGGCGCATCTTTGCCCCATAGCTGCCGAAAATCGGCATTGTAGAAATCCGAGTCATAGTAAATGGTGTATTTAGCATTTAATTTGGCTTTCGGATTATTCGGGTCTCCAGGCTGATAGTAAGGATTACCCTGTAGATCGTATGTTTGTATTTCACCCTGAAAATAAGGTAAGACTCCGCCAAATCGGGGATCCAGTGGCTTTTCGGGTCCCTGCGGCCCTGGAATATAGGCAATGCCCCGGATATCGGAGAGTCCGAATCTGTGTGCGCGCTCCATTGCGGTCATATCAGCCTGGACTGCCGCAGTGGGCAACGCCGCTGCTGTCAAAGTGAATAGTATTTTACGCCATGATTTCATTGTCTTACCCTTAAATAAATTTGATTTTTTGCAGAATTCACAGATGAGCGTGGCCGTTGAACCCGTTTAAACTCAACGCAATTATTGTTAAACAAGTCTATTAGAGAATTTCGGAAGCGGACGGTTTTTTACAACACCACCGGCTCTGGTTCAAGTTGAATGCCAAACTCCGCTTGCACCGATGCCTGAATGGCTCGCGCCAGCCGCAACACATCCGCGCCAGCCGCCCCGCCACGATTGACCAATACCAGCGCTTGATGCTCATAAACGCTGACCGGTCCCAGAGGACGGCCTTTCCAGCCGCAATGCTCGATCAACCAGCCGGCGGCCAGTTTGAATGTCCCATCCGGTTGGGAGTAGTGCGGCAAATTCGGATAACGATTCGCAAGGGACGCGAAGGTTGCCGCTTCGACGCGTGGATTCTTGAAGAAACTGCCGGCGTTGCCGATCTGCGCCGGGTCTGGCAACTTGCGCAAGCGAATGGCTATGACAGCATCGGCGATTTGTCGCGCGGTTGGGGAAACAATTTGCCGCACTTCCAGTTCCTGCGTCAGGTCGGCGTAACCGGTCACTGGTTGCCAGCGCTTAGGCAGGCGAAAGGTGACCGCTGTAATCAAGTAGCGCCCCGCTGCTTCCCGTTTGAACACGCTATCGCGGTAATCGAACTGGCAATCCGCACGGTCAAGCAGGACTTCTTCACCCGTTTCCAGATCCACCGCTTCCAGGTGGTGAAACCGCTCGGCCATCTCCAATCCGTAAGCGCCGATGTTCTGGACTGGAGCCGCGCCCACCGTACCGGGAATCAGCGCCAGATTCTCCAGCCCCGGCCAGCCTTGCTTCAATGTCCAGCAGACGAAATCATGCCATTTCTCACCTGCCCCGGCGCGCACGAACCAGGCGTCCGTGTTCTCGGCAATCAGCTCCCGTCCGGCAATGCGCACCTGCAACACCAGTCCGGCAAAATCGCCAGTAAGCACCAGATTGCTACCGCCACCGAGGATAAAATGCGGCAGAGACGCCCATTCAGGCCGGCTCATCAGTTCAATCAGTCGCTTCGCCGCATCAATGACAGCGAACCAGTTTGCGCGGGCCGGGAGACCAAAGCTGTTCAGATTATCCAGCGGCACATTGCGTTGCAAAAGACCGGTCGACATCAGCGTCGCTCAGCAACCTGGGGCCGAGGTCAACGCCTGTTGCAAGTCGCTGACCAGTTGATCAATCGCCTCCTGGGGCGTATTCCAGGAACACATCAGCCGGACGCCGCCTACGCCGATAAAGGTGTAAAACTGCCAGCCTTTGGCCTGTAAAGTCTGAATGACTGGCTGCGGCAATTCCAGAAAAACGGAATTGGCCTGACGAGGGAACATCGGCTGCAAACCCACTGCCCCTTGCAACCGTTGCTCAAGATAAGCCGCCATGTTGTTCGCGTGACGGGCGTTGTGCAGCCAAGCGCCGGTTTCCAACATTCCCAGCCAAGGTGCAGCAATGAAGCGCATCTTGGAGGCCAGTTGCCCGGCTTGCTTGCAGCGCCAGGCGAAATCAGTCGCCAGTTCCTGATCAAAGAACAGAATCGCCTCGCCAACCGCCATCCCGTTCTTGGTTCCGCCTAGGCACAGCACATCAATACCCGCTTGCCAGGTCATTTGCGCCGGCGTCTGGTCCAGGGTCGCCACCGCGTTAGCAAAACGAGCGCCATCCATATGCATTTTCAACCCATATTGTCTGGCCAGTTCACGCAGATCGCGCAGATCATCCAGGGCGTAAACCGTCCCCAGTTCGGTGGCCTGGGTGACGCTGATGACTTTGGGTTTGGGATAGTGAATGTCGGAGCGGCGGGTAATCAGCCGCTCTACGTCGGATGGATCGAGCTTGCCATGTTCACCTTTGGCCAGCAGCAGTTTGGAGCCATTCGAAGCGAACTCCGGCCCGCCGCATTCATCGGTCTCGATGTGGGCGGTCTCATGACAAATCACGCTGTGATAGGACTGGCAGAGCGCCGCCAGCGACAGGGAATTAGCGGCAGTGCCATTGAACACAAAGAACACTTCGCAATCGGTTTCAAAAAGTTCGCGAAAACGATCAGCCGTCCGCTGAGTCCATTGATCATTGCCATAGGCTGGGGCATCGCCTGAATTCGCCTCCAGCAGATAGTCCAGAGCTTCCGGACAGATGCCGGAATAGTTATCGCTCGCAAATTGGCGAACAGGTCGATGGGTTTTATTCATACGCTCAACAGAATATTCCAAATGAAATAATTACTTAGCTATTATCTTTCCACATGGTTTCATTCAGGCGCCCTTGAAGAACCAAAAATCGCAGTGGCAGATCAACCCGCGCCCGCCAGGCCCGTTCGGAATGCTCGGCCCCTTGGAACTTCCGGGTCAACCAATCTTGACCTTCCCGATAACCCGCTTTCCGTAGCCATTTATCCATCCGTTGTTGCCAAGGCTCATACTCGGCATCCAGAGTTTCGGCGCCGTAGTCAAAATACAGCCGATGCCGTCCTGCCGGGGGCAAGGCGGCGCCCAGTCCATCCACCAGCGTTTCCTCGCCAATCGGCCAATGAGTGGACAGGCAGCCAGCGCCCCCAAACACGTCGGGACACTCGATCAGCGCATAGAGTGAAATCAAACCACCCATGCTCGACCCCATCACCAAGGTATGCGCGGGATCGGGCAAGGTCGGATAGTGAGCGTCAATGAATGGTTTCAGTTCCTCAACCAGAAATTGCAAATATCCATCCGACCGTGGCGCTCCTCCCGCCTGTTCGATGAACCGGTTCAGAATGCGTTGTCCTCCGGACGCCATCAATGGTTTCTGCGGCATATATTCCTGAAAACGCAACGGACTGTTCCAGATGCCCACAATGATTGCGCCGGGTTGGCGACCCGCATGAATCAGGCGCATCATCGCCTCGTCCATGCCCCAATCGACGCCAATGAAGGACAGCGCGGGATCGAACAGATTTTGGCCATCGTGCATGTAGATGACCGGGTAACGAATTGTTGAGTCGGCTAGATCACTCGGTGGACGCCACACATCAATAGGCCGGGACGCGATGTGACGGGATGGAAAACCGGTGTAACGGGTCAGAAAACCGGTTCCATCGGAAAACGGTAGAGTGATTTTCGTTAAGGCACTTATTGTATTACTGTTTTTCAAATCGACTCCCGCACAATCTCCCCCAGCCCTACTTGGCGAAGCGCTTCGTTAAGCAATTGGCGCACTTCATCAACGGTTTCCAGGGCAAGCGCCTGTTGCGCCAGTTCACGCGCTTTAGTCAAGGTAAAGCTGCGGATCGCCCATTTGACCTTGGGCACACTGACCGCGCCGGCGCTCAGGCTATCCACGCCCATGCCCAACAGCAGCACCGCAGCCCCCGGATCAGCCGGCATTTCTCCGCACAGATTGACGAGCCGGCCCGCCTGATGACCTTCGGCGATGACGTGGGCAATGGCCTTGAGCATGGATGGGTGCAGATTGTCATACAGACTGGCCACTCGGGCGTTGTCACGGTCTACCGCCAACAAGTACTGGGTGAGGTCATTGGTGCCGACCGACAGAAAATCCACCCGCTGCGCCAGTTGTCCAGCCTGCCAGACCGCGGAGGGGATTTCGATCATGACCCCGATTTCCGGTCGCGCCGCCGGATAGCCTTCCTCGCACAACTCCCGATGGGCGCGCTCCAATAACTGCAACGCTTCGTCGACTTCCTCGACCGTAGTGATCATCGGGAACAGGATGCGCAGGTTATTCAGTTCGGTGTTAGCCCGCAGCATGGCGCGCAACTGGGTCAGAAAAATGTCCGGGTGATCCAGGGTGAAACGCATTCCCCGCCAGCCGAGAAATGGATTGCTCTCCTCAATGCGGAAGTAGGGCAGGGTCTTGTCGCCGCCAATGTCCAGCGTGCGCATCACCACGGGCCGCGGGGCAAAGGCGGCCAGCATTTGCCGGTAAATCTGGTACTGCTCATCCTCGCTGGGGAATGATTCGCGCACCATAAATGCAAATTCGGTGCGATACAGTCCCACCCCGTCGGCGCCGTTATCCATCACCTTGGCGATATCGGTGAGCAAACCGGCCTTGGCGTGAAGCGGAATACGATAGCCATCCTGAGTCATCGCCGGTTGCTCGCGCAAAGTCCGCAATTCCTGGGTCAGTTCCGCTTCATTAGCGATGAGCTGTTGATATTCCTTGCGCATCGCTGCATCGGGGTTGAGATAAACCCGGCCTTGATAGCCATCGACAATGATGGTGTTGCCCTCAAAACGGCCCAGGGGGCGATCGCCTAGGCCCAACACAGCCGGAACGCCCATGGCCCGGGCCAGCAACGCAACGTGGGACAACGCCGATCCACGCAAGCACACAATGCCGGCCAGTCGATCTGGAGACGTTGCCGCCAAGTGGGCGACGCTCATTTCTTCTGCGACCAAAATACAACGTTCAGCCGTGGGTTCCGGCGCTTGCGCAGGTGCGGCGCGCAGGTGATGCAACACCCTTCGGCCCAGATCGCGGATGTCTTCGGCGCGGGTGCTCAGGTAAGGGTCCTCGGCCTGTTCCAGCAACCGCGCCCGCGAGCGGATCGCGTCGCGCCAGGCCGCCGGCGCCCAATGACCGGCCCGAATACCATCCAGCGTATCGCTCAGCAGACTGTCGCTGCTCAACATCATGCGGTAGACCGTGAACAGGGCCTGTTCGGTGGGGGGCAACAGCGGCGCTAGATGCTCACTGGCCTCGCGTACTTCTTGTTCGACGGCAGCAATGGCTCGATGGAACGCCGCTTCTTCCGCCACCGGGTCCAGCGCCGGGCGGTCGGGCACGTCGTCAAGGTCGGCCAACAGATGAGGAATGGTGATCGTGCCGATGGCGATGCCGGGCGCGCCGGCGACCCCTTGCAAGGCGCGGGTTCCGGTGGACAGGGGTTTCAGCAGCTCTTTGGTGGCGCCGCTGAGGATAGCGTGATTCAGGATGCTGGCCAGTTGCGCCGCGATAGTGACCAGAAAATCCACCTCAGCGGGATGGAAGCGGCGGGTAGCAGTGTGCTGGACGGTCAATACTCCCAGTACGCGCCGGTACTGGATCAGCGGTACGCCCAGAAAGGCATGATAGGCTTCTTCCTCTACCTCGCGGACGGCATAAAAGCGTGGATGGAGCGGCGCATCCTCAAGATTCAGGGGTTCCTGTCGCTCGGCGACCAAACCAACCAGGCCCTGCTGGCGGTTCAGCCGAATCTGGCCAATGGCCTGCGGATTCAGCCCGGCGGTAGCCATCAGCACAAACTCACGATTGTCCTCGTCGGCGAGATAGACAGTGCAAGCCGCGCTATTCGTCGCATCCCGAATTCGGTTAACGGTAATCG
>JAGRHQ010000104.1 GCA_020444905.1 Candidatus Competibacteraceae bacterium
AGATCCGGATTACACCTTGTCGCCCCTGTGCTTGTTTGACCCGCGAACCGGGGAATGGAATCGAACGATGTATATTGCCGACACGATCGTTCCTTGGGCCGCTCGCTGGCTGGCCTGCTACGAATTATGGGAAACGACGGGACAGTGGTACGGCGGCGGTCGACATGTTGATCTTAAGGAGAACGCGGATGTCGCTTGATCCATCATACGATCACACCGTAACCCGCCGCTCTGATGGAACCCGCCATACGTTGCGACCCGTCCGACCGTGGCCGGAGAATAAGCCATTTCGCATCCTGTCAATTGACGGAGGAGGAATTCTCGGATTGCTGCCGTCGCTTGTGCTGGCGGAAATTGAGGATCGATTTCTGGATGGCCAACCCATTGGACAATATTTTGACCTGATTACTGGCACATCAACTGGAGGGATCATTGCTCTCGCTCTCGGTCAGGAAAAACGAGCCAGAGACATATCGAAATTGTACCTTGAGCGGGGAGAATTCATTTTTCCATCTGGAAATTGCCTTATCAGAGCATTTAGAAAATGGCGGCAATTGGCAATCTACGCTTACAACCGAGACGCGCTGGAGAACGAGCTTCGTCGGGAGTTCGGATTGCAGCGATTTGGTACCTCCAAAATCCCCCTCTGCATCCCTGCCTTCGAAGGGCGCTATGGTGAACCCTATATTTTCAAAACCCCGCACCATCCCGACTACAAGCTCGATCAACACGAGACAATTGTCGACGTTGCTCTTTCCACAGCAGCGGCACCAACCTATTATTCAGGTTTGAAAAGAAATGGTTACGCCTTTGTCGATGGCGGGATATGGGCCAACAATCCAGTCATGATCGGCTTAGTTGACGCTCTAGCGTGCTTCGACATCCAACGCCGGCAGGTGCATATTCTAAGCCTCGGCTGCGGACAAGAAACCTTTCGTCTTGGGGCTGTGCAACGTATCGGGGGCGTCCTGTTTTGGGCTAAAACTTTCAAAAGAGCAGCAATGAAAGCACAATCCCATAACGCCTTGGGACAGGCGGGTCTGTTAGTTGGTCGAGACCATCTGTTGCGTATCGATGCGCCGGAGTCTAACAAGCCCATAGAGATGGATGATGTTCGCAGAGCAATCTCTGAGTTACCCAATATCGCACGCGCTTTAGCTGATGCATCTGGACATAGAGTCTTGGAAATGCTTCAAATCGGGTCAAGTCAGTAATCAAGTCAGGCTTTTTAAGGGCGCGGACCAATTTAAATCGACCGGATGCTCGAGTAAACCGATTACTGCAAACAATCCAAAAACGCATGGCCCGCATTCTTGCCTTGCCGTGCGACCCGTCGCACCATAAGTACCCCACACTGCGGGCATACCGGCGTAACGAGGTTGTAGGTCGGAATCGCCGAAAATTCCATCACGCCCACTTCAGCCTGCAAGTTGCTTGATGCGCTCAGCAAGGTGTCCGAACGCTTCATTCACGTACTCCAATGCTCTCGGTTCCGCGCCCTGGGCGCGCAATATGCTTTTGAAACTTTCCAGATCGGAAAGCCATTGCTGATGCAGCTTGTCCAACTCACGAACTTGATGCTGAACGCCTTGCCGGTTGCCGCTCCCCAGCAGCGCCTGATAGCCACGTTCCAGAGTGGCCGCCGTGGTCAGCAAGTCCGCTCCCTGTTGCTTGTGCGGTTCGGATAGCGGGGCCAGGCCATCATAGGGCCGCGCGCTCTTCTGGCGTTCGGCTTCAAACGCTTCTTCCATGATGCGGGCATAGCGGTAGAAACCGGGGAATTCGCGGGACAGCGCCAGGAGTTGATCGTCGGTAGTCCCGACCCAAATCCGGTGCAACTCGGGCGCGTAGCCCATCATGCGATGAAGGATGGCTGGCGCGTCGTTGACCCCTTGGGCCGCAAGTTGCTGCATGTGCTGATCCATCTTTGCCGCCAATCGGCGAAATTCATTCATGCGCATGGCGATCCTTCCATCACGGCCTGCTGATCAAACAGAGTCCGGGGTACGGCGTTCGTGAGAACCGCTGCCGGTTGTGTGCTAACTCGCGCCGCTCCAGGTCGATCAAGGTCATTTATCGGTCGTTCATCGGTGTCCCTGAAACCTCACCGGGAAGCTTGACTCCTCTGGAATTTATCCGGCTTAAACCCGCACATCAATATTCTGCCCTAATGAACCGTCAATCACTAGCGCCGGTGTGGAAACCGCCGCTACCGGGGCGACGACACTTTCCAACAGGAACAGGGCGCTCTCCGCCTGTACGTCCATCGACTTTTTCAGGACGCTGATGCCGACCTGCATATCCAGATTCTGTTGATGCCAAGCCATGATGCTGGCAACGGATAAGGATTCCATATTTCGTCTCCCACCGGGGTGAACATTGCCCTTCTTGCGCAAGTCAGAGCGATTGGACTGTAGTCCTATTCTACACGGGAGAACCACCGCTCGGGTGAAAGAGCGCATGATGAGGCCAAACCATGTCTGCTTTGACGCTTACTGATCGCCTCCGGGGCGCGTTGTGGGGCTTGTTTGTCGGCGACGCCCTGGCCATGCCGGCGCACTGGTACTACGACATCGCCGCCCTGCAACGCGATTATGGCACGATCCGCGATTACCAGGCGCCGAAGGAACATCACCCGAACTCGATCATGACCCGAGCCAGCACCGGGCGAGCCGGACGTGGCGATCAGGCGGGTGATGTCATCGGCGGCGTCATCCTCAAAGGCAAGAAGGCGTTCTGGGGCCGGCCTCACCAGCACTACCATCACGGGTTGCGCGCCGGCGACAACACGCTGAACCTGCTGTGCGTCCGGGTGCTGATCCGCGCCATCAACGCCGCCGGTCATTACGCGCCAGCGGACTTCCTGCGCGACTACATCGCCTTTATGACCGCGCCGGAGAGCCACAACGACACCTACGCCGAGTCCTACCATCGGGATTTCTTCGCCCGCTACGCCCAAGGCCTTCCGCCGGAACGCTGCGCCGGGGTGGAAGGGCATGACACGGCCTCGATCGGTGGGCTGGTCGGGTTGCCGCCCGTCTTGTTCGCCACCCTGGACCAGGGTGATGCGGCAGTCATCCATACCGCGCTATTGACGCATTTACGGCTGACCCATCGCTCGGTGACGCTGGAACGCTACGCCGTGGCCTTGGGTGAGCTGCTGATGCACGTACTCCAGGAACCTGCAAACCGGCTGGGGCCGCTGGCCTGCGTGACCGCCGAACGGTTGGGTTTTCCGGCGACGGCGGTGGTTGAACGCAGCCTGCGGAACCGGTCATCCGATCTTGATGTGATCGGAAAAATGCTCAGTCCCGCCTGCTATATTGATCAGTCGTTCCCTGCCGTTCTGTATCTGGCGGCGCGCTACGCCGACGACATCGAAGCGGCGTTGATCGCCAACGCCAACGGCGGCGGCGATAATTGCCATCGCGGCGCGGTGCTGGGGGCGATCCTGGGCGCGGGCGTGGGCTTCCCGGCCATTCCCGAACGCTGGATTCAGGGCCTCCAGGCGCGGGCTGAACTGGAAACCGAAATCGAAACCTTCATCAAACGGGTGGGCGAAGCGAACCCGCTGCCCCGGCCCGGCTAAGCCTTAACCCGGAAGATTGCCCCATGGAAGATCCCGCTGATTACCGTATCGATCCCCGCCAGACCCCGGCGCGGTCGATCACCACCGAGGACCTGATTGCCCACGCCCACGCCCGCCATGCGGGCATCCCCTATGAAAACCGGGAACGGTGGCTTCAGCGGCTACCCGAGCGGTTGCACGACCTGGCCGACCTGATCCTGGGCGGCCGGATGAACACCAGCCAGATCGCCGATGCGTTAGCGGCGTTGATCGACCGCATCGAGAACGCCCCAGCTGACGACCACCGACGCCATTATTGAATGAGCATGAACCACCGGATGCGCTTTGAAGACCTGCCCCCCGAGACCCGCGCCGCCATTGAACAGGCCGTGCGCCAATTTCTCATCGACACTGATTTTGTCCGTTTGGACGAAGCGAGCCAGGAGCGCGGCCTGCCGCTGCCCGACCTGTGGAGCCAAATCGTTCAGGATGCCGGTTTGCCGGACAGCGATCCGCCCGCCTTTTCGCCTTTTGCATGAACACGATGCGCCGCGCGGGCTTCGCCCGGATGGCCTGGCTGTGCCCGCTCTTGTTGGTGGCCTGCGGGGAGCCAGAGCAGGAAATCATTCCCGTCCTGGTCCCACCCTCCCCCGAAGTCCAGCGCCAGGCCGCCGCCGGCGAGGCCGCCGCGCAATTTGCGATGGCGGACTATCACTTGGGCGACGAGGACCCGGCTGTGATGTTGCGCTGGCTACGATCATCCGCCTGTCAGGGATATGCCATCGCGCAAGCGAGTCTGGGCGTCCTCTACGACGCCGGGGACGGCGTTCCCCAGGATGCATTCATGGCCTACGCCTGGTGGACGTGGGCGGGCCGACAGGGCGATCCGGAAGCGGCGACGTTCGCCGCCCGCCAGTACGCCGCGATGGCAGACGATGAACGCGCCTTTGCGGAGACGCTGCTCCAGGACGGCTGGATGGCGACGCCCGATTGCCGGAATCGCTAGCCCTCCGGCGGCGACGCGACGGGTCCGGCGGTGGCCGCCTTGAACGCCTCGGCAGCGTTGACCAGGGTAGGGCGGATCCAGTCAATCCGGCTCTGACTGTGGCCCTCACCGTAGCGAATGCGCTTGAAGTGCCCGCGCCGCCAGTGCGGGCGCACGGTGCGCTCGGCATTCTCACCCGCAGCAACCGGGGCGGCGTCCGGTATCGCCAAGGGGCCAATCAGGGTGCGGTCATAAACCAGGGCCAGGCGTTCACGGCGCTTGCTGGACAGCGGCTTTCCGCCCATGCGCAGGCGTCGTTCCAGGCGGGTGCGTTCAAGCTGCGGCGTCCGTTCGGCATCGGCCAGGTTGAGATAGAGCAACACCTTGGCCAGTTCGTAGATGACCGGCTTCATCATCCCCGCCTCATGTGGATCGAGCGGAGCCATGCCCGGCTGGCTATAAGCGGCAGGCGTGTTGTAAAAAGCGATATGGCGCTCCAGCACGGAGGCCAGATCTTCGTGCTCGTTTTGAACCAGCAACAATAAATCCTGCGAGGCATCATCCAGCGCGTCCTTTTTACCCACCGGCGAACCGGTCAGGACGATCTCAATGGCACGGGTGGGCTGGCCCGGATCCAAGCGCAAGGCGCGGTAACGCCCGATGGTGGTGAGCATGGGATGATGAGGCGGTAGATCGTACATGCCGATGTACGCTCCTTCACACTCGTGCAAGCCGGAAAGACGATGCGGGATGCGCAAGGGGCTGGGGCGGGCCAATGCGATGTACACCATCGTCAGGTCGGGATTGCGGAAAAAACAGACGGGCAAGCCCTCCTGCAAGTCGGTCTCGGCCAGCAGGGCTTGCAAGGGTGCGGTTACTTCCAGGATCGGATCGCCGTGGGCGCGCAGGCGGGCGCGATTCATGGTCAGCATGAAGGAACCCATGTTTTGCCCCCCCAGGATGGCTAGGTGTCCCAAGGAGATTTGCTGCATCTGAGGTCCGTGGTTGATAATCGCCTCAGTGGGGGTTGTCGCGTCGATGAAATGCGGACGCAACTCGGTCAGGATACCCCAGTGTTCAAACAGTGCAGTGTCGGCGGGTTCTCCGGTCACAGCGTCGATGCGCACCGGGTGCGGTAATACCAGGATCCGCCCGTCATGTAAGCGTTCTTGCATGGAAGGTTCTCAGGGGGAATAGCGCCAGTTGGGGGTAAAACCCTGATTCGCCGCCAAGGTGAGCAACGGTCCCAGGTTTTGTTCGTAAGCCGGATAAAGCTGATCCATGTCCAGCAGGGCTTCGGGGGACGGCAGATGCAGATCGGCCAGATAGTCCTCGGTGAAGGTGCTGAAAGAAGCTTTGGGTAAGACCTGCTGGGCGATGACCAGGCCCTGGTGTTGCAGGGCTACGAACGCAGGCAGGGAGTCGGCACTCGGGAGTTGGTTGGACTTGGCGGAATTGACGCCCGGCGGCGCCGGAATCAGGTTCCAGAGCTGATCATGCACGACGAAAGACCAGGGGAGATAGTGATCGAGAGCGAATTTTTCCGCCGTCAGGACTTCTCCGGAGTAGATGCAGCGCAATTCCGGGCGGTCAGGGGCGGTGAGGATAGCGCGCCAGTAGCGGGTTTGTCGGGTTAGCGACTCGCGTTGGGCGGGCGGGAATAGTTTGTTGGCCAAGGCCGGCGTCGCCGGGTTGCGCCGCTGCATGTAGTGGAGCCAGTGCCAGGCGGCCCAGCCCTGGATGATCGGAAAATGGGTTTCCAGATAGGCCGCCCAGTCGGGATGCAGGAAAATCGCTGTACAGCCCCGGTAGTCGTCGCTGTCGAAGCGATACAACGGGCGGGCGGTGGCAAAATGGGTATTGGCGATTTTGGGCAGGGCCTGCTCGAACACCATCCAGGCACCTTTGTCAACGCCCTTGAGTTGCGGTTCGAGAAAAGGAATCAGCAGACGATACGGTACGAAGTCCATCAAACGCCGGGCATCTTTCAGATCCGTGTTTTGTAATTCAGTGCGCAGCGCCTGTCGGTCACGAACAAAGCGGTTGGCCGACGGAGCGAAATGCAGTTCCAACGCATCCAGCTTTTTGGCAATGGTGTCCTGCGCCCCGAACGACAACTTGAAGAACGTATGGGCGAACCAGGCCAGGGCCAGCATCTCGATGGTGATTTCTGCATAGGTGTACGGTCGTTCAGCATCGAACCGATGGCGCTTGAGCAAATCGAGCAGAGCCAGGAAGAACACAAATTTGTAGGAGTTTGTGGTATGGCGAAACAGGCCGGCCAGCGCGCCAATGTTCAAATGATCGGCGGGGGGCAAGGACTGCGGGTCGACCAAGGTCATTCAGGGGGTTCCGGGTGGTTGTGGGTGTTATGTGGCATCCAGGGTCTCGGCCAGAAACGCCTCGATCCGTTTTTCGACCGTTGACCAGGCGTGTTGCAGGGCGGCGTTCTGTTCATCCTCGCACGCGGCGAAGTCGATATGTTGATGAAATTCGATCAGCGCACGGTGCGCGGGGATTTCGTCGCTGGGCAGCGCGGCTTCCATGCGGCGGATATTCGCTGAGGCGATGGCGGCTGCGTTGCCTTCGATCCAGTTGGGAATATCATGCTCGACCGACGGATCCACATCAGCCGGTTTGTCCTGAGCGTACTCGTGCAGACTGGTGTAGAACACGTCCATCGTCAGCCGATGCGCCGGGTCATCTCCCTGATCCGATAATGATTTATAGATAGCGTGGTGCGTTTCAGCGAGGAATTGTTCGGCGCGACGCACGACCCAGCAGCCGTCCAGGAAGACCAGGGCGCTGAAGGCTTCTTGAATCGGGCCGGGCTGCGTAGCGATGACCACGCGATCCAGGGCGCTGACCAGGGCGGCAGCTTGTGGGTAGTTCATGCAGTTCTCGGCAATGGATGGACAACTCATGTTGGGTTCAGAGCGTCCGTTAAAATTCTGATAGTGTAGCAGAGGCCGCCATGCCCAATAACTTGACGGACGCCGTGTCCATCGCTTACTACGAAGCCCACGCCCAGGCGTTCTTTGATGACACCGTGGCGCTGGACGTGTCGCCGCTGTATGAACCCTTTTTGGCTCGGATTCCGGCGGGCGGCGCGATTCTCGATGCCGGCTGTGGGTCTGGACGGGATACCCGTGCTTTCCTGGAACGCGGTTACGTGGTGACGGCATTTGACGCTGCTCCGACGTTAGCCAAGCGGGCATCCAAGCATTGTGGCATCCCCGTTCCGGTGCTGCGCGTTCAGGACCTGGACGGGCCGACAAGCTTTGATGGCGTTTGGGCCTGCGCCAGCCTGTTGCATGTGCCGTGGCCGGAATTGCCGGAGGTGCTGCAGCGGCTGGCAGTCGCGCTCAAGCCGGGCGGGATTCTCTATGCCTCGTTCAAATACGGTTCGGGCGAACGGGAACAGGAGGGCCGGCGCTTTACCGACCTGGAT
Organism: Candidatus Competibacteraceae bacterium; assembly: GCA_020444905.1. Lineage (GTDB taxonomy): Bacteria > Pseudomonadota > Gammaproteobacteria > Competibacterales > Competibacteraceae > UBA2383. The sequence continues at coordinate 8,005 of JAGRHQ010000104.1, forward strand.
GAAGCAGGATTAGCGGCCTTGCTACACGCCGCGCCGTATTTCACCGTTCTGGAAACCTGGATCACGGCGGATCAGCGACCGGAACGGGCGGTAGAACGGTGGTTCAACCTGCTGCTAAAGGCTCAGACGCCGGTTTCCGGCGATTGAGTCATTTCGCCACTAACGCCCGCCTCTTGGAAGCTGTCCTGCGGTTCCCGCTCTTTCGCCCGCGCCGCCTCATAGCGGCGCAACGCCTGATCGTAGCACACCCAGACGCACCACTCACAGCCACGCCCGCAGCAGGAGCCTTCGACCGGCGGTTCGGGTGGTTTGAGCGGTTCCTGGCGGTGCGTTTCCAGTGCGGACATCGGTGCTCACTTTCACGGCACGGCGGCGATAAACGCCGTGATATCGTCCAATACCGGAGCCAGCCCGCGCAACGGCCAGGCCAGCGCGCCCAGCGTCGTCGCGTGGTTCAAGGCCTCATAGCGTTTCAACGTGACAGCAACGCCCGCGCGTTGCAAGGCCGCGGCCAGGGCGACGCTGTTGCGTTCAGGATTCACCACAGGATCATGTTCGGGGCTGATCAGCAACGTCCGGGGCGCGTGGGCGGTAACGTGCATCAGCGGTTGGGTCTCCGGCGCGGTCTTGGGCCAATGAAAAATCGGTTGGACCTCCGGATCCTCAATCGGCAGGAAAGAATAGGGACCCGCCAGGCCGATGAAACCAGCCAATGCCTGGGGCGAATGCTGTTCCGCCGCCAGCCAGCGCGCATCATAGGCCAGCATCGCGGCGAGGTATGCCCCGGCGCTATGACCCATCACATAAATCCGGCCTGGATCGCCCCCATAATTTGCGGCATTCTGGAACGTCCAGACCACGGCGCGCGCCGCATCCTGTAAAAATGCCGGATAGGTCACTTCCGGGTACAAGCGATAATCCGGGACGATGACCAGCAGCCCCTGTTGCGCCAGCGCGGCAGCGGCAAAGCGGTACTCGGCGCGTTCCCCGCTCCGCCAGCTCCCGCCGTAGAAAAACACCACGACGGGCGCGGGGTCGGTGCACCCGAGCGGCTGATAGAGATCCAGCGCATGACGGGGGCCGTTCGCATAGGGCAATGTGGGGTGTTGGACGTAGCCGGTCTCTGCGGTTAAGCCGTTGAGTACGGTGACCGGGGAGCAGCCGGCCAGACCAAAGACCGCCGCCAGCAGCAGAGCGATGACGCGCAGCGCAAGCGTGGACATACGCTGTTTCTCCAGAACCCGGCGCTTATCCGCCGCACGTACACCGCCCGGGTCGGGCCGACTCGGCCAAGCCGGTAAAACCGGATCGGGCATCCGTCGAGAAACCGCCCGCCAGACGGTCCTCATCGGTTCATTTGGACCTGATGAATGAGCCAATGCCATTGCGATTCGATCATGCCCAGGCCCGGTGCCCGTACCCATTCGGGCATGAAACGGGTCCACCAGGAACCCTTCTGAAGATGACGAACGATCTGCGTACACAGCCACGCTTCATCAAAACCGCTCCACACCCCGGCGGTCATGCGCAGATTGGCCGACACGACCGGGGCGACTTCCCGCGCATACACCGCGCGTAACTCGGGGAGGCTCAGGCCGGAATCGGTCATCACCTGGGCGATCCGCGCCCCATCCGCCGGCGTCAGCTCGGTGTCCAGAAACAGCGCCGAGAGCGCCACCCACAGCGGGCGGCGTTGGGCGATCCATGCTTCATCAAACCGGTGGGGCGGGGTCTTCATACGCTTCCTGCAACGCCTACAGATGAGCGTGTCGGCGGTCGCTCGCGTTATCTACGGTCTGCTGCTGCGCTTGCGTCCACGCATCCTCCAGCGAAGCGGCGGGAAACCCCTGCTGCCCAGTGAACCCATGCCCGATGGCGATCGGTTCCATCGGTTCAAACCACAACCCACCGTCGCCACCAGCCAGGAGCGGGGCCGTTGGGGTCACAGCGGATAGGGGCAAACCGAGCAGATTCGCGGTGTGCGCAGTCAGTGGCCAGGGTTCCGGTAACGGTATCACGCATTTCTCCAAAAAAGCACATCTATTCAGTGTAGCGGATGTGGATGTCGGGTGCGCCCGGGTGGAAAACCTTGGACGGGCTTCGTGACAGAAGCAACGCACCTGGACAAATGGACGAAATCCGCTAGACTAAAAATGCATTCATTACGAAGACCTTTTGGAGGGGACGTTGCCCCTCCCCATCGCCCGGGGACTCCACCGGGTTTTTTTATGGGCGGCCCGCTGCCGGTCGCCTGGAACGCAAACCCGCCTTTCCGCCTGGACGCCTTCGTCATGACCGATCCTGTCTATCCCGCGCCTCACCGCCTGACCGTCGATGATCTCGACCCCGAGACCGCGACCACGGACGCCCTGATTGCCCTGGTGCGTCAGCATCGCCAAGGCGAAGACTACCCCACCGCCGAAGTCCTACTGGCCAACCTGCCCATCGTCTTGCGCGCGCTGTGCGATCACGTTCTGACCGGCCAGGCCACCGCTCTCGATGTCGCTCATCGACTGGCCTCGATCATCGAAGCCATCGAAGGCCGCGAAACGCTGCCGGCACCGTCCCGCCGCACCCACTGACCACCGCGCGCGGATTTCCGCTTGACGGGCGGGGTAGGGTCTTCTACGATAAGAGTACATTTATACTCTAACAGACGCCGCCATGCCCCGAACCCCGGACGATGCCGCCTATCTGGCGAAATTGCAGGACTATTATGCCCGCTGGCGCAGCCTGCCGGCCTACAGCCCGCTGCAAGCCGTGTTGGGCCTCGCGTCGCCCTCGGCCGTCGCCAAGGTCTTGCACCGGTTACAGGCGGCGGGTTTTCTCGCACGGACGCCCGACCGGCGCTGGACGCCGACCGGCGCCTTTTTCGAGCGCCCCCACGCCGAGGTTCCCGTGCCGGCCGGCCTGCCCTTGGCCACCGCTGACAGTGGCGATGCCCGTTCCATTGACGCCTGGCTGGTGCGCCATCCCTCGCGCACCGTGCTGATTCCGATTACCGGCGATTCGATGATTGAGGCGGGCATTCATCCCGGCGATGTCGCCGTCGTAGAGCGCGACACGCCCGCCCGCCCGGGCGATCCAGTCATCGCGGTCATCGATAACGAGTTCACCCTGAAAACCCTGGCGGTGGAGGACGGTGAGGCTGTCTTGCATCCCGCCAATCCCGCTTATCCGGTCCTGCGCCCCGGCGATCGTTTGCAGATCTTTGGGGTGGTGGTCGGTCTGATTCGCCACTATCGGAGGTAACCCGCATGGGCGCTGCAGTCGCTGAATCGCTCTCCTTCACCACACTCCCGACCGCCTGGTTTGCGGACCTGGAGACTGATCCGAGTCCGGTCGGGGGCTGGCCGTTGCTGGCCACGCCGGTATCGGCCGGTCTGCCGGCCATGGCCGATGACCGCGTAGAACGTCATTTAAGCCTGGACGCCCACCTGATCCGCCATCCCGAGGCCACGTTCCTGATGCGGGTTCAAGGGGACGAACTCCGGGAGCAAGGCATTCAAGACGGGGATTTACTCATCGTGGATCGAACCGCCGCGCCCAGTACCGGCAGCCTGGTGGTGGCGGTCCGCGACGGTCATTTTGGCTTGGCGCGGGTGGGCCGTGATGCCCAAGGCCAGCGCGTCCTGCACCCGGCGCAAAACGCGCCCCTCGCACCCGGCCCCGATCCCGCCGCCGCGTTCACCGTGTGGGGCGTGGTGCGCTGGAACATTCACCGGCTGTGGCCTGGACGCCTTGCATCCTGATGCGTAATGGGTGCTTTCTCTCTTTCTCTCTTTCCAACCCGATGAGGCGATGACCATGAACGAGCGCCTCATGAAACACGGCGCGTTGAGCTGGAATGAACTGATGACCCCCGATGTCGCCGCCGCCCGATCGTTTTACGGTGCGTTATTCGGCTGGACCTTTGAAGATTTCCTCGGCGCCAGCGCGCCCTACACACTGGTGAAGGTCGACGGTGAAGCGGTCGGCGGGATGATGGCCTCCTCCTCGGCCAGTGCCGACCGGCCTCCCGCCTGGGGCGTCTGCGTCACCGTGGACGATGTCGATGCCACTGCGCAGCAAGTTG
>JAGRHQ010000105.1 GCA_020444905.1 Candidatus Competibacteraceae bacterium
TCCCGGCGCATAACGCATAGTTTCCGCACGCAATATGGGGACCTTCAAGCCCGGCGTCCCGGCGATTTCGCAGGCATGGCCAATAAACCAGCGTTCCAGACCTTTTTCTGTGGTCTCGATATGGAACTGTAGGGCTAATACCTGATTTCCACACGTAAAGGCTTGATGTGGGTAGATGTCGGTAGACGCCAGCAAAGTCGCGCCCTCCGGCAGATCGAAAGTATCGCCGTGCCAGTGCAGCACCGGCGCGCCATCGGCGAACGCTACCAGCGGACTGACGCGGCCTGCGTCGGTCAAGACCAGCGGTTTCCAGCCAATCTCTTTACGACCACCTGGATAAACCTTTGCACCCAAAGCCCGCGCGATCATTTGACAGCCTAAGCAGATGCCTAGCGTCGGGCGTTTCGCATTCAGACGCGCTTGCAATAAGCGTAGCTCGTCTTGGATGAAGGGATACGCCTCTTCCTCGTACACCCCGATCGGGCCGCCGAGGACAACCAGTAAATCAGCGGCCAGTGGATCGAGCGCGGTTAAATCATCCCAACCGGCTTCCAGATATTGGATCGCGTAGCCACGATCCACTAAAATGGGCGCAAAACTGCCTAAATCCTCGAAAGCAACATGGCGAATGGCGAGAACAGTTTTCATGGATTCAACCTGCTGGAATTAGAAAGTTCATTGTAATAAAGCGGCGCGCCAAGGGCCACGTCGAGATGCTGAAATGGACAACTTTGGAATCCTGCGAATGAACGAGCGTATTGTGTGGGGACTGATCTCGCTGTGGACGGCGATTGTCGCCATCTCGCTAGCATGGAGCTGGCGCCAGACCGAAATCTCCGTCTTCGAACTCGCCCGCGTCGCGGCGCAATCCTATTTCGAGAAGGACTTGGCCTATCGCCGCTGGGTCGCCATGCACGGCGGCGTTTATGTGCCGCCAACGGCTAAAACCCCGCCCAATCCATACCTCTCCTATCTCGAGGAGCGGGATGTGATCACCACCTCGGGTACGCCTCTTACTCTTATCAACCCGGCCTACATGACCCGCCAAGTGCATGAGTTGGGCGCCGAGCGCTCCGGCGTACAGGGTCATATCACCAGCTTAAAGTCCATTCGCCCCGAAAACGCGCCCGACGCTTGGGAGCGGCAGGCCCTGCAAAGTTTTGAACAGGGCGTCGAAGAAAAGGTCTCATTGGAGCCATTCGGTAGCAACGTTTATTTGCGTTTCATGCGTCCCCTGATCACGGAATCGTCCTGCCTCAAATGTCACGAGGCGCAAGGGTATCGGCGCGGGGACATCCGTGGCGGGATCAGCGTCTCGGCGCCTTTCGCGCCCTTCCTGGAAATCGAGCAATATCAACATCGCAAGCTGCTGCTCGGCCACGGGGTGATCGGTGTCCTCGGGGTAGTCAGCCTGTGGATAGGCGGGCGACGCTTACAGCGGTCCAGAAGCCGGCTGCAACGCTCGCTACAGGAAGTTGGGCAGTTGGCGGCCAGGGATCGGCTGTTGCTTTCCAGTCTCGGCGAAGGCGTCTATGGCGCGGACCGCGACGAGTTGTGCATTTTCATCAACCCCGCGGCGCTCGCTTTGCTGGGCTATAGCGAAGAGGAGGTGATAGGAAAGAATCAGCATCAGCTGTTCCATGCCCACCGGCCGGATGGCGAGGTCTATCCGAGCGAGGAATGCCCTGTGTTTCTAACCTTGCGGGACGGACAAGCGCGGGAGGTCGAAGACTCATTCGTAAACAAGGATGGCCAATCTTTTCCCGTAAGCCTCCTGATAACACCGATTCTGGAGCAAGGGGTCATCGACGGAGCTATTGTATCTTTCCGTGACATCAGCGAGCGCAGACGTGCGGAACAGGCGCTCACCAGGAGCAGCGAGGAATTGCGTCAGGCCCAAGCCGTGGCCCATGTGGGCAGTTGGCGGCTGGATATCGTCGCGAACGAGCTGAGTTGGTCCGAGGAAACCTATCGCATATTCGGCGTTCCTCTCCATACGTCGCTCACTATCAAGATGTTTGTCAATATTTTGCACCAGAATGACCGCAAAGCGGTGCTGGCGGCCTGGCAGGCCGCGCTGCACGGCGAACCCTACGATATCGAGCACCGGATCGTGGTGGATGGGCAGGTCAAGTGGGTCCGGGAGCGGGCCAAGATTCGACTCGACGCACATGGCTGTCCAATTGAAGGCATCGGTACGGTTCAGGACATCACACAACAGCGGAACACTACGGACCGGTTGCAAACTCTGCTCGACACCGCCAGCGATGGCGTTCATATCCTCGATGAAGACGGCAATATGGTTGAGTTCAGCCAGTCCTTCTCCCGTATGCTGGGTTACACGGCGGAAGAAACCTCTCGGCTACACGTTGCCGACTGGGATGCCTATTTTTCGCGAGACCAGCTGGCGAACCGAATGCGAGAGCTCATTCGCGAACCGGCCACTTTCGAGACCAAACACCGCCGAAAGGATGGTTCAATCTTTGATGTCGAGATCAACGCCAAGGGAATCGAGCTGGGTGGTCGCTCTTGTCTGTATGCCTCGTCACGGAATATTTCGGAGCGCAAGAAAATGGAAGCGGACCTGCGCGAGGCAAGAAACCGCCTTTCGGTCGTGGTGAACACCATACCGGATTTGATCTGGCTCAAGGACATAGAAGGAGTGTATCTGGCATGCAACCGGGAATTCGAGTCCTTCTTCGGCGCCCGAGAGAACGAAATCGTCGGCAAGACTGACTACGACTTTGTTCCCGAATCGCTGGCGGACTTCTTCCGGGAGAACGATAGAGCCGCCCTTGAGTCAGGCAAGGCGTATGTCAACGAGGAAGAAGTGGTTTATCGGTCAGATGGACGCCGCGCCTTTCTAGAAACCCGCAAAGTTCCCGTGACGGGCGCCGATGGCAGAATCCTCAGCATTCTCGGAATCGGGCGGGACATCAGCGAGCGCAAGCGGGCCGAATCGGCTCTGCGGTCGGCCAAAGAGGCCGCCGACTCTGCCAGCCGGGCCAAAAGCGAGTTCATCGCTAACATGAGCCACGAGATCCGCACGCCCATGAACGCGATCATCGGCCTGTCAGGCTTGGGATTGGGGTTGCCCGGGCTCTCCGCCCGCCTGCGCGAGTATCTGACCAAGATTCAGTCCTCTTCCAAGGCGCTGCTGTTCATCATTAATGACATCCTGGACTTCTCTAAGATCGAGGCTGAGCGTTTGGAACTGGATTCCGTGACTTTCAACTTGGAAGATATGCTGCACAACGTGGCCGATTTGTTTAGCATCGGGGCCGAGCAGAAGGGCGTGGAGCTAGTGTTCGAGCTGGCGCCCGACGTGCCCCAGTACTTGCGGGGCGATCCGCTGCGGCTAGGACAGGTCATGAACAACCTGGTCGGCAACGCGGTGAAGTTTACCGAGGCCGGCGAGATCCACGTCAAGGTGAATCGTCTTTTCTCAGCGAGTAGCAAGGGGGAGGAATCTGCAGAGCTGCAATTTACCGTCCGCGACACCGGCATCGGCATTAGTCTGGAGCAGCAGGAACACCTGTTCGAGGCTTTCCAGCAGGCCGACGGCTCGGTCACTCGGCGCTTCGGCGGCACCGGCTTGGGCTTGGCCATCTCCAAGCATTTGGTGCAACGAATGGGAGGCGAGCTGATTTTGGATAGTGAGCCGGGCCAGGGCAGCTGTTTCAGCTTCGTGTTGGACCTGCCCGTGGCCGGGCCGCCCCTTGCCAACCGCACCCACGCCGGATTGCACGGCGCACGCGTACTAGTGGCCGACGATCTGGACACGTCGCGGGAGATGCTCAGAGAAATTTTGCGTTCCTGGCAGTTCGAGGTAACGGAAGCGGCTTCTGGCCACGAAGCCCTGGAGCGTCTAATGCAAGCCAGCGAGAGTCCGGATTGGACGTTCGATCTGGTTCTGCTGGATTGGAAGATGCCGCAAATGGACGGCGTGACGGTGGCGCGGCGGGTGCATGAACTGGTAGCAGCCGGGGTATTGCCGAAGGCGCCCGTGGTCATGATGATCACGGCCTACAGCCGGGACCAACTGCTGCGAGAAGTACGCGAGCTTCCATTGGCCGCCGTCTTGACCAAGCCGGTAACACCGTCACGCCTGTTTGACGCTATCATGGATGCGCGGGGTGGTAGTACGCGGAGCGAGCCCGCGGTGGAGACTGAGGCGGGTCTGTCCGAGCGCGCCGCGCCGATCCGTGGCGCCCATGTGCTGCTGGTAGAGGACAACGACATCAATCAGACCGTGGCGCGCGACATGTTGGAACGCATGGGACTAGTGGTCACCACGGCCTGGAACGGGAAACAAGCCCTGGACTGTCTGGATGAAGGCGTCTTCGATGCTGTGCTGATGGACTTGCACATGCCGGAGATGGACGGCTTGGAAGCCAGTAGGCGTATCCGGGTCCAGCATGGATTCGATCGCCTTCCCATCATCGCCATGACCGCTGCGGTTTTTGAAGAGGATCGAGCCACTTGCGAGGCAGTCGGCATGAACGCTCACGTGGCCAAGCCGATCGATCCGCAGGACCTGTTGGACACTTTGCTACAATGGATCGAGCCGCGCACCGAGGCGGACCGGCTAGAGAGTCCCCGTCTCCCGGCCCCGGATCTCTCTGTTCCCGACCTCGGGATATCAGGTATCGACAGCCGGCAAGCCCTGCAACGCCTGGGCGGAAACCTCAACCTGTTCCATTCCTTGCTGCGGCTGCTGGCCGAGGAACAGGGGGATGCCGTCGAGATGGCGCGCGCGGCCTTGGCGGCAGGCCAGCGGGACCAGGCGGCGAGCCGGTTGCACGCCCTGCGGGGGGTATTGGGAAATATCGGCGCCCAGGAGACTGCCGACCTCGCCTTGACCCTGGAGAGAGATCTCAAGAGCGGGACCGATACCGGTATTGCCGAAGAACTCCAGCGGCTGGACCGGATGCTCCAGGGCCTGTTCGCCGCCGTTGGCAACTACCTGAGCGGTGTGGACGGAGCTTGCCCCCGAGATGGCGATGGGACGCCCTCTGACCTTGACACAGATGCCATCGCAACGCTGTTGCAGGCCCTGAAAGAGTGGGATCTGGCCGCTGTGGAGCAGTTCGATGCCTTGTACCCCGCCATTCGAGCGCGGCTCGGAGTGGATCAGGCGCAACATCTGCGCACCGCCATGGACTGTCTCGAATTTTCTAAAGTGGAAAAGATGCTGGCCGATATAGAAACGCAATCATGAAACAACAACAGACAATCACCAGGGAGTCCCGCATCCTGTTGGTGGACGATGATCCAGGCACGATCCGGGTGCTGGCCGAGATCCTCAAGGGAACAGGCAAGGTGCATTTCACCACCCGGGGCGCCGACGCATTGCCGCTTGCCCAATCAGTCGCCCCGGACCTGATTCTGTTAGATCTGGAGATGCCGGACCGGCATGGATTCATCGTATGCGAAGAGATCAAAGCCGATTCGTTGCTGTCCGATGTGCCAGTGCTGTTCGTCACCGCTCACACCGACGTGGAGTTAGAGGCTCGAGCCTTGAAGGTGGGCGCGCTCGATTTTATCCACAAGCCACCACATCCTCAGGTGGTGAAGGCGCGGGTCAGTAACTACCTGGCGCTCAAGCATCAAACCGATCTGTTGCGAATGCTCAGCTTGATCGATAGCCTAACCGGCATTGCCAATCGCAGGGCCTTCGACGAGGCAATACATAACGAATGGTGGCGCGCCTGCCGGAATGAGTATCCCCTGTCACTGCTGATCTTCGATATCGACTACTTCAAGCGCTACAACGATACCCACGGTCACCAAGCAGGCGATGATTGTCTGTGTACCGTAGCCGATTGTCTTGCCGCCAGGCCCCGGAGGCCAGGCGACGTAGTCGCCCGCTATGGCGGTGAAGAATTCGTGATGCTACTGCCTGGCTGTCCGTTGGAGCATGCCGTGACGTTGGGTGAGACGGTTCGCGCCCAGGTGTCGGAACTGGAGATTGCCCACGCAAACTCCGACATCGTGGGGCGAGTGACTGTCAGCGTCGGAGCGGCTGCAAGTCAGACCTTATGCGAGCGTGCGAAAGTCTGTTGGCGCAATCTTGGCCGACATCATGGCAATGTCGCTTGTGGATTGGCGCCTGCGAATCTCATAAAGCTGGCTGACAAGGCCCTGTACCAAGCCAAGGAGGGTGGCAGGAACAGGGTCGAGGTAATCGATATCGAAACGGATTCAAGTATGGCAAGGCATAAGAGCTGAGGTATTGCGGCGCCCTATTGGGATGAGAATCAGCGCCGGAACGCAATGGACGGGAATTTGGCGGAGAGGGTGGGATTCGAACCCACGGACCCTCGCGGGTCAACGGTTTTCAAGACCGTCGCAATCGACCACTCTGCCACCTCTCCGATAACCATTTTAAAGGCTTAGCATATTATCAGCCGCTTGAAACAGAGGCTTGGCCTCTTCAAAACACGAAGCAGATCATAGCACAATTACCCCGAGCAATGCGACGGACTCCTTGAGGTTTGTCCTGGAGTAACCGTTTGTGTCGTTTGAATCCCAATACCCTTGATGAGGATGTCACCCCTCGGAGGGGCCGTCGGATTCGCATGTTATTCCAACACGCAGCTCACTTTGCTAAGATACTGACTAAGTTCTTCAACGATCCTTGCCTCTAAATGCTTGAGCATCCCGCTTGCAACGCAACCAACATGACTACGCTCTAAAGCCATGAACTGGGCTGATTACCTGATCGTCTTTCTTATCGCCCTTTCCATGCTCATTGGACTCTGGCGCGGTTTGTTGCGTGAGGTGATTTCACTGGCGACCTGGATTGCCGCTTTCGCTATCGCTTTTCTATTCGCCGAGGATAGCGCCGTCCATTTGGCGCCCTATATCGAACTCCCATCGCTGCGGATCGCAGCGGCTTTCGGAATTCTGTTTCTGGCTACGCTGCTGATCGGTGGGTTGATCGGCATCGTCTCTTCCTATCTGGTCGATTACACCGGCCTGACCGGCACCGACCGACTGCTGGGTACGGCTTTTGGGCTGGCGCGCGGCGCGGCCGTTATCGTCGTCCTGGTGTTGGCGGCAGGACTGACTCCCTTGCCTAACGATTCCTGGTGGCAACAATCGCTGCTGCTAGGCCGTTTCCAGGAAGGAGCGCTCTGGCTCCGGGGCGTGTTGCCACCGGATCTGGCGCAAAACATTCGCTTCCCATCATAAGCGGGTTTGCGAAGGAGGATGACCCATGTGCGGAATCATCGGGATTGCCGGACGGAGTCCAGTCAATCAAAGTCTGTTCGACGGTCTGACCGTTTTACAGCATCGGGGCCAGGACGCAGCCGGCATCGTCACTTGTGACGACAGCCGCCTGTATCTGCGTAAGGACAATGGTCTGGTCCGCGATGTGGTGCGCACCCGCCACATGCGCAACCTGCATGGCAACATTGGCATCGGCCACGTCCGTTACCCGACGGCGGGCAGCGCTGATTCCGCCGAGGCGCAACCGTTTTACGTCAACTCGCCGTTTGGCATCACCTTGGCGCACAATGGCAACCTCACCAACTCGGTGCAACTTAAGAACGAGCTGTTTCGCTCTGACCGGCGTCATATCAACACCCATTCCGATTCGGAAATCCTGCTGAACGTCCTGGCGCATGAACTTCAGCAACGTAGCGCCTTGTCAATTGATCCTGAGGATATTTTCGCAGCGGTAGCCGCCGTTCACCGGCGGGTGCGGGGCGCTTACGCCGCTGTGGCGCTGATCGTCGGCTTCGGGCTGGTCGCATTCCGCGATCCCTATGGCATCCGGCCCCTGGTATTTGGTCGCCGCGAAACCGAAAACGGCATGGAATACATGGTCGCATCGGAAAGCGTGGCGCTGGATGTCCTGGATTTCCAGTGCATCCGCGACGTCGCGCCCGGCGAAGCCGTATTGTTCGACCTGGAAGGTCGGATGCATGCGCGCCAGTGCGCCGAACATCCTTGCTATTCGCCCTGCATCTTCGAGTTCGTCTATCTGGCCCGTCCGGACTCCATTCTTGATCAGGTGTCGGTGCACAAGGCCCGTTTGCGCATGGGCGAACATCTGGCGGAAAAAATCCTACGGGTCTGGCCGGAACAAGATATTGACGTCGTTATTCCGATTCCCGACACCAGCCGCACTGCCGCCCTGCAAATGGCTTCGATCCTGGGCATCAAATACCGGGAAGGCTTCATCAAGAATCGCTACATCGCCCGCACCTTCATCATGCCGGGCCAGAAGACCCGCAAGAAATCGGTGCGCCAGAAACTGAACGCCATTGACCTCGAATTTCGCGGCAAAAACGTCATGCTGGTGGACGACTCCATCGTGCGCGGCACCACCTCCGGAGAAATTATCCGCATGGCGCGCGACGCTGGCGCCCGGCGGGTCTACTTTGCTTCCGCCGCGCCGCCAGTGCGCTATCCCAACGTCTATGGCATTGATATGCCCGCCGCCAGCGAACTGATCGCCCATGGCCGCTCCGAAGAGGAAATCGCCCAGGCTATTGGCGCTGACCACCTGATTTTTCAAGATTTGCCGGATTTGGAAGAAGCGGTGCGGCGCGGCAATCGCACGCTAGAGCGGTTTGATGCTTCCTGCTTTACCGGCGAGTATGTCACTGGCGACATCGACCGGAATTATCTGGACTGTCTGGCCCGCGACCGTTCCGATGGCGCGCAACACACCCGGAAAAACGCCAACAGCGCCATCATCGACCTGCACAATAACGCCTGAGTGTTACAGAATGGATATTGACGACTCGCCAGAACTGGGCTTCGCCAGTCTCGCGGTGCGCGCTGGCCAGGCACGCACTGCCGAGGGCGAACATGCCGAACCGATTTTCGCCACCTCCAGTTTCGTATTTGCCAATGCCGCTGAAGCCGCCGCTCGGTTCAGCGGCGCGCTGCCTGGCAATATCTACTCCCGCTTCACCAATCCCACCGTGCGCATGTTCCAGGAACGGCTGGCGGCGTTGGAGGGCGGCGAAACCTGCATTGCCACCTCATCCGGCATGGCGGCGATCCTGGCGACCTGCATAACCTTGTTGAAAAGCGGCGACCATATCGTCTCAGCCAGCGGCGTGTTTGGCACCACGCTTTCACTGTTCAATCAATATCTGAGCAAGTTCGGCGTCGCCACGACCTATGTGCGGCTCTCCGACTTATCCGCCTGGAAAGCGGCGATTCGCCCGGAAACCCGGTTGTTCTATCTGGAAACGCCGTCCAATCCGCTGATGGAACTAGCTGATATCCAGGCGCTGGCCGATCTTGCGCATTCCCACAATATTCTGTTGGTGGTGGACAATTGCTTCTGCACCCCGGCCTTGCAACAGCCTTTCAAACACGGCGCGGACCTGGTGATTCACTCCGCGACTAAATACCTGGATGGGCAGGGCCGCTGCGTCGGCGGCGCAGTGGTTGGCGATCAACAACGCGTCGGCGTGGACATCTACGGCTTCCTGCGCACCGCCGGTCCCACCATGAGTCCCTTCAACGCTTGGGTATTCCTCAAGGGTTTGGAAACCTTGCGCCTGCGGATGTTGGCGTGCAGCGAGTCGGCCTTGCATCTGGCGCAGTGGCTGGAGACGCAACCGGCGGTGGAGCGGGTCTATTACCCTGGTCTACCCTCGCATCCGCAGCACGAACTGGCGAAGCAACAGCAGAGCGCTTTCGGCGGCATCGTCTCCTTCGATCTGCGCGGTGGGCGGGAGGCTGCCTGGACGCTGATCGACCATACCCGACTGATCTCGATCACCGCCAATTTGGGCGACGCCAAGACAACCATTACGCATCCAGCGACGACAACACATGGCCGCTTGACCCCGGAGGAGCGTGAACGCGCAGGGATTGGCGAGGGACTGGTGCGAGTTTCCGTGGGCCTGGAAGACTTAGGGGATTTGCAGCACGATCTGGATCGCGGTTTTCAGCGACTGGTTTGAGATGATCAAAGCGATTACCTTCGATCTGGACGACACCCTGTGGGACATCTGGCCAGTGGTTGAAAGGGCGGAGGAACGGTTGCACGACTGGCTGAAGGTTCGTTATCCGCGTATTACGGACCGGTTTACGCCACTGGAGTTGCGGGAGTTGTCGCAAGAGGTGATCGCGGTCTGGCCGGAGATTGCTTATGACCGCACCCGCTTACGCAAAGAAGCGCTATGGCTGGCGGCGCAGCGGGCGGATTATGGGGAATTCGATGTAGACAGCGCGTTTGCAGTGTTTTTTGTCGCCCGCAACGCCGTGGAGCCGTTTGCCGATGTGCGCCCGGCACTGGAGCGACTGGGCCGGCGCTACACGCTGGCCTCGCTGTCCAACGGCAACGCCGATCTACGATTGATCGGCCTGCATGACCTGTTTAAGTTTTCACTGAATGCAATTGATGTGGGCGCGGCCAAGCCGGAACCGTTGATGTTCGACCTGGCCCGCCAGCGGTTGGCGGCGCAGCCTGAACAAATTGTCCATGTTGGCGACGATCCGGAACATGATGTCCTTGGCGCGGCCCGCGCCGGTTTCCGCACGATCTGGATCAATCGCACCAGACGGGACTGGCCGGGCGGTTCCCGCGCCGATGCGGAAATCGCCAGTTTGATTGAATTGGAGCAAGTATTAACGGACTGGGAGAGGGAAAAATAAGCGCGCTTTTTACCACGGGATCGGCTGCCCATCACGGAAAAAACCGCCATTCGGTCCATCGTTTGGCAGAGTGGCGGCCCAGACAATGCCCGAAGCGCCTTGCTCGACGGCTCGTTCGGCGTTAGGGCCTCCCATGTCGGTGCGCACCCAACCGGGACAAACCGAATTGACCAGGATATTAAAGCCTTGCGTCTCCGCCGCCAGAATACGGGTTAGCGCATTCAAAGCCGTTTTGGAAATCCGATAGGCTGGCGATCGCCCCTCCATATCGCTTAACTGACCCATGCCGCTGGAAACGTTGACGATTCGGCCATAGTGTTGATGCTTCATCAGTGGCGTCAATTCCTGAGCCAACAGCAGGGGACCATATACATTGGTTTTAAGGGTTGCGGTCAGGGTTTCCAGGCTGGCGTTAAATACACTGGCGTTGCCGGTATCCTCCGAGCCGTGTATATCAAGAAAAACGCCCGCGTTATTCACCAGGATATCCACCCGACCGCAACGGCTATGAATAAACGCGCCCAGTTCAGCGATGCTGCTTTCCGAAGTGACATCCAGCGGCTGAAACATGACATCGAGTCCTTCGGCCTGCAGGGTCTCGATCGCCATTTCACCTTTGCCGGCATTGCGGCTGGTGACGATCACCTGAATATCGCGCTTTGCCAATTGCCGTGCGGTTTCTAAGCCTAATCCACGATTTGCACCGGTGACGACGGCGACCGGCTTGGTATTCTTGCCACTTAACATGATTTTTCCCTCCTGTGACTCTAACGGAAAGCACACCCCAGCAGGTTACCGATATTTCGCCCGATGATTTTTAGTGGAATGCCCTCCCCTGCGCTGGGGAGGGGGAGCGAAAAGAATGACGCTTGTTACCTTGAAATCAGGTATTAATTTTGTGCAAGGCGCGGCCATGCACAGACAGCGCCGCCTCATGCATCGCCTCGTATAGGGTCGGGTGACCGTGAATGGTGCGCGCCAAGTCTTCACTGCTTGCATGGAATTCCATCGCCAGCACCGCTTCCTGAACCAGCTCGGATGCAAACGGGCCAATGATATGGCAACCGAGCAGCGTATCGGTTTCCGCATGGGCTAGCAATTTGATCATGCCTGTAGCGGCTTCCATCGCTTTGGCGCGCCCGTTGGCGCTAAATGGGAAGGTTCCAATCTTGTAGGGAATACCCTCGGTCTTCAACGCCTGCTCGGTTTTGCCCACCCAGGCGATTTCCGGATTGGTGTAAATCACCCAGGGAATGGCGTCATAGTTCAGATGTCCGTGCTGACCGGCGATATTCTCCGCGACCATGATCCCTTCCTCGGAGCCCTTGTGCGCTAGCAT
>JAGRHQ010000106.1 GCA_020444905.1 Candidatus Competibacteraceae bacterium
TTATCTGTATGATGAAGATGACAAACGCTATCTCGACTATGTCGGTTCCTGGGGACCCATGATCCTCGGCCATGCTCATCCGGCGGTGATCCGCGCCGTGCGGGAAGCCGCTAGTCGCGGCCTGAGTTTCGGCGCGCCGACCGAGATTGAAACAGTCATGGCTGCGCGGATTCAGGAATTGATGCCTTCCATGGAATTGGTGCGGATGTGCAACTCCGGCACCGAGGCGACCATGAGCGCGATCCGCCTGGCGCGCGGGTTCACCGGACGCAACCGGATTGTCAAGTTTGAGGGCTGCTACCACGGCCACTCCGATTCCCTGCTGGTCAAGGCGGGTTCCGGAGCGCTGACCTTGGGCGTACCGACCTCGCCGGGCGTACCTGCGGCGTTAGCGGCTTACACCGTGACCCTGACCTATAACGATCTGCTGCAAGTTCGTCAGGTCTTTTCCGAAATGGGCGAGGAAATCGCCGCGGTGATTGTTGAACCGGTAGCCGGCAATATGAACTGTATTCCTCCGACGCACGGCTTCCTGGCTGGATTGCGGCAGATTTGCGACCGCTATCAAACCGTGCTGATTTTTGACGAGGTGATGACAGGATTCCGTGTGGCGCGTGGCGGCGCGCAGGAGTTGTACAAGGTCAAGCCGGACCTGACTACGCTGGGTAAAATCATTGGCGGCGGAATGCCGGTGGGCGCCTTTGGCGGTCGCCGGGACATCATGGAAAAACTGGCGCCGCTCGGGCCGATCTACCAGGCTGGCACCCTGTCCGGCAATCCAGTCGCCATGACCGCCGGACTGGTGACCCTGGACTTGATTTCAATGCCCGGTTTTCATGACCAACTTGCAGCCAAAACCGAGCAATTGTGCGAAGAGTTGACTGCGGCGGCCAGTGAAAACGGCGTGCCGCTCACCATGAATCATGTTGGCGGAATGTTCGGGTTGTTTTTTTCCACCGAACCCGTCGCCAGTTATGCTCAGGCAGTGGCTTGCGACATTCAGCGATTCAAGACTTTCTTCCATGGCATGTTGGCCGAAGGCGTCTATTTCGCACCGTCCGCGTTCGAGGCTGGGTTTATGTCCTCGGCGCATACCGGGGAGGATATTGATGCTACGGTCCTCGCCACCCGGCAAGTATTCGCGCGAATGTAGTAGATGGATTGGCTATACTGGACAGACCAGTTTAATCTTCAGAGGGTATCATCTGAATTTTCAGATGAGTTCACAGTCCTATTAGCCGGCATTTCGCCAATTCCTGGTCGAGCGTCGCCATGAAGCCGTTTCTACAGCGTTATTTACCGGATTGCCATCAGTTGCGAACGCACAGGAATTTGCGCTTCCTTGGCGACTTGTTGCACGATCCCCGTCTTTGGCATTTTAGTCGGCGCTCGACCGTGCGCGGATTAACAGCCGGTATGTTTTTCGCGTTCGTTCCGGTTCCCTGGCAAATGTTGCTGGCCGCCACTGCCGCTGCGTTGATGCGCTTCAATTTGCCAGTGGCGGTCGCCATGGTCTGGATTACCAATCCACTGACGATTCCGCCGGTCATGTTCGTCACTTATCGGTTAGGCGCCTGGATTTTGGGCCGACCGCCGCTGGACTGGGCTTTCGAGCTTTCGCTGGAAGGATTGCTGCGCCGGGCCGGCGAGATCGGTTGGCCGTTGTTCGTGGGTTCGATGACGACTGCGGTGGTGGCCAGCGCCCTGACTTTTGTCGTTGCCCACCTGCTCTGGCGCTGGCACATTATCAGCAAATTTCGCCGCCGCCACCGGATTGTGGTCTGCTCGGGTTGAATCTCCAATTTGGCTAACTAAAACCCGCCTCACAGCGCCATCAAAAAAGTTGTACCATTCCTCAGTTTCGTTCAGGCCGGCTGGTTTTGATGCGCCGCCGATTTTTTCATTCAGGTAATACGCTGCATGTCATCTCTCATTGAACATTTTGAACAGCTCGCGCTGTCCCCTCCTCTGTTGGAAACCCTCAAGGAACTGGGTTACGAAGCGCCCTCCCCCATTCAGGCCGCAACCATTCCCCCTATGCTGGACGGTTGCGATGTACTGGGCCAGGCTCAGACCGGCACCGGCAAGACCGCGGCATTCGCCCTGCCCATCCTGGAAAAGTTGAGTTTAAGCAGCCGGGAGCCGCAGGCGCTGGTGCTAACGCCGACTCGTGAATTGGCCATTCAGGTTGCGGAAGCCTTCCAGGGCTATGCTCGCCATATCCCAGGCTTTCATGTGCTGCCGATTTATGGCGGCCAAAGCATGAGCCTGCAACTCCGTCACCTGCGCCGTGGCGTACATGTTGTCGTCGGCACACCAGGCCGGGTCATGGATCATCTGCGCCGGGAAACCCTGTCCTTGGCGGCGCTGCGCACCGTCGTGCTGGATGAAGCGGATGAAATGTTGCGCATGGGTTTTATCGATGATGTGGATTGGATTCTCGAACAGACGCCAGCAGAAAAGCAGGTGGCGCTATTCTCGGCCACCATGCCCGAACCTATTCGCCGGGTGGCGCACCGTCATTTGCGCGATCCCCGCGAAGTCAAGATTGAAACGCGCACCGCTACAGTCGCCACGGTTCGGCAGCGTTATTGTCAGGTCGGCGCTCAACACAAGCTCGATGCCTTGACTCGGGTTTTAGAAGTCGAAGACGCTGATGCGATTCTGATTTTCGTGCGCACCAAGATCGCCGCCACCGAGCTGGCGGAGCGCCTGGAAGCGCGTGGTTATCCAAGCGCGGCCCTGCATGGCGACATGACCCAGGCCCTGCGCGAGAAAACTATTGAGCAATTGCGCGGCGGCAATCTTGATATCGTGGTGGCCACCGACGTCGCAGCGCGTGGGCTGGATGTGCAGCGTATTAGCCACGTTATCAATTACGACATTCCCTACGATACCGAAGCCTATATTCATCGCATTGGCCGCACGGGGCGGGCGGGGCGGGCGGGCGACGCGATTTTGTTTATCGCGCCTCGCGAACTGCGCCTATTGCGCGCGATTGAAAAGGCGACGCGGCAACCGATTGAGCGCATGCCGTTGCCGACGCCTGAGGCGATTACCGGTCACCGCCTGGCTCAGTTTAAGCAGCAAGTCGGTGAAGTGTTCAATAGCCAGGACCTGGGTTTTTTCCAGGAACTGATCATCGAAATCGAGCGGGAACAGGAAATGAGCGCCCATGACATTGCGGCGGCGCTGACCTATCTGGCTCAACGCGACCGGCCCTTTCAGTTTGAGGATGCGATTCCCAAGGATGCGGAGAAGGAGCGCGAGAGACCGCCGGGACGGGCCACCCGCGAAGGGCGTCCCCCTCGCGGTGAGCGGCCTGCGCGCGAGACCGCCGATTTTGACAAGATTCGCTACCGGATTGATGTGGGCCGCGAACATGGAGCCACGCCGCAGAACATCATGGGCGCTATTGCGAACGAAGCGGGCATTGAGGGCCGCTACATTGGACGCATCGAGATTCATGACGACTACAGCACGGTAGATCTCCCCGATGGGATGCCCCCGGAGATTTTCCGGCATCTCAAGCGGGTGCGAGTGCGGCAACAGATGTTGAATATCCGCCGGTTGGATGGCGCCGAACCTGAGCGGAAGCGGCCAGGAAAGCCTAAAACCGAAAGAGGCTCCAATCATTGGGAACCGGCGGTGGAACGAAAACCCCACCGCCGGCGTTCGGCTCAACCAACGGTGGATTGATTATTTGGTATACCCTGCGTAACAGGGGTTGGAGGGATTTTGGCTATTCCTGAAGCTCAAGCAGATGCTAAATCCCGATCTGCAAGAACCGGCCTCAGCGCTGAAATCATCCTAATGTCATTGTGATTACCCGGTTCCGATGTGTTGCCGCTCCTGATTGAGAAAATCCGGACGCGGGATGCCTGGCGCTTGACCCGTCGGATCACCCGAAAAGTCTTGGCGTATGCCTTGGATATTTTCATAAACTGGCAAACCGGTTGGTCAGACCTACAGTTTGAGGGCTTGATCGCCTGAAAGTCGAACATCACCCGCGCAGCGTCCGGCCCGT
This sequence comes from Candidatus Competibacteraceae bacterium, assembly GCA_020444905.1. Taxonomy (GTDB): domain Bacteria; phylum Pseudomonadota; class Gammaproteobacteria; order Competibacterales; family Competibacteraceae; genus UBA2383. The sequence continues at coordinate 4,028 of JAGRHQ010000106.1, forward strand.
CATGTCCACCCGCTCGGCCACTACCCGCAGCGGTTCGCCCTGAATCAGCCTTGCAGAAATCGGCAACAGGTTATGCTGCGCTTGGGTCTTGCCCACGGTGTGGGGGTTCCCTCGTGCAGCACGATCAAGCCGTCTTTCCACAGGCCCATGATCGGGCAGCGGCATTCAATCCGTTCCAGGGTCAGGTTATCCAACGCGACTAACGTCTCAGAATCCCAGTTTGAGCATGAAGTCCAGGAATTCCTGCGAATACAGGAAGAAGGTCATCACGCTATTGCGGGGATCACCTTGGGCCAGGCGATCCAGCCAGAACGCCAGTCCCTCCTCATCCGGCTCGCGCTGGAAGAAGGTCAGATACAGGTTGGTAATGAACTGACGATCGGTCGTGTTCCGAGCAACGTATTCCGAGCTGTTGAAGAAAAAGTCCGCCATCCGTCGAAAAACATCCTTGACATCCTCGCCCCGGGCCTCTGTATCAGCTATCAGTGCCTGCCAGAACGCCAGTCCGTCCGGTTCCGGTTCCCGTTCGAGAATGGAGACGTAGTAGTGGGTGATCAGTGTAGTGGCGGCGGCGGCGAGATCGGCGACGGCGATAAGGGTGATTGAGGACGCAGGGAAAGTAGTCGTGAATCCCGCTTCGCTCACCACTTGATCGGCTTCCCGAACGATGGCGTTCAGGTTGGCGACGCTATAGCGGTAGACCTTCCCGGTTGCGGCGGCAGCGTTGAATCCGGATAACGTGACCGTGCTGATCAGCGCGTCCTTCGTCTTGTTGATGATCATCAGCGTCAACGTCGGACCTTGTTCGGCGGCGTAGATCGCCAGTTGATCCTGGTTGGTGCTGGCCGCATGCACACTGACATTGCCAAACATGTCGCCGACGCCATCGTAGTTGCGGTACATCCGAAACGCCATGGCTCCGGGCTGGGAGAACTCTGGCGGACCCCACAGGGTAGCCAGGTCGACCCTTTCACGGCCGAAGATTCCTAGAATGTCTGCTTGCGCCAAGGCGCCGTTCAGGAAGCCTAGCGCTCCCCAGTTGTACTCGCTGATGGCGAGTTGGGTACCTGGATAATGGTTGGCGACCCATTCGCGCAAGCGGGGAATCAGGTAGACCGGTTGGCCGATCCAGCTCTCATCCGTGTAAGTGGGATCCCACAACGACCGCGTGGAGCGCAGACGAAGGGCCTGGGTGTTGCCATCACCCGCGCTCGTACTGTAAACCCCATTGGCCTGTGGATAAAAATGCACATCAAGGTAATCCAGAATCCGCACCCCCTGCTGCTGCTCATAGGCGCGCATTTGTTGTAGATACCACTCCAGAAAGGGGGTATCGCCATGCGCCAACCGATCGCTGTTGTTCGATACCCCATCCAAGGCTGACCAGAAGTACGCCATCCAGCCCCACACAACCGGACCGAGCGTTTTAGCTCCGGGGTCTGTCGCCTTGATCGCCGCCGCATAAGCACGGGTAAGATTCCAGATTTCGTCATAGGAGACCGGCTGTGGATGCACATCGCGGTGCGCGGTGTTCCACAGCATCGGTTCGTTATCCAGGTTATAGAACAACACCCCGCCTTGGTCGGCGGTTCCATAACGGTCGATCAGGTGCTGAACCCACTCGGTGACAAAATCGGGGGTGACTTCGCTACTGGTGTCGTGGGAATCATTGCCGGTTATCGGTACACCGTTAGTACCAATGCCATTACCACATTTGGAATCCCATGGATCGGTACTCTGCTGGGCGCCGTACTTGTCGGTGCTGAAACCGCAATCATACGGATGATCTTCCAGCCTTCGTTTGGGCGTCCAGCCAATAAGCGGCGCCGTCATCAGCGTTTTGCTTTGCGTTCGGCGGTCTTGTTCGATAAAACGATCGGCTGCCGACCCATTGGGTAGAGCACCAGGGTTGGAATTGTCCTCTCTGATGTTTTCGAAATACCAGTCGCTACCGGTATTGTGCGTGTCGTTCTGCCAGTTATAGCGGGTAGCCGAATTGCCGCCCCAGCGCCGCACCGGCAGGCGCAATTCAGCCGCCAGTGCCTCAAGCGATTCATCGGTAAAACTCACCCCATAATTCATCCCATAAATATACGGGCTGATGGAATGCCGATCAGTGCTGACATCCACACTCAACTCGGGGCCGCTTATGGGAGGTGGTGGCAGCGTACCCGAGGCAACGAACGCGATGTCATCCAGATAAAACGTGGGCTGGGCGTGGTCGCTGTTGTTGAACCAGGTGATGGACCAAACCTTGTTGCCGAGTTCTGTTACTGGTACGTCCACTTGGGTCCAGGTGTTGGCCTGCAACGCGATCTGGCCATACTGCATACAGGTCTGGGGGGCAATGCACACCATGATATCGACAGGCTGACCGCCGCTGGTCCCGCCATGCGCCCAGAATCGCAGCGTGTCAAGGCCGATAATGTCGATGGATGCGGTTTGACCTAATAGCAGTCCGCTCCAACCTGATGTATAGGTGACCGCAATCGAAGCGTTGCCACTATGTGTGGGGGTTGGGTTCGTGAAGTTGCGGGTGAACTCTCCCCACGACCAGTCTTCCCAACCTGACGCCAGACTGTCCGTGTAAACGGGCGCCGCTGCCCGCCCGGTGGCAGGCAGGATGGAAAGAGTAGCCATGAAGATCAGGCTGATGAGCCAAAACGATGGGGCTTTATTGCTGAGGGCCATAGCGATTACTCCTGGTTATGTCGATTAAGCCGAAAAAAGCTGCATCACCTCGCGCGACTGTGACGACGCTCGCCTTCATCCGCAACTTTCTGTCCATACCTCACGACTGCGAGTTTTCTGGAGATAATGAATGCACAGGCCAGATGAAGCATGGCCAAGTAATTCTTGACTTGGAAAAAATAACGAGTCCGAATGGCACGAAACCCTTTTAGCTATGCCAAGGTCCGTTCAACCACCCAGCGTCGCGCTGGATGGGTTTTGTCGCCGGCAGCGGTCTTTTCTTCACCGATACGGCGAATATGCGGGATATAAGCATGCTCGACCCATTCTTTTTCGACACGCGGATAATCGTATCCCTTATCCAGGCAGAGGGGCTGGGGCTGTTCCGGGGTGGCTTCCGATCATGATAGGACATCCGCTGCCAACGTGGAGGACACTCATCGACTGTCGTGGACATTCGCACCGGCAAGAGTGAACCCGAGGAGGATCCCGTCTTGATCGACATGGAGCGAGGTCTTAATCGTCGGAAGTTTCTGAGTAGGCCATGATACCCTCCACAACGTGCTTGTTTACTCTACACCTCGATAATTTACAGAATCTAAATTATTAAGCATTTTTTTGTGCCGGATGTCCTCTAAATCTCAACCAGCGTACCCAGTTCAACCACGCGGTTGGTGGGAATGCGGAAGAAGTCGGTGGCGCTTTGCGCGTTGCGCAGCATCCAGATGAAAAAGAGTTCGCGCCACAAGACCATGGGTGGCGTCATTTTGGGCACCACCACTTCCCGGCTGAGGAAGAACGAGGTCTTGTTGAGATCGAACGCAAGCCCCTTCTCTCCACACATTTCCAGCGCTTTAGGAATGTCCGGCTGGTCCATGAAACCATAATGCACCAACACCCGGTAAAAGCTATGACCCAGATCGATGACCTCGAGCCGGTCGGCATCAGCCACATAAGGTGTTTCAGCTGTTTGCACCGTGACCAAAATGTTGCGGGCATGCAATACTTCGTTGTGCTTAATATTGTGCAACAGCGCCGAAGGCACGCCCTCGGGACGGCTAGTCAGATAAACGGCGTTACTGTTGACTCGTTGCAGCTCCGCTTTTTCGATGGACCGGATGAACTGATCGAGGGGCATGGTCAGATTGCCCATCTCCTGGAACAGCAGTCGCCGGCCTCGCCGCCAGGTGGTCAGGGTGGTGAAGGACGCCAGCGCGACCACCACGGGGAACCAACCGCCCTGCAACAGTTTGATGGCGTTGGCGGAGAAAAAGGCAAAATCGATCAACAGTAACGCGCCAAGCAGGGGCGCGGCCAGCCACGGGTTCCAGCGCCAGGCGAGGAACACGACAAATGCGACCAGAATCGTGTCGATCATCATCGTGCCAGTCACCGCAATGCCATAGGCCGCCGCCAGATTGCTGGAGGATTGAAAGCCGAACACCAGTGCCATTACAGCCAGATAGAGCGTCCAGTTGGTGAACGGGACATAAATCTGACCGGCCTCTTGATGGGAGGTGTGGACAATTCTCATCCGCGGCAAATAGCCCAACTGAATGGCTTGCCGCGCTACCGAAAAAGCGCCGGAGATCACCGCCTGCGAGGCGATCACCGTTGCCACCGTGGCCAACAGCACCATCGGGATTAAAGCCCAGTCGGGGGCCAGCAGATAGAACGGATTCTGAATGGCGGCAGGGTCCTTGAGCAGCAGCGCACCCTGACCGTAGTAGTTCAGCACCAGCGCTGGTAGCACAAAGCCAAACCAGGCGATGCGAATCGGAAATTTGCCGAAATGCCCCATATCGGTGTACAGCGCTTCACCGCCAGTCACCGCCAGCACGATCGCGCCCAGCGCAAGGAAGCTGATCCAGGGGTGCCGGACCAGAAACTCGATGGCATGAATGGGATTAAGGGCAGCCAGCACGTCCGGTGCTTCCCAGATATGGATAAGCCCCAAGATCGCTAATAAACCAAACCAGGCGCACATGACCGGGCCAAAGAAGCGCCCGACCGCGCCGGTGCCATACCGCTGAATCCAGAACAGGCCGGTCAGAATCAGTGCGGTAGCCGGTAACACATACTCTTTAAAATGTGGCGCGACCACCTCCAGTCCCTCGACGGCGCTGAGCACGGAAATGGCTGGCGTGATCATGCTATCGCCATAAAACAGCGCGGCGGCGAAGATGCCCAGCATGGTGACGAACCAGGTCGCGCGCGAGTTCTTTGTCAGCTCCGTAACGCGGGCCAGCAGGGCCAGGCTGCCGCCTTCGCCGTGGTTGTCGGCGCGCATGATGATGACCACATACTTCAACGTGACCAGGGCCATAATGGTCCAGAAGATCAGCGACAACACACCCAGAACGCTAGCCGGCTCCACCGCAATCGGGTGGTGTCCGGCGAAGGTCTCCTTGAGCGCATAAAGCGGGCTGGTGCCAATATCGCCAAAGACCACACCAATAGCGCCGATAATCAATGCTGATGGGCGACTATTGTTCTCATTTGCGGACATCACGCCGCCCTCCGGTTTTGTTGTTATGCGAATCTCAATTGTATCAGTATTTGGTATGACGACAATTGGCGGGTCGAGAGTGGCTGTGACTGGGGAGTCCTTTCCCCAGCGATAGAAAACTCAACCGCTGTTACTGTTACCATTTACAGCTACAGCGCGAGTTGTGCAATAGAGTGACTGCTGGCTTTATCCAGACCTTCACCCCCAACTTGGAGCAACTTAATCCACAACTTCAGTCTCCTGTCAACGTGTAAGTCCTATGAGTAATGGACGGTTGCCTTACTCATCACGCGGACGCGCCTTCGACCACCGGTTTGGGCAGCCAGATCTCGTGATCGACGCCATGGACGATTTCCGGATGCTCTTCGGGATTAAAGACCGGGTCCTTACCCGCCTTGACCTGTTGCAGATAATCGACGGTTACCCGTTTGACCACGCCGGCCAGCGCAATGATGCCAATCAGATTGACCGTGGCCATCAGCCCCATGGCTGCGTCCGCCATGTTCCAGACGATGTCCAGCTTGCTGATCGTTCCCCACAGCACCATGCCCAGACAGGCGACCCGCAGCGCGAGGATGCCGCCCTGCCTTTCAAGCCTCAGGAAGAAGATACTGTTTTCCGCATAGGAGTAATTCCCTACGATCGAAGTGAACGCGAAGAAGAAGATGGCGACCGCTACAAAAATGCTGCCAATAGGCCCCATATAGCTTTCCATGGCGGCCTGGGTGAGCTTGACCCCGGTGACGCCCGATCCAGGCTCGAACTGGCCGGACAGCAGAATCATAACCGCTGTAGCGGTACAGATCAGAATCGTGTCGATGAAGGGGCCAAGTCCCTGCACGAAGCCCTGCGTAGCCGGGTGGTGCGGTTGCGGCGTCGCGGTTGCGGCAATGTTGGGCGCGCTACCCATCCCGGCCTCGTTGGAGAACAGACCGCGCTTGATGCCATTGAGCATGGCCTGGCCGATGGCGTAGCCCACGGCGCCGCCCACTGCCTGTTCTAAACCGAACGCGCTGCGCACGATGTGTAGCAGCATGTCGGGCACTTGCGCGATGTGGGTCGCCAGCACATAGATCGCCACCAACAGATAAATGGCCGCCATGAAAGGCACCACGATCTCAGCGAAACGGGCGATGGAGCGGATGCCGCCGAAGATAATCACGCCAGCCAGCAATACCAAGGCGATGCCGGACGCTATCGTGGGTACGCCAAACGCTCCGTGCATGGCTTCGGCGATGGAGTTAGCCTGGACCGCATTGAACACCAGGCCAAAGGAGATGATCAGGCATATCGCGAAGACGCCGCCCAGCCAGCGCTGGCCCAGTCCCCGTGAGATGTAATAAGCCGGCCCGCCCCGATAGCGGCCTTCGTGATCGCGGACCTTGTAGAGTTGCGCCAGCAGGCTTTCTGCATAACCGGTCGCCATACCCAGCAGGGCGACGATCCACATCCAGAAAATCGCGCCGGGACCGCCCAGATAAATGGCCACGGCCACGCCAGCCAGATTGCCAGTGCCGACCCGTGAGGCCAGGCTGGTGCAAAGAGCCTGAAACGGTGAAATACCAGAACTGTCGTTGGTGCGGGAATTGAGCACCGAAGTGAAAAATTTGCCAAAGTGACGGAACTGGATAAAGCCCAGATACACAGTAAAGAAGATGCCGACCGCCAGCAGGCCGTAGATCAGCACATAGCCCCAAAAAATCGTATTCAAAAAGTCAATCACTGTATTCATTCAAAAATCCCCTTTTCTTCCAGCATCTTGATTTGAAGTCATGCCGAAGTCGACAATAGCGTCAGGATGGATTCAACCAGTGAGCGCAACGCGCGGATCCACGTACTCATAGCCGAGTTCGTCGGCAACCGCCTTATAGGTAACCTTGCCCTGGCAGACATTGAGACCTTCCAGGAAATTGGGATTATCCAGCAACGCCTTTTTATAGCCCTTGTCAGCCAGCGCCAAGGCGTAGGGCAGGGTGACGTTGTTGAGGGCGTAAGTCGATGTGTTGGGCACCGCTCCCGGCATATTGGCGACGCAGTAATGCACGACTCCGTCGACCACATAGGTCGGCTCGGCATGAGTGGTAGGATGTGAAGTTTCGAAGCATCCCCCCTGATCGATAGCAACGTCCACCAACACCGCACCGGGTTTCATCCGCCGCACCAGATCGCGGGTCACCAGTTTGGGCGCTTCCGCGCCGGCGACCAGAACGCCGCCGACGACCAAATCGGCTTGCAGCACATACTCTTCCAGCGCCGCCCGGGTGGAATATACGGTTTTGAGCGCCGCGCCGAAGCGGCGCGCCAAGCGCGCCAGTACGCTGACATTCCGGTCGAGGACAGTCACATCAGCGGCCATGCCCAGCGCCATGTAGATAGCGTTTTCACCGACCACGCCGCCGCCGATGACCACCACCTTGGCCGGCGCCACGCCAGGGACACCACCCAGCAGGATACCGCGCCCACCCTTGGCTCGTTCTAGCGCCACCGCGCCGGCCTGAATTGACAGCCGACCCGCGACCTGGGACATCGGCGCCAGCAGCGGCAGTCCGCCCCGGCCATCGGTCACAGTTTCGTAAGCGATACAGATTGCGCCGCTGTTGACCAGATCGCGCGTCTGATCCGGATCGGGGGCGAGATGCAGATAGGTGAACAGGACTTGGCCGGGACGCAGCATCTGGCGCTCGACCGCCTGCGGTTCCTTGACCTTCACGATCATGTCGGCTTTGGCAAAGATATCCGAAG
>JAGRHQ010000107.1 GCA_020444905.1 Candidatus Competibacteraceae bacterium
TTCTTTGGGGTGCTGGAAGACGTTGACGCATTGACCGATTGGGCGCATCGCCATGATGCGCTGGCGGTGGCGGTCGTCAATCCTACGGCGCTGGCGGTGCTCAAGCCGCCGGGCGAATGGGGTCACGCCGGCGCCGACATCGCTTGCGGCGACGGTCAGCCATTCGGCGCGCCACTGAATTCAGGCGGCCCCTACTTCGGCTTCCTGTGTTGCCGGAAAGAACTGGTGCGGCAGATGCCGGGCCGTCTGGTTGGACGCACCGTGGATCTGGATGGAAAAACCGGTTTTACCCTGACCTTGCAGGCCCGTGAGCAGCATATTCGTCGTTCCAAGGCGACTTCCAATATTTGCACGAATCAGGGTTTGATGGTTACCGCCGCCACATTGTATCTGTCGCTGCTCGGCCCGCATGGATTGGAGCAGGTCGCTGCGGCCTGTCATGCGAATACCCGCAAGCTGATGGAACAATTGACGGTGATTCCAGGCGTTAGTCAAGCATTTAACCGTCCGGTCTTCCACGAAGCGGTATTGAAGTTGCCGCGTCCGGCTGGCGAAGTGCTGGAGGGATTGCTGGCGCGCGGCATTCTCGGTGGGTTCGATCTGAGTAATGAATATCCTGAATTGGGCCATGCGTTGCTGGTTTGCGCAACCGAGACCCGGACTGAAGCGGATTTACAGCGATATGCCGAGGCGTTAGCGGGAGTGGCTTGAGAAATGTCGCCATCTTACAACCACTCCTATCTCGCCTATCGTATTGCCAGGCTTCTTGATCATGAGGAAAAATTCAATTTCCATATTGAAATCACTCTGGACATTGACGGTAATGATTATATCCCTGATATTGCCGTCTATGAAAAAAGGAAATTGATTTTTTACATGACAAGGTGAAAGCAGATGAAAGGCCATTAATGGTGGTAGAAATATTATCACCAAAGCAAGGAGTTAATGAAGTTACTGAAAAAATCGAGGTTTATTTAAGGGCTGGTATTAAGTCCTGCTGGATGGTCATTCCTCCTGTAAAAACCATTGTCATTTTTCATGATATTAACAAACCAGTTTTCTATTCTTCTGGAACTCTGACTGATTGGATATTGAATATGGAAATACCTGTGGAGGAGATTTTTAAGTAGCCTCAACAATGCTTGAAAACACCACATGCCCTTATCTAAATGTTTGGGGTAACTGGCCGCCAGAGCATGAAGTGCGGAGGGAACCTGCAAGCTCAACCTAGTGCGGTTCAGTTGACCGAGAGGTTAGAAGCAGCCACGGCTAACCACTTTGGATAACTCTGCAACCGAAAGCATGGGCGTTGAGCGGTGAATGATTCGATGGCAGTTAGAGCACAAGACCGCCAAATCATCGAGCTTGGTGATGACAGACTCCGATGTTGCTGATAGCGGCACTAGATGATGAACCTCACAGAAGCCGTCTCCGAGGGTGCCATAGGTAGCCGAGAAATCGAAGCCACACACTTCACAGCACAGACGGCCAGTTGCATTGAGGATTGCAGCTTTTTTTGCTTCGACAATGGTCCGATTTCGTTCGCGGCGAAGATGAGATACGAGGCGCGCAGCGCCTTCAGTCCTAGCAGAAGGAAGATCAACATCTGGGAGTGTAGTAAAGGGAGAGAAATTGCTGTTGACCTGAAGGGTGTTAAGGGCTTGGACAACAACTTCGTCATTGAGGCGATTAAAGCCAAAACTGAAATTGCTTTGAGATTTCAAAAGCGTGGGAAACCAACTGAGACCGTTCAGAGGAACAGGTGGGGAAAATTCTTTCACTCGATGACCGGAAATGATGTAAAGATCAGATGATGGATCTTCAATATCAACGCGGTCAGCGATGTAAGCACCGCACAGAGAAAAAGCTGTCTTCTTTCCGTCAAGGATGCCTTGGATAACCCATACGGTGTTTCCGATAGCCTTCTTGAGAAGGCCAAGCTTTCGGCTGAAAAAGCAGAGTTCGTCGGAAGTTTCCAATTCGTAGCCCATTCTTTGGGCGCTGTGATATGCGACGAAATGTTCCATAGCGTGGATGATAAACTCTATTCTCGCGGGCGTGAAGCGTCCGCGAGAACACAAGCATCACTCGCCAGCCCCAGAGTGAGGAGCGAATGGCGGGAATATTCGAGAGTATACATTATATTATGCTTAACTTTTTATCCCAGAACAATTTTTAATTATTTGCTTCAGTTCCTCAACACTAAGAGGAGGATTCTTTGTATGCAACATAGAATGACAGTTTGGACATACTGGCACTAAATCATTGATTGGGTCAACTTGATACGATTTGCCAATTTTTGCCACTGGAACTATGTGATGCACATGGATATAACCAATCCCAATATCTCCATACGCTAAACCAAAATCAAAACCGCAGACTCGACAAACTGGTTTCCAGTATTTGATGCATTGTAGCCTCGCCTTTGAATTTCTTTCATATGTATTTACCAAAACGGTTTTTTTAATTCCTTCTGACAGATTGTTGAGTTTCTCATTTGGGAACTCATCAGCGGAAATAAACTCTCCGGTTAGTTGGCATTCTTCCAAGGCATTTATGAGTTCGGATTTAAGTTGCCAAACAAAAAACTTTCCTTCATCCCATCCATTGAAAAATAAATCCCAGAATTTAAACTTTCGGCTACTTCTTTTAGTGAACTCAATGTCGTAAATAGTTGCGATTCTTTTTGCGTAGCGCCCTATTTCAGAATTTAGAGGGCTATGAGGAGTTTTACCCTTATATCCAAGCAAAAGACCGATTTGGCCTGCATATGCTTGGTGGCCTTCAAATGAATATAGGGCTTGAAAAATAGATAGATCTATCTCGTTTGTTAAGTCTCTATTATTTAGAATTTCTATCCACTGATTTTTATTAAGTTCTGTTGCCATTTTTTCTATTATAATGAATAATTTTACAGTTCCGTATATCAGCCTAATCGGCTGGTTATACTACAAGAAAGAGGTCAACATCCCCCGACCCCTCAAGAGTCAAATTACCCCTAGTGACAGGCCAGCGTGTGGGAACTGGCTCCTGGATAATCTCCAGACAATCGCTGAAAAACAGCGTGTTCACTCTTCCCCCAGATATGCCTTGATCACCTGGGGATCAGTGCGGATTTGCTCAGGAACGCCGGTAGCGATGGGACGACCGTACTCCATAACTAGAATCTGGTCGGAAATGCCCATAACCAGGCTCATGTCATGTTCGATCAGCAGCACCGCTACGTTATGCTCAGCGCGCAACTCATTGATTGCTCCATCATAAGATGGAGCAATCAATAGGAAAAACCGTTATTAATCAAAGGTTAGGAAAGAGACCGGGAATTGCTGCCGTATCTATATCTTTATGCGCTGGCCCATCTGCACACATATTGTATAGAACTGTATTACCGCATCCGGAATAGTCATTTGCATACTTTATAATGCTCTCTAATGGCAGCCATAACCGAACGCAAAAAGCAGAGCGACGAAGGAGCGGCGCTTCTTGAGGTCCGAGATTTATGGCTTTGTTGGGCGATTCATGCCACCTCGCTCATAGGACGGACTTTTGGTTGCGGTAGCGCGCGACCCTCTGCATTGAAGTGGCGAATAACGTCCTCAACTACCTCACAGAGCTCAGCGTACAGCACAAGAGGATCATCTCCGTGTATGCCGGTAATAAGATCTGGGCATTTTCCGATGTATACTTGATCTTTTTCACTCCATTCTATCCATTTGTGATATTTATCGAAGTCTTTCATTTGCGCACCTGTTCGATTGCTTGCGCGACTTGCTTTTCTTGGTAGCGTTTCGCGTCATCACTGGGATTTCCACTCACCGTAACCGCACCAGAGTATTTCGGGTGAACCAGCTTGCGGTGAGATCCCTTACCGGCCCCAGAGATTTCTTTGAAGCCAGCGCTTTTCAGAGCTTTTAGCAAATCACGAATTTTCTGCGGCACCGATCACCCTATTTTCTTTTACGCCCCTACGCTCAAATCAGCGGCGGCAAAAAGTGGAGCGAAGCAGCGCTTTTTAGAGTCGGCTGGATTTGAATGTTAGGCGGCGCTTTCAACAGGCTCAATTTTTTCTACTGCTGCCTCGAGAAGTGCTCGATACTCGACGTAACATAACCGTGCCTTCTCATACTGGCCAAGATTGGCAGCCCGAACTGTCTCGAGGTCCAATGGCGGCGTGCCTCCATAGCCGTAGCTTACGGCCAATTTGCCTGGTATATCTTTAAGAACATAGCTACCAGCGGCTCGCTCGAGGGCTTGGGCTTGTTTAACGCAACGCGTGACGGTGCGCGTATAGCCGATGCTAACGCTGGTTGACACGAGTGATTGATCCTTCCGCAATGCGCGCTCCCGGTACGGCACGGCGTGTTCACTCTTCCCCCAGATACGCCTTGATCACTCGGGGATCAGTGCGGATCTGCTCGGGAACGCCGGTAGCGATGGGACGACCGTACTCCATAACTAGAATCTGGTCGGAAATGCCCATCACCAGGCTCATGTCGTGTTCGATCAACAGCACCGCTACGTTATGCTCAGCGCGCAACTCATTGATCAGCCGATCCAGATCACGGGTTTCCTGCGGATTCAGGCCCGCCGCCGGTTCGTCTAGCATCAACAGCTTGGGTTGAGTGATCATGCACCGGGCGATTTCCAGACGCCGCTGTTGCCCATAGGCCAGATTGCCCGCTTCCCGGTTGGCGACCGGTAATAGGTTCACTTTCTCTAACCAGAACGCCGCTCGCTCCAGCGCCTTGGTTTCGGCGCGACGATACTTGGGGGTTTTAAACAAGCCCTGCAAAAAACCGGTTTCCAGTTGCGTGTGCTGGGAAATCAACAGGTTCTCTACCACGGTCATATTCTTAAATAAGCGCACGTTTTGAAAAGTGCGCACCAATCCCAGCCGGGCAATGCGATGACTGGGCTGGCCTTGAATGGAATGACCGTCGAGCAGCACGCTTCCTGAAGTGGGGCGGTAAAAGCCGCCGATGCAGTTGAAGACGGTTGTCTTACCCGCGCCATTGGGACCAATGACTGCAAAAATCTGGCGGGGACGCACTTCGAAAGTGACCTTGTCCACGGCCAGCAACCCGCCGAAGCGCATACTCAACTCCCAAACTTGCAGCAGAGGACGATTCACTACCGCCGGGGTGGAAATAGTGCGAGAGGCAAGTTCGCTCATGATGACCCCTCCTCACGCACCGGCAATTCTAACCGGGGCCGGGTCGCAGGCAGTAAGCCCTGGGGTCGCCAGATCATCATTAGCACCAGCACCAGACCGAAAATCAACATGCGGTATTCGGCGAATTGCCGGGCCATTTCCGGCAACGCCGTCAAGGCGATAGCGGCCAAAATCACACCAATCTGGGAACCCATGCCGCCCAGCACGACAATGGCCAGGACAATGGCGGATTCAATGAAAGTGAAGGATTCCGGGTTAATAAACCCCTGCCGGGCGGCGAAGAACGCCCCGGCGAAACCCGCTGTCGATGCGCCGAAACCAAAGGCGGACAGCTTAATGGTGGTTGGATTTAGACCCAGCGAACGGCAAGCGATCTCATCTTCCCGCAAGGCTTCCCAGGCCCGTCCGACCGGCATCCGAATCAGTCGATTAATCACGTACAAAATGAACAAGGTCATGACCAGCGCCACCAAGTAAAGAAAAATCACGGTGTCGGCGCCGCTGTAGTCCAGGCCGAAAAATTCATGAAAGGTGGTCCCACCCTCAATGCTCGGGCGGCGGGCGAATTCCAGCCCGAACAGCGTCGGCTTGGGAATATTGCCGATCCCGTCGGGGCCACCGGTCAGTTCATCCAGATTATTCAGCAGCAGGCGAATGATCTCGCCAAACCCCAGAGTGACGATGGCCAGGTAATCACCGCGCAGGCGCAAGACCGGAAAGCCCAGCAAGCAACCGGTCATCGCCGCCATGATCACGCACAACGGTAGACATTCCCAGAAGGAAAGGCCGAAATGCATCGACAGCAACGCATAGCCGTAAGCGCCAACGGCGTAGAAAGCGACGTAGCCTAAATCCAGCAGTCCGGCAAAGCCCACAACCACATTCAAACCCAGGCCCAGCATAACGTAGATCAGCGCCAGCGTAGCGATGTCCACCGAACCCCGGGAAGCCGTGAAGGGCCAGATAGCGGCGGCAATGATCGCTAGGGCCAGTAACCCGAGAAAATATGCCTTTGGCAAATGCGTGGGTAGAGACAGGCGGTGAGTTATGTGAACCAGACTGGAGATTGCTTTTAGGGGAACCTGCAACAACCGCGCTACGAATACCGCAACCATGGCCAGCACGACCGGCCAAGGTTCGCCTTCCAGGGAGACATTGATGCCCTCGACCTGAATTTGAATGCCCAGAATCGGCACGGTCAGCAGTCCGGCCAGCAGAGCGACCAGCGCCGCCTCGGATAAATGTCGAGGCATCGGTTTCATACCTTCTCAATCTCGGGTTTGCCCAACAGGCCGGTGGGACGAAACAGCAGTACCAGCACCAGCAGACTGAAAGCGACCACATCTTTATATTCCGTGAGCAGATAGGCGGACGCGAAGCTTTCCGCCAACCCCAGGATCACTCCGCCTAACATTGCGCCGGGAATGCTGCCAATGCCGCCCAGTACGGCGGCGGTAAACGCTTTGATGCCAGCCTCAAAACCAATGAAGGGATTGATTTTGCCGATATACAGGCTGATCAGCACGCCAGCCACCGCCGCCAGAGCAGCGCCCAATACGAAGGTCAGGGAAATCACCCGGTTGGTATCGATCCCCAGCAGATTCGTCATCGTCAGGTCTTGGGAGCAGGCGCGGCAGGCCCGGCCCAGGCGCGAACGGGCGATGAACAGCGTTAACGCGGTCATGAAGAGCACCGTCACCACCGCGATCAGCACCTGCATGTAGGACAGATAGACTTGAAATCCATCTTCGGGACCGAACCGCCAACCGCCGCTGATCAGCGGTTGCATGGACAAATCCCGCGCGCCTTGGCCGATTTGCACATAGTTTTGCAAAAAGATCGACATGCCGATGGCCGAGATTAGTGGTATCAGGCGGGGGCTGCCGCGCAGTGGACGGTAAGCGACCCGTTCGATGGTCCAGCCATACGCGCTGGTGATCAGGATGCTGACCGCCAGCGTGAACAGCAGAATCAAAGGGACGTTTTCCACGCCGAATTGCACCGTGAGCGCGGTAATGGTAATCAACCCGATGTAAGCGCTGATCATATAAATTTCGCCGTGGGCGAAATTGATCATGCCAATGATGCCGTACACCATGGTGTAGCCGATGGCGATCAGCGCATAGATGCTGCCCAAGGTCAGGCCGTTGATGATCTGCTGAGAGAATTCGAGCATGGGACAGAGGAATCAGGGATCAGAGGGACAGGGATCAGGGGGGCAGAGATCAGGGGGTAGTCTTCTTACCTGGAACCTGATCCCTGGAGCCTGGAATCTCTTTACCTGGAGCTTGATGCCTTACTTCACCGGCGTCTTGGTCGCGTCGGCATGCCATTCGAAGACTACGAACTGGAATTCTTTCAGGTCACCGTTCTCCTTAAAAGCGACCTTGCCGATTGGCGTATTAAAGCTGTGCTTATGGATATAATCCGCCAGTTTGACCGGGTCTTCGGTCTTCGCGCCTTTGATAGCATCCGCAATAATTTGCACCGCTGAATAGGCGGGCATGACAAATGGGCCGCTGGGGTCCTGGTTTTTTTCTTTGAACGCTTTGACCAGATCCGCGTTAGCCGGGTCAGCGCTAAAATCGGCGGGCAGCGTGACCAGCAGTCCCTCCGAGGCCGGGCCGGCAATAGCGCTAATGTCCTTGTTGCCCACGCCTTCCGGCCCCATAAAACCGGCGTCAAACCCTTGTTCCCGGCATTGACGGAGAATCAGGCCCAGCTCCGGGTGATAGCCGCCGTAATAGACGAAATCGATGTTTTCGCTCTTCATCTTGGTGCAGAGCGCGGAGAAGTCGGTTTGCCCCTTGTTCACACCCTCGAACATTGCTACCTTGACGCCCTTGGCTTCAACTGTTTTCTTGACTTCCTCGGCAATCCCCTGGCCATACTGTTGTTTGTCATGGATTACCGCCATCTGTTTGGGCTTGATCTGATCAGCAATGTAGTCGCCTGCGGTTGGACCCTGCTGATCATCGGTGCCGATCGTGCGGAACACCATCTTGTAGCCCTGTTGGGTAATGGCCGGGTTAGTGGCCGCGGGGGTGATCATCAGAATGCCTTCGTCTTCATAGATCTTGGAAGCCGGCTGGGTGGAGCCGGAACACAGATGGCCAACCACGTATTTGATCTTGTCATTGACGATCTGGTTAGCGACGGCGACCGCCTGCTTGGGTTCGCAGACATCGTCGATGAGCACGGCTTCCAGTTGCTTGCCATCGACGCCGCCCTTGGCGTTGAGCTGCTCGACCGCCATCTGAGCGCCCATCATTTGCATGTCGCCGTACTGGGCGACGGGGCCAGTGATCGGACCGGCCACGGCGATCTTGATGACATCTTTGGCCTGGGCCATGCCGCCCAGACCCAAGAGGATTGCACTGATCGCAGCGCTCAGGACATGACGATTGAAGCTGTTCATAAGAGTTTTCTCCTCGTGAAAGTGGGTTGCGAATTTATAATAATGGACGAAATTTGCCGCAAATGGGTATTCAACCGCAAGAATAAATTTCCATGCGAAGGAGCGAAGTTTCTCTGAAACCCTGTGAACAAGCGCGCTGGCTGGCCTGGCGGTTACGGAATATCTTGTGCTGGTCACTGCCTGTTTGGCGCCAGCCACGCGCGCTAGCATCGCTGTTGAACACCCTACCGTCTACGGTACGCCCGGTCGCCGATGCGCTGGCGGCCCGCTATGACCTGAAAGGTTGGGAACGGGCCTGTGATGCGCAGGGGTTTCGGGAGAGTCTGTATGTGCTGGATGTGCTGGATCGCTATGCCGGTTCGCCGGATGCGATGCGGCCCGGACTGGACATCGGCTGCAAAAACGGTTGTTATCTGCCGGGTTTGCAGGCTTGGTCAGGTGGTCCCTGGGATGGCGTGGAACTGGACGCCCATCGCCGCTACTGGACGCTGACCACGCGCCGCGCCCACGGCGAATGGGTCGTCCATGCTCTGCCCGGCTGCCGGTATCTGGCGGGTAATTTACTCGATCTGCATGACGGCTATGGTTTCATCACCTGGTTTCTGCCCTTTCTTCACGCCGCACCATTACGGGAGTGGGGTCTGCCGGTCCGATTCCTGATGCCGCGCCGCCTGCTGGATCACGCTTGGACTTTATTGGCGCCGGGAGGACGCCTATTGGTCATCAATCAAGGCGAGAGCGAAGTTGAACGGCAGGCTGAACTGTTTGAACAGGCTGGGATCGTTGCCCGCGCCCTCGGACGCATTGAGAGTCCGCTATCGCCGTTCCAGCGCCGGCGCTACGGTTTTATGGCTTGTCGTCCGTATACCTGATTGGACTATTCTGGTGATATTCTTGAAGCAGACTTAAAACTTAAAACTCAAGAAAGGATGAACCTGTGTCTTCCGATATTGTCGCTGCGATTGACCTTGGTTCCAACAGCTTTCACATGATCGTCGCCCGGATCAACAATGGTCAGGTGCAAATTCTGGATCGGTTGCGAGAAATGGTGCAGTTGGCGGCAGGACTGGACAGCCGCAACCGGTTGTCCGAAGAAGCGCAGCTACGCGCCCTTGATTGTTTGGCGCGCTTTGGTCAGCGTTTGCGGCAGATTCCGCCCGAGCAATTGCGCGTCGTTGGCACCAATACCCTGCGTCAGGCGCGCAACAGCGCCGTGTTTCTGGCTCGGGCTGAGGCAGTCCTCGGACATAGCATTGAAACCATCAGCGGTCAGGAAGAAGCGCGCCTGATCTATCTGGGCGTTGTTCACAATGTTGCTGACGTTCCAGGCCAGCGCCTGGTGGTGGATATTGGCGGTGGCAGCACCGAATTGATTCTTGGCAGGAAATTTGATTCCCATCACCTGACCAGTTTGAAAATGGGTTGCGTCAGTCTGAGTCGCGCCTGCTTCGATAAAGGACGAGTCACCGAGTCGCGAATGCGCGAGGCGGAGTTGCTGGTGCAATTGAAGTTGGAGCCGGTGTGCGAAGAATTCCGCGATCAGGGCTGGCAAGTCGCAACCGGTGCATCAGGGACGATCAAGGCGATCCAGGAGGTTGTGAAAAAAGAAAGCTGGAGCCATGAGGGCATTACCCTGGAATCATTACGGCGTTTGCGCGCCGCCTTGCTGGAAGCCGGTCGGGTTGAGACCCTGTCTGCCCGCTGGCAACTGGAGCCAGCCCGCGCCCAAGTCTTCGCCGGCGGGTTCGTGGTGTTGCATGGATTATGCGAAGCGCTGGGTGTGGAACGCATGGAAGTGTCCGAAGGGGCGTTGCGGGAAGGAGTGATTTACGATTTGCTGGGCCGCATTCGCCATGAGGACGTGCGGGATCGCACCATCGCCGCAGTAATCGACCGCTACGATCTCGACAAGGCGCAGTCTGAACGGGTGAGCGCAACGGCGTGGATATTGCTAAATCAAGTGCGAGACGCCTGGCGCCTGACCGGGGAAGAGTTGGCGCATAATCTGGAATGGGCCGCCCGTTTGCACGAGATTGGCTTGCTGTTGACGCATGACCAATATCATAAGCATGGCGCTTATATTCTGGAGCATGCGGATCTGCCCGGTTTTTCCCGCAGTGATCAAATGGTGTTGGCTACACTGGTGCGTCGCCACCGGCGGGGATTTCCCGCAAAGGCGTTTGAACACTTGCCTAGAGAATTCGCTCCGCTGGCTCAACGGTTATGTGTGTTGCTGCGCTTGGCTGTGGTATTACACCGGGGCCGCAGCCGCCATGCATTGCCCCTGTTGAACCTGCAGGTCGATCGGCAACGGCTGGAGCTGCATTTTCCCGAGAAATGGCTCGATGCCAATCCCCTGACCCGAGCCGATCTGAGCAGCGAGGCGCGCTATTTGAAAAAGGCCGGGTTTCGGCTGGAGTTTGGCTGAATGGGCAACGATGCTATAGAACCTGCTTCAAAAACGTCTGCGCCCGTGGTTCCCGGGGGGCAGTGAAAAATTCCGCCGGCGGAGCGTCTTCCAGCACCTTGCCGGCGTCCATGAACAGCACCCGTTGCGCCACCTCGCGAGCAAAGCCCATTTCGTGGGTCACCACCGCCATGGTCATGCCTTCGCTGGCCAGTTGCTTCATCACATCCAGCACTTCACCCACCATTTCCGGGTCCAGGGCGCTGGTCGGCTCGTCAAACAGCATGACCTTGGGGTCCATGGCCAGGGCGCGGGCAATGGCCACCCGTTGTTGTTGACCCCCGGACAGGCGGGACGGGTATTCACTGGCTTTCTCAGCGATGCCGACCTTGGTCAGCAAGGCCATCGCCTTATCCTGGGCCTCCGCCGCCTTGCGTTTGCGCACCACCCGCTGCGCCAGGGTCACATTTTCCAGCACCGTCTTATGCGGAAACAGATTGAAGTGTTGGAACACCATTCCGACCTCGCGGCGCACTGCGTTCAGGTTGGTGGCGCTGCTGGCAATGTCAATGCCGTCGATGATCACCTGACCGTCGTCAAATTCCTCCAGACCGTTCAGACAGCGTAGAAACGTCGATTTGCCCGAACCGGACGGGCCAATGACCACCACGACTTCGCCCCTGGCGACCTGAGTCGTTACGTTATCCACCGCGCGCACCACCTGGCCGCGACCCTCGAAGACCTTGATGAGGTTTCTAACTTCAATCACTGCGGGCAAACCTCCGCTCCAGCCAGAAGAGCAGTTGCGATAACACCGAGGTCACCAGCAGATAGAGCAGGGCGACCGTGAACCAGATTTCAAACGTGGCAAAGCTGGAGGAAATAATCTCC
>JAGRHQ010000108.1 GCA_020444905.1 Candidatus Competibacteraceae bacterium
CGGCAACACGGCGAAAAAGGCAAAGTAAATGCAGGTGCAAAGTTGCGCCAGACTGGTGCGGGCGGGCGTGGTCGGCAACGCGCCCAAATAGCCCAGGATCAGAAACGACACCACAAACGCCGCTAACACGAGTTTGAAGGCAAGACCGCGATAACGGATGGATTTTACCGGACTGCGATCCAACCAAGGGAGGAAGAACAGGATGACAATGGCGCCTCCCATGACCAGCACCCCCCAGACTTGCGTACCTGCGAAAGAGGGCACTGCCCGCAACATGGCGTAAAACGGGGTAAAATACCAGACGGGCGCAATGTGCGGCGGCGTCTTCAATGGGTCCGCCGGATCGAAGTTCGGGTGTTCAAGGAAATAGCCGCCCATCTCAGGGATGAAGAAAATAACGACTGAGAAGAAAATCAGGAAAACCACCACGCCGACCAGATCCTTGACGGTGTAGTACGGATGGAAGGGGATGCCATCCAGCGGGATGCCATCCGGGCCTTTGACTTTCTTGATCTCGATGCCATCAGGATTGTTGGAGCCGACTTCGTGCAGGGCGATGATGTGGGCGACCACCAAGCCCACCAGCACCAGCGGCACGGCAATGACATGCAGCGAGAAGAAGCGGTTCAAAGTGGCGTCAGACACCACATAGTCGCCGCGAATCCAGATAGACAGATCGGGACCGATACCGGGAATCGCGCTGAATAGGTTGATGATGACCTGCGCGCCCCAGTAGGACATCTGGCCCCAGGGCAGCAGGTAGCCCATGAAGGCTTCGGCCATGAGGCATAAAAAGATGATAACGCCGAAGATCCAGATTAACTCGCGCGGTTTCTTGTGCGAACCATAAATCAGCGCGCGGAACATGTGCAGATAGACGACGATGAAGAAGGCCGATGCGCCGGTGGAATGCATGTAGCGAATCAGCCAACCCCAATCGACATCGCGCATGATGTATTCCACTGAGGCGAAGGCGTCAGCGGCGGCGGGCTTGTAGTTCATGGTGAGCCAGATGCCGGTCAATATCTGGTTAACCAACACCAGCAGCGCCAGGGAGCCGAAGAAGTACCAGAAGTTGAAGTTCTTTGGCGCGTAATATTCCGTCAGATGCTCGCGCATCATCTTGGTCAACGGGAATCGCTCGTCAATCCAGCCGAGCAGCCCGGTCGTACCTTGTGTATTGGCCATTATGCAGTCTCCGGGTCAACGCCGATTAACACACGGGATTCGCTCAGATATCGGTAGGAGGGCACCACCAGGTTGGTCGGGGCAGGGACGCCCTTATAGACCCGCCCGGCCAGATCAAAGCGCGAACCGTGGCAAGGACAGAAGAACCCGCCTTTCCATTCCGGTCCCAGATCGGCGGGCGCCACATCGGGACGGAAGGTCGGCGAACAGCCAAGGTGAGTGCAGATGCCGACCAGCACCAGGGTTGCTGGGTTAATGGAGCGATAGGCATTCTGTGCGTATTTAGGTTGCTGGCTGGCCACCTCGGAGCGGGGATCGGCCAACTCGCCATTTAAGGTAGGCAAATCATCCAGCATCTGTTTAGTGCGTTTCAGCAGCCAGACCGGTTTACCACGCCACTCGACGGTCATCATGGCGCCGTCTTCCAGTTTGCTGATGTCGGCTTCCACCGGGGCGCCGGCGGCCTGAGCGCGCTCGCTGGGCGACCAGGATTTTAGAAAGGGGACAGCGACGAACGCCACACCTACGCCGCCGACCACGGTTGCCGTGGCGGTCAGAAAGCGGCGTCTGCCGAGATCGACGGCACCTACCGTACTCATAAGCAGTCTCCCGATTATCGGTTTATCGTTGATATAAAAAGAGTTGGCAGCCCAGAGGGCGTCACGGTCGCGCTGGAACCGGATCATGCGCCGCCGCCGGGCCAAAAATGGGGGCTTCTGCAAAACCCACTGCGGTGATGCTTGGTTAGTGAATCGGCTCAAGCTTCCGTGATGACCACGGTACGAAGCAGGATATTACCGCAGTGTGGGTATAGGGTCTATGCGCTTGTCCGGGATGTTTGGATCCAGCCTGGATAAATATTGGGAATTGACGTCACTTTCCCTTCTTCCGATCCAGCCGCCAGACAAAGTCCTCGACGATCCGGCGATACAATTCCTCCTTGAGCACCAGATCCTCAATGCCATGATCGAGATTAGGGTTGTCGTTGACCTCGATCACCACGACGCCCTTGGCAGTTTGCTTCAAATCGACGCCGTAAAAGCCATTGCCGATCAGATTAGCCGCCTTCATCGCATTTTTGACGACGATTTCCGGCGCATTCTCGACCCGGAAGGTCTTGGCCTCGCCTTCGCGGAAGCCGCGACCCTTGCCCGGTTCGTGATGGTAAATCTGCCAGTGTTCTTTCGACATAAAGTATTGACAGACAAATAAGGGAACTTTGTTCAGAATCCCTACCCGCCAATCAAACTCGGTGTAAAGAAATTCCTGCGCTAACAGCAAGTCGGACGATTTGAACAGTTTGCCGGCCATGTCCAGCAGTTCGGCGCGATCGTTGACCTTGAAGACACCACGCGAGAACGAGCCATCGGGAATTTTCAGCACAATAGGATAGGGAATCTCACTGTCCACTCGTTCCAGATTATCGCGGCGAACGATCACGGTTTTCGGGGTGCGCACCCGATGGGTGCGTAGTAGTTCGTCCAGATAGACCTTGTTGGTGCATTTAAGAATCGAGTCGGGATCATCGATCACCACCATGCCCTCGCTCTCGGCCTTCTTGGCGAACTGGTAGGTGTAGTGGTCGATGCCGGTCGTTTCGCGGATGAACAGAGCGTCGAATTCGGCCAGCCGGCCATAATCCTTTTTCTCGATCAGTTCGACATTGACGCTGCACTCGCGCCCCGCCTTGACAAAGTATTGCAGAGCCTTGGGATTGGAGGGCGGCATGTCTTCCTTGGGATTATGCAACACCGCCAAGTCGTAGCGATAATTGCTGCGCGCCCGGGGTTGCCGCCAGCGCCGGCTGAGATAGGTCGTTAAGGCGCTCAAAAACATTTCGTCCTGTTCCGCCGACAGCGAGTGCAGGTGCAGGGCCTTGACGGTGTCGATGCGCCATTTGCCTTGCCGGCGAAATTCTACCCTCAACAATGGCGAACGGAAGGCATCGAACAATTGCCGGGCCAGTTCCTGTAGCTCCTTGGCGACGCATTGGCCGAAGAAAATGTCCAGTTCGAAAGCGGTGGCGGTGAATCCGGAGCGAGGTTTGCCCAACACCTGTTGAACATGGTCATCCAGATCCTCGATGTCGAGACTATAAATGGATTTGCGGCTGAGATCGTTGAGGGTGCGCACGCTGGGAATCACCCGGTGGTGGCGGGCTTCAGCCAGCAAGGAGCAGTAGTAACCCACGCTCAGATAGCGGTAACTGCGACAGAGATTCAGCACGCGCTGGCTGCGCCCCGTAGAATATTCCGGTTTAGCCAGATAATCCTTGGCGGCTACCACGGGCAGTTTCGGGAAGTGATTTTTCCAGTCGGTGGGATTTTCCACCAAAATGATGTGATCGGCCATCGGCGTAAAACGTCCTGATAAAGCAGGGGGTGTGAGGTTAAAACAGCGCCGGCGGTTCCGGTCGGCGTTGGGAACGGTAAAGAATTAGCACCGCCTTCTGAGCGGCTTTGCCATAGCGGGCCATGCGCTGGAACTCCCGGTGAGGGATCGGCATGTTGATGGAGTCCGTGACGGTTTCGCCTTTCTCGGCATCCACCAGTGGATCATGGACGTAGATATAATGGTCATCGAAGCCGGTAACGACGACCCAGTGTGGGAAACGTTCGCCATAGATGCGGTAGGAGCTGATCAGCACCAGCGGAATACCGCCGGCTTCAAACTTCTGGCGCAGTTCATCCACGCTCAGGCTGCCGCAATGCAAGGCGACCGGTAGTTGCCGCAATTCCTCAATCCAGTCTTCCTGCACCAGCCGCATGACTTCCTTTTTCTCGGGGTTGCGCACCGAATCCACCAGAAAAACGCCATCTTCATTGACGTAAATTTCGAGATCGAAACCGCGCCGGTAAGCTGACAGCGCCAGACCGTAGGGGCCGCAGCCGCCATGCCCGGAGGTCATAAAAATCGTCGTCGCTTCGCGCCACAGACGCAGCTCCAGTTTGCGGCTCAGCTCCAGCGTTGGGTCCAGGGCTTTCATGGCCATCATCAGCGCTGCCGGGCCGCAGGTGAACTCCAAAGTTTGCTGGTAATACGGTGTTTTGACCAGATCGAGCTGGAGTTGCGGGACCAGGCGCTTTTCGAAGCGCAGCGCCGTCATGTGGTCTTCGTAATAATCCAGCACTTCCTTGAATTGACGATAGCCGTGACGACGAAACAGGTTCAGCGAAGGGGAATTGTCACGGCGCACTTCGAGGCGCATCGATACACAGTCCCGTTCCAGCGCCGCCGCCTCAGCGGCTTCCAGCAACCGGTCGCCGATCCGGCGCCGGGCGAAATCCGGATGGACGGCGATGGAGTACAGCCGGGCCATCGAAGCGCCGCGTGAAAACAGCAGCAGCACATAGCCGCAAATCTGCTCCGCTTCTTCCTCGACCAGGGTGGTCGCGTGACCACGGGTCAGTAGATGACGGAAGCTGCGGCGCGAAAGCCGGTCTGAGTGAAAACAGCGGTTTTCAATCGTTAGCAGAGCGGGAAGATCGGCCAGGGCGGCAAGACGCGGCATAACAGTTCGGAGCGGTTCTACAGGCAGGGAGCCATTAGGCGATAAACAAGAATGAGGAAAGCCAGTGGGATGAAAAATTACTGGCCGGTCAACCGCTCCAGCGCTTCGCGGTACTTGGCGACCGTCTTCTGGACAATCTCCGGCGGCAGTTCCGGTCCAGGCGGTTGCTTGTCCCAATCCAGCGTTTCTAGATAATCGCGCACGAACTGCTTGTCGAAACTGGGGGGATTGACGCCCGGTTGATATTGATCTGCCGGCCAGAAGCGGGAGGAATCCGGGGTGAGCGCCTCGTCCATCAAGACCAGACTCCCATACTCGTCCAGCCCGAATTCAAACTTGGTGTCAGCAATGATAATGCCTCGCGCTAGGGCGTAGTCGGCGGCTTCCCGATAGAGCCGCAGGCTGATCTCCCGCATCTGTTCTGCTAAATCCTCCCCGATTTTAGCTACGACATGGTCAAAGTTCACATTCTCGTCATGCTCGCCCAGCGCCGCTTTGGTAGAGGGGGTAAAGATCGGCTCCGGCAACCGATCCGCCAACTGCAACTGGTCAGGCAGGCGAATCCCACAGACCATGCCGCTTTGCTGATAATCCTTCCAGCCCGAACCGATGAGATAACCGCGAACAATCGCTTCCACGGGTAAACATTGCAGCCACCGCGCCACCACGGTTCGACCCGCGATGTTCCGACGCTCATCGGGATCCGGCAGCGCCTGCTCCAGGGTCTTTCTGGCCAGTTGCAGATGGTTGGGAACGATGCGCCGGGTGCGTTTAAACCAGAAATTCGATACCGCGGTCAGCACCGCGCCCTTGCCAGGAATCGCCGTCGGCAAAATGACATCAAACGCCGACAGGCGGTCGCTGGCCACCATCAACAGATGTTGGTCATCCACAGCGTACAAATCGCGGACTTTGCCGCGATAAACCAGCGGCAGGCTGGTGATCTCGGGTACAGCGGCGGTATCGGAAACAATCATGCGCGGGTCACTCCTGGCCTGAATAAAGCAAAACCACAACGCCGCGCATTTTAATACGATTCGTGTATCGGCGTCGGTATTTTGCATACCTCCGGCGCTTTAGTTCATTGTGCAACCCGATGTTTACCGTCATTTGACCGATTAAGCGTACAATCAGGGCTAAGTACTGGAGCGACTCTAACTTAATCATTTTGCATGGTCATCAAGACCAGGAATAAGGTAGAGTTAACTATATGATCGGTTTTGTTGAAGTTTGGTATCACTCAGTTCGTCCGCCGAATCAATGGAGGAAAATGATGAATCGGTTTTTACAACCTGGCACAGGGTTATTGGCGCTCATCGTGGGAATCGCCGGTTGTGCGGCGCCTTATTTGCAATCGCCCAGCAAGCCGGTCGCCAAGGCGCCGATCGTTGATCGCAGCACACGCAGCGCCCCGCGGACGCCAACTTATCCTGCTCAACCCGCTCCCCCCTCTCCTCAACCTTCGGTGGAAATCGGGCAATTGCCACGCGAGGATCCGTTGACGCCCCGCGAATATGCTTCTCCCTATCCAGGGACGCGCTATCCGGCTGAGCGTTATCCATCTGCGCCAACCCCTTACCCGACGCCGACGCCGACGCCGGCCTATCCAGACGCCTATGGCGCGGCGCCCGCGGGGTCGTTGAACCCGACCTATCCAACCACGCCAGGCGCGGCCTACCCGTCACCGGCCTATCCACCCGGCGCGGCCTACTCCTCGCCCAGTTATCCCTCTTACCCTGACGCGCCAGGTGTCGAGCAGGATACCGATGCGCTTTATGAAGCTACACCAGCGCCGGACGCGCTGCCCCCATCCAGTCCGGTAAGTTCGCAGCCAGCCCGTCCGAAACCGGTGGAGAAGCCGGTTGCCTTGGCGCCGCCCGTCGAACCCGAGCCAGAACCGGAAGCGCCCGAGGTCTCGCCGCCGCCAGCCCCTACCCCCCAGCCGCCCGCGCCGCCGCCCCGTCCCGCGGAATTACCGCCGGCAGAGATTACCCGCGAAGGCAACCAGGCGGTGGTCGCCCTGCTGGACAGCGCTGATAAATACGTCAAGGGCAACCAGTTGGACAAGGCTGGCGCGGCCCTGGAGCGGGCGCTGCGCATCGAGCCGCGCAATGCGGGCATCTGGCATGATCTGGCGCAAATTCGCCTGCATCAGGGTCAGTATCAACAAGCCGAGACGTTGGCCAGCAAATCCAATAATCTGGCGGGCGGCAATCGGGCGCTGCAGGCCCGTAACTGGAAACTGATTTCGGTCGCGCGCCAGGCCAGTGGGAACAAGTCCGGCGCCGAAGAAGCCGAGGCGCAGGCTTCGCTGCTGTCGCGCTGAGCGACGATCACCGGATGAAATACTGTAATGGACATGGCTGAACTGTTGGGATCCGATGGCCCTCTGGCGCGTCATGCGCCTGGCTTTGCGCCACGCTTTCAACAGCAACAAATGGCCACCGCTGTGGAAGCCATCCTGAATGAAGGAGGGACCCTGATCGTTGAAGCGGGTACGGGCACCGGCAAAACCTATGCGTATCTGGCGCCCGCGCTCCTGTCCGGAAGACGGGTGATCATTTCCACCGGCACCCGCCATTTGCAGGATCAACTCTACCATCGCGATTTGCCCATAGTGCGTCGGGCGCTGAAAAGTCCCGCGAAAGTTGCGCTGCTCAAGGGGCGCGGGAATTATTTATGCCGGTATCGCCTGCGTTTGACTGCACAGGAAGGCCGGTTGACCTCCCAGGAACAGGTTGCGGAACTACGGCATATCCATACCTGGGCGCGGCGCACCCGGCGCGGCGACATTGCCGACGTTTCCAACGTGCCGGAAAACTCGCCCATCTGGCCGCGCGTCACTTCTACCACGGATAACTGCCTGGGGCAGGAGTGTCCGGATTGGAGCGACTGCTTTCTCGCCAAGGCGCGGCGCGAGGCGCAAGCGGCGGATGTGTTGGTAATTAACCATCACCTGTTTTTCGCCGACATGGCGATTAAGGAAACCGGCTTTGCGGAATTGTTGCCTGGAGCAGAAGCCATTATTCTCGACGAGGCGCATCAATTACCGGAGATCGCCAGCCACTTTTTTGGCCAGTCGTTGAGTAGCCGGCAATTGCTGGAACTGACCCGGGATACGCTGGTGGAACAGGTTCGGGATGCGCCAGATTTTCCGGAGTTGCGTAAACGCGCCCTGGCGCTGGAAATCGCCCTTGCCGTTCTATGCCAGACGCTGGGTTCAACCGATCGCCGGGCGCTCTGGCGTGAAGTGGCTGATGAATCAACGGTACAGGAAGCGGTTGCCGAGGTGACTTTGAAGCTGGATGCACTGCGCGCCGCATTGCGCGAAGCCGCCGGGCGCGGCAAAGGTCTGGAGAATTGCTGTCGGCGCGGCGACGATCTCGGGCAACGGTTGCAGACGCTGACGGGAACTGATCGCGATCCCGGCAACGTCTGCTGGTTCGAAACGCGGGGACGGGGGGTGATGCTGACCTTGACGCCACTGGATATTGCCCCGACCTTCCAGGGACGGATGACGGCGCAACCGGGCGCATGGGTTTTTACCTCGGCGACCCTGGCGGTAGGACAGAGTTTTGGCCATTTCGCGGCGCGGCTGGGTTTGGCGGACTATGCAGCGCTCTGCTTGGACAGTCCGTTCGATTTCGTTGGTCACGCCCTGCTATATCACCCACCGGATTTGCCCGATCCAGCGATGCCGCGCTATACCACCGCGCTCCTGGAGGCGGTATTACCGGTGCTGGAGGCCAGTCAGGGGCGGGCATTTCTGTTATTCACCAGTTACCGGGCCTTGCATGAGGCGGCGGAGTGGCTGGCGGGGCGGGTGGACTATCCGCTGCTGGCGCAGGGTCAACTGCCCAAGGCGGCGTTGTTGCAACAATTCCGGGAACTGGGTAACGCCGTGCTGCTGGGCACGACCAGCTTCTGGGAAGGGGTGGATGTGCGCGGCGAGGCGTTGTCCTGCGTGATTATCGACCGATTGCCGTTCGCCTCGCCTGGCGATCCAGTGATGCAGGCGCGCATCGAATCGCTGCGTCAGCGCGGCGAGAATCCATTTATGAGTTATCAGTTACCCCAGGCGGTCATTACTCTGAAACAGGGCGTCGGTCGCTTGATCCGCGATGTGAGCGACCGGGGGGTGCTGGTGCTTGGCGATCCCCGGTTGCTGAGCAAATCCTACGGGCAAGTTTTTCTGGACAGTCTGCCGCCGATGCCGCGCACCAAGAAACTGGAACGGGTGCAGGCGTTTTTTAGCCGTCTGGAATCCTGATCTCGTTCAGACACTACCCACCAGTAGCCTTGTTTTCGATGTTTGTGAATTGAATTCCATGTGATACTGAAAATTATCTTGTGATATGACCTGGAATCCAAGCTTCTGGTAAAGAAAATATGCCGGGTTTTTGAAAAGAACGCTTAATTTTAGTGGCTTGCCTTGCTTTGTTGCCTTCGCTATCTCTTGCTTGAGAATGGCGCTTCCAATTCCGCAATGTTGAAAATCCGGATGGATCTGTATCTCAGTTATTTCATGATAATCGATTGATTCCTTTAACCAAATACCGCCAGCCAACTGGCCGTCCAGCATAATTTTTCTGAATCCCCGCTGACGCCACTTTCTATCGAATGCGCAAAGCTGTTGACTTTCGCTCCATCCGCCAAACTGGTCTTCAATCACCGTCCTGTACGAAAGCTCATACAGTTCCCAGAAATATCCCTTATCAGTTTGATCCGTTTTCTCGAACTGAATGTCCATCTTTCCAGTCTCCATCAGGCGTTTGCGGAATCGCCCGCTCTGCGGCGCTGGAATTGCTCGCTCCCGCGCCGTTCCAGCCACAACCGATCCCGCAACCCCGACGAGCGCCGCAATCGCCGCTCCACCGCTGCTTCAAACACCTCCGGCGCGCCATAAAATACGGCTTGCTGTTTGGCCCGGGTCAAGGCCGTATAAATCAGTTCGCGGCTTAATACCGGTGACGGCTCATTTGGCGTCACGACCAGCACGCATTCAAATTCCGACCCCTGACTTTTATGCACGGTCATTGCGTACACGGTCTCATGCTCCGGCAAACGCGCCGGCGCGAAACTGCGCAGCGCGCCATCGTTCCCCAGGAAGAATACTTTCATCCGCTCCGGTTCCTTCGCATCAGGCAGGGTGACGCCAATGTCACCGTTAAACAGGCGCAGGTTGTAATCATTGCGGATCACCATGACTGGCCGGCCCGGATACCAGGTCTGTCGGGCATCGATCAGCTTTCGACTCTGTAATATCTGTTCACACAAAGGGTTCAGCGCCTCCACTCCAAACGGTCCACTCCGCACCGCGCATAACACCCGAAAGCGGTTAAATTGTTCAAAGATTATTTCTGGAGCAGCGTCAGTCCGCACCGCGTCCAGATAGGGCGCGAATCCGGCGGCAACCGGTTCTTGCAACTGCTCCGGCAATGCTTCTGCGCTCGCCAGGGTGCGCCAGTCAATGTCTGCATAACGACCGTCCAGTAGCATCGCGATTTCTGTTGCCCGGCCCCGGTTCACTGCCTGCGCCAGCGCGCCAATGCCACTGGCGGCGCTGAATCGGTAACTGTGCCGCAACAACACAATGGCGTCGACCAGGGAGGAGGACGATTCCTTGCCGCGCGGCAGCGCTTCGCCGGTCAGTGTCGCCAGGCGGTTTTGGAATTCGGGGGAAAATCGTCCAGCGCCGGTACAGAGGTCACCAAGCACCGACCCCGCTTCCACCGAAGCCAGTTGATCCTTGTCGCCCAGCAGAATCAGCCGCGTCGAGGGCAGCAGCGCGTCCACGGTCTTGGCCAGCAGCGCCAGTCCGACCATCGACACTTCATCCACGACCAGCACATCCAGAGGCAACGGATTATCGCTGTTGTAGCGGAAATACACGGAATCGGGCCGGCTGCCCAGCAAGCGATGCAGCGTGGATGCCTCTTCGGGAATTTGCGCCGCCTGATCATCCGACAAACCGAGTCCCGGCTTGGCGGCGCGTATGGATTCCTGCATCCGCGCCGCTGCCTTGCCGGTCGGTGCGGCCAATGCAATGCGCAACGGACGCTCGGCCTGCCCGGTCAACAACGCCAGAATGCGCAGGACGGTGCTGGTTTTGCCGGTGCCCGGACCGCCGGAAATTACGCAAACCTGTTTCAGCGCAGCCACCACGGCGGCGATCTTTTGCCAGTCCGGCCCGGTCAATGTCGGGTGACGCGGGAAGAGTCGATCAAGATCGGCGCGTAGTTGAGTTTCATCCACTGGCGCTGGCGCTTCTTTAGCGCGTCGCAACAGATCGCGAGCCAAGCGCTGTTCATATTCCCAATAACGGTAGAGGTATAACCGACCGCGCCAATCAAGCACCAGGGGCTGACGTTGACCGGGTTGACCAACCACTGGACTAGCGCGCAAGGCGTCCAGCCATTCATTGGTGGGAGGCAAGGTGAATGAGGCTGGCGCTTCCGCTTTGTCGGTCATAATCTGCCAGCGTCGCGCCCATTGGCGCAGATTGACGCAGATATCGCCCTGACCGGTCGCGTGGCTGGCCAATGCCGCCGCCAGCGCCAGATCCGGAGAGGGACCGCCGGTCAAACGCTCCATGAAGCGCGCAAAATGCCAGTCCAGATCCGTCACCATCCCCAAGCTGTGGAGAACGGGCAGGGCGTCATCGTGGCTGGCAAGCGCTGCAGGCTCACGCAAATTCATAGCTTCATTATTCAAGGTCGTATCTTCAGAATCCGACTTCTTCGATAAACTTGGCAGCCGAGGGTCAGCGGGCGTTTACTGTCCAGCCGGCTGGAGTTGTCGGAAGAGATCAGCTGCATCGTCGCGGTTGACGCCGCCCCGGTTGTTATCCTGCGGCATCAGCAGTTGAATCGGCGCGGGCTGGCCGGTATGGGTGGGACGATCCAGCCCCAACGTCACCAGCGACGGGAAGGCGATGATTAACGCCACCATGATCACCTGAATGACTACGAACGGCGCCGCGCCCCAGTAAATGTCCGTGGTGCGAATCGTCGGCGGCGCAACGCTGCGCAGATAGAACAGAGCGAAACCGAAGGGCGGATGCATAAACGACGTTTGCATGTTCACGCCCATTAAAATCCCGAACCAGACCAGATCAATGCCCAGCTTTT
>JAGRHQ010000109.1 GCA_020444905.1 Candidatus Competibacteraceae bacterium
CGTGAACTGGCGGACCGACCTGATGATCTGGAACTGGCGCTCCAGGTCGCTCGCCGCAATCTGGCGATCGGCCGCGCCGAGGGCGATCCTCGTTACGTCGGTTACGCTCAAGCCGCGCTGGCGCCGTGGTGGAATCAGTACCCACCGCCGCTCGAGGTCTTACTGCTGCGAGCGGTGCTGCGTCAGAACCGCCATGACTTCGACGGGGCGCTGGCTGATTTGCGCCAAGTTCTGGCGATTCAACCTCGCCACCCACAAGCCTGGCTGACCCAGGCGGTCATCCAGCAGGCGCAGGGCGAACCCATTGCGGCCATGCGCAGTTGCCTGGCGCTGCAGCGCCGAGTAGCTCCGCTACTGTTTATCACCTGCTGGAGCGGCGCGGCGAGTCGGGGCGGGCAAGCCGAGGCCGCCTATCGCGGATTGAGTCGGGCGTTAGTCCGCAGCCCTAATGCCGGTGCTGAGGAACGGCAATGGGCGCTGACGGTGCTAGCGGAAATCGCCGAACAGCGCGGCGACGCTTCGGTGGCCGAGACGCACTTCCGCGCCGCTTTGGACGTGGGACAGCGTAGTGTCTACCTGCTTGGCGCTTATGCAGATTTTCTACTCGATCACCATCGTCCCGGCGAGGTGCGCACCTTACTCCAGGATGAACAGCGCGCTGACAATCTGTTGCTACGACTGGCCTTGGCGGAGCGACAGTTGAGTGACGACGCCTGGCGACGCCATGCCGAAATGCTGGAAGCGCGCTTCGCCGCTGCCCGTCAGCGCGGCGATGGGATTCATCTCGCCACTGAAGCCCGGTTGCGGTTAGATCTGCGTCAGCAACCTCAGGAAGCATTGAAATTGGCCCAGCAGAACTGGACACAGGGCCAGCGTGAACCCCAGGATGCCCGGTTGTTGTTGGAAGCGGCCCTAGCGGCCAGCCAGCCGGAAGCAGCACGCGAGGTTCTGAACTGGCTGGATCGGGTTCGTTTAGAAGATGAACGGCTGGTCGAGTTAAGCCGGCGTTTGCGGGAGTTCAAATCATGATCGAAAAATCAAATCGGTGGTGGGTCCCCTTGACGTTACTGGTCACTCTGGCCCTGTTGCTGCTAGGCGCTTTTCCGGCATTCGCCCATAAACCCAGTGACAGTTATTTGCATCTGACACCGCACCAAGGTGGCTGGCAGGCGCGTTGGGATATTGCGTTGCGTGATCTGGAATATGCTTTGGGGTTGGACCGTGATGGCGACAGCGCCATTACCTGGGGCGAATTGCAAGCGCAGGAAGGCGCTGTGGTGAATTATGCCCTGGAACATCTGAGCTTGCGCGCCAGTGATGTCGCTTGCGCTCCCCGACCTGGGGCCATGCAGGTCGTCCAGCACAGTGACGGCGCTTATGCTGTGCTCGATGTAGCCCTGGACTGTCTGGCGGCAAAGGTCGTGACTCTGGATTACCGACTGTTCTTCGCCCTTGATCCCTCGCACCGGGGGTTGTTACAGGTCAATCAGCCTACCGGCGTGACGACTGTCGTGCTGTCGCCAGGGCAGGCGCAGTATGTCCTGAATGCGGCGCCCATCAGCGGTTGGCGGTCATTCATCAGCTACTGGGAGGAAGGGGTCTGGCATATCTGGATCGGTTTCGACCATCTTTTATTCCTGCTGGCGCTGCTGCTGCCCACAGTGCTGTGGTGGGAAAATGGCCACTGGCGACCGGCTGTAGCCCTGCGCCCGGTCGTGCTGGAAACCGCTGGCATCGTGACGGCTTTCACTCTCGCCCACTCGCTGACCCTCAGCCTGGCGGTGCTGGAGGTGGTGAACCTGCCTAGCCGGCTGGTGGAATCGACCATTGCCTTTACCGTGGTGTTAGCGGCGCTCAACAACCTATTTCCGCTGGTTAAGACCCAGCGCTGGGCGCTGGCGTTTACGCTGGGGCTGATTCACGGCTTCGGCTTTGCCAGCGTATTGCAGGATTTGGGTCTACCCAGCGATATATTGGCGCTCGCGTTGGCGGGCTTTAATCTGGGTGTGGAAACGGGACAACTGACGATCGTTGCGATCGTGTTACCATTTGCCTTCCTGGTTCGGCGCACCTGGTTATACCGGCGTTTGGCGTTGCCGTTGGGTTCGGCCATCGTCGCTGCGGTGGGCCTGATTTGGTGTTTGGAGCGGGGTTTGAACCTCAATTTATGGATTCTCGGCGTGAGAAGTTAGAACCGCCATCACGCTTGGCGGGTTCTCATTGACGGCGATCGCTGACGACAGTCATTGTCGCCAGCGACGGCGACCGCTAGAATGGTTCATTCTCACAGGTAACAGACAGCGCTGTGAATTTGGACATCCAACCGTCTCTTTCCTCCAAGCCCTTGACCACCCCATCCCTCGAAAGCTTGCTGGCGACAACCGCCGCTGGCGATCGGGCGGCGTTTGCCGAACTGTACCGGCTTACCCATCGCCGACTGTACGCCATTGCTCTGGCGCTCACTCGCCAGCCGGAAGCGGCAGAGGATATTTTGCAGGAGACCTATCTGGCCATTTGGCGCACGGCGGGCCAGTATCAGGCCAGACGCGCGCCAGCGCTGGTCTGGCTAATGGCGATTGTCCGTCATCGAGCCATCGAGTTTCTGCGTCAACGCCGCCGGCGGTTATTGGAAACCTGGGCTGAGCCGCTGACCGAGGATGCGCTACAGATGGCCGATCCCCAGGCGTTCCAACCGACAGATCCGATTGCTCATGCTATTCACGAGTGCCTGCAGCGGCTGCCGCCGAAACAGGCCCACTTGATCGGCCTCGCGTTCTTTTACGGATTCAGCCACGAGGAACTGGCGGCGCAACGACAAATGCCGCTCGGCACAATCAAGAGTTGGGTGCGACGAGGTTTGTTGCAACTCAAGGAGTGCCTGGAAACATGAACACTCATGAAGTAGAGCAAATGGTCAGCGATTATGTGTTGGGGACGCTCGCCGATCCGGAGCTGGCCCAGTTTGAAGCCATTCTGTCTGAAGATCCAGTCGCGCGTCAGCAAGTCGCTATCTGGGAACGGCGGCTAACCCCACTGGCGGGCGCTTTGCCAGAAGCAACGCCGCGTGCTTCAGTTTGGGAAGCTATCGAAGCCGCGCTGGACGCGCACAGCCCCCCCAACACGATCACCGTGCGAGCTCAGGAAGGTGAGTGGCGCATTCTGGCACCAGGTGTGGAGATCAAGTTGTTGCTCATAGACCAGGCAGCCGGTTTTCAATCCTTTCTGCTGAGATTGGCTCCGGGTTGCCAGATTCCTGCTCACGATCACCGTTCCCTGGAAGAATGCCTGCTGTTGGAAGGAGACATGATCATTGGTGATCGCCATTACGCCGTTGGCGACTATCACGCAGCCTTGCCAGGTTCGCGGCACCCTCCTCTTTCCACCCACGCTGGCGGCGTAGTGTTCTTGCGCAGCGAACTGCGTCCGGAGTTTCAAAGTTAAAAAAGGAGAGGAATTCTGGGATGTGGGGCTATCAAAGAGCAAGGCTATGACCGGTCAATCCTTTACCTTGGAGAAAGCTGCGTGAAAACACCTGTCGCCTACTGGAATTCGCTCCATCCGGAGTATCAGGATCGATGGACCCCGCTCCCGGGCCTAGAAGGCCAGGTAGAAGAGCTGACTTTAAGCAGCGACCCGGCGACCGGTGAATACACGCGGTTGACCCGCTTTCTTCCCGGTGTGGATACCACCACTTTTGGTGGAAAGGTCCATGCCTACCCCGAGGAGGTGTTCATCGTCAGCGGACGCCTGTATGACCAGGCGTTTGATCTTTGGCTGGAGGCGGGCCACTATGCCAGTCGTCCGCCTGGCGAACGACACGGCCCGTTCAAGACCGACGTGGGTTGTGTGGTTTTGGAGGTCTCGTTTCCCCAGCGGGTGGTGGTTGAAGAGAGCCGAGACCCGGCAATGTCACAGACGACTGTTGTATCGGGAACGTCGGCGTCTACTGAAAAATCAGAAAATTTTCCTCACGATCGACAACCCACGGTTCGCCTGTTGGCAATGCCCGCGCACACCAATCCCAGCGGCAATATTTTTGGTGGTTGGATCATGGCGCAGATGGATATTGCGGGCGGGGTCGTGGCGTTGGAGTATGCGGGAGGCCCGGTCGTGACCGTAGCGGTGACATCGATGGAATTTCATAAGCCCGTGCAGGTGGGCGATCTGGTGAGTTGCTTTGCCCGTATTCAAAACGTTGGTTCGTCCTCGGTGACTGTCAAGGTGCAAGTGTTTGCCCAGCGGGCGCATCACGGCATCTTGCAATCGACCCCGGTGACAGAGGCTGTGATCGTTTATGTCGCGGTCGATGACCACGGCGTCCCTCGGAAGCTCCCCGAACGGGGAGCGGATTTTGGACATTATTGGTAAGGCGGTCCGGTTCCGTAAACGATTACAATTATTGTCTCACGGAAATCTGGCTTTTTGAGTAGTCGTTAATCAATTTTTAAAAAATGATTGACAATGAAAATGTAATCGTTTACAAATAATGTCTATGAAGAGACTACAACTCTCAATAAATATGTGAAAACGATTTCATTACTACCTTCCCACCACGAGGATTCGATCATGAAAAAAACTGCGCTTTCCTTAGCTGTCGCTACTACCTTGACCACTCCGCTGATTGCCCACGCCGACACTGTTCTCTATGGTGAAGCCAAAGTTTCAGTGGATTACATCGATAACAACCGTGACGACAACGCCTACTGGGACGTGGTCAACAACGGCTCCAAACTGGGCATTCGGGGCAGCGAGGACTTAGGAGGCAGCTTGAGCGCCTTCTATCAGTACGACTTCAGCGTGGATATGACGGAAGGCGGCAATTTCGCTGGCCTCAATCAGAAGTTTGTCGGCCTTAAAGGCAACTTCGGGGCGGTGACCCTGGGCACCCAGGACACTCCGTACTGGAAAGTGCTTAATGTGGTTGATATCTGGAATAGTTCCAAGATGTTTGATGGCACGGTCTATCTGGGTTCCGGGGTCGACCGCAGAACGTCCGACAATGGCGCATTGAGCACCCTGGCCAACAGCATCGATTACCAGACGCCGATCTTCAATGGTTTCAGCGCCGAAGTCTTGTTCGTGTTGGATAGCCGCATCGACACGCCGGAGGGCTTTTCGGACGGTATCGATATTTGGAATATCAACCTTAAATATACGCAGGGTCCGTACTTCGCCGGCCTGACCTACATCAAGCTCAACGGCGATAGCCATGTGGACATTGGCGATAACCAGACGGTTGATCTCGATGTGGGCAACTGGGGCTTGGGTCTTGGCTACAAGACCGATGTGTGGTTGGTGGGCGCGATTTATGAGCAGGGCAACTTCACCGACGTCAATGCGCAGCGTCAATACTATGAAGATGGCATCCCGCTCTCCACCGGATCGGACGCCAAGAGCTGGTTTCTCACCGGTCAGTATACCTTCGGCAACAGCACGGTTCGGGCGGCCTATGGCCAGACCGATACCGGGATCGATGGCGAAGACAAGATCGATAATTACCGGCTCGGCTACCAGTACAATTTCAGCAAGCGGACTCTGCTCTGGGCCGAGTACATCGGACGGAACGCCGATACGCCTCTCTATGGCGATCAGAACGTCGTCTCCATCGGCACTAAAGTCTTGTTCTGACCTCCCTTAGCGGATGCTGCGCCCGAAACGCCCTGCAGCATCCCGTTTCCGCTTGTTTATCGCCAATGCCATTGTAGCGATGTCAACCGGCGTCTCGATCACGCCGCCACAACCAAGCCACGTCCACGGCGAAGGACAGCGCCAGTAGCCCTAATGCAAACCCGGCCAGTATGGTTGAAATCGGCGGGATCAACGGCGGCGTCAGACACCCTGCTAACGCCGCGGTCTGGATTACGCACACGGTTTGTCGACGACGGCGCGGCGGCAGGGGCTGATTCAACCAAGGCAGCGCGTAACTGAGTAGGACAAATCCGTAACGCATCATGCCGGAGAGCAGGATCCAAATTCCGGCTTTGCCAAATTGCCAGACCAGCGCCGCCAGGATCAGAATAAAAAAGGCGTCGACTTCCATATCGAAACGCGCGCCAAGCGGACTTCGCATATTGCCCCGTCGCGCCAGCCAGCCATCCAGTCCATCGAGAAGCAGGGCAATGATGGCCAGCGCCGCCATGGTCCATGCCCACGCAGGCGCAGGCGCCGGACGGCCTATCAGGCCTGCGAACAAAGCGGCAATGCCCGCGCGCAACAGAGTCACCGTATTGGCCGCGCCAAAGCGGGTTAAGGGTTGATGTTGGGAGAGAAACCGCGCCAGAATCAACAAGCATCCGACAAAGACCGCTAGCGACTGGGCTAGGTATCCGATAGGCGCGGCAAAAATCCTGGTGATCATCAGCGCAATGCCGGTCAGCAGCGCGAGTACGGCCATGCTGTTCAGCAGGGTGTTGATCTGTAATGATTGAAGCGATGTCCTGGCGGTGTGAGTCACGGGAATAAAAGCAATCGCTGATTCAGGAGAGAGTCAGGTCTTCGGGTTGAATGACGGCCAGTTGTGAAAGCGCCTGACGCAGTTCGCTTAATCCGTTTGGCAGATTCTGATGGAGAATTTTGTCCAATAGGGGTTCCGGCATCTGGACGTTGGCGTGCTCGATTTCATCAATCAGGCCGGAGATCTGCGCCTCATAACGTTGCCACTTCGCAGCCAGTTGCCGAATTTGCGCTGCCGTATTGACCGGAGATTGCAGATCAATACGCTCACCAAGACAAGCGCGCAATTCGACTACTTCCCGTCCAAATTGATGACTCAGGTCATGCACCCGGCAGACCGGCTGCTTGATGGAATCAGGCGTGCGATTGTGCAGAATATCGCTGGCGCTCATCAGCACCGTGAGGGGCGTCGCTAGAGCATGGAGCAGGGCATGGACCGTCGCTGAAAGATTCGCCATACGGGTTCTCTATGGTTGCGTTTGCGCTACTGACCCATTTTAAGGCATTTTAAGACGAATGCTGTTCAAAAAGCCTTGGGGAGACGTTATTCACTATGAAAACCGAAGGTATGCCAGCTCGAGCATTCTGGCTCATTGCCCCCGGTCGCGGCGAAATTCGCATCGAACGCCTGCCACAGCCTGGCCCGGATGAGATGCGGGTGCGGACGTTATACACGGCTATCAGTCGCGGCACCGAGAGTTTGGTGTTTCGTGGCGAGGTGCCGCCCAGCCAATACCCGGTGATGCGCGCCCCTTTCCAGCAGGGCGAATTCCCGGCCCCGGTGAAATACGGTTACTGCAACGTCGGCGTCATTGAAGCGGGTTCCTCGGCCTGGCGCGGACAAATTGTCTTCTGCCTTTATCCCCATCAGGACTACTACATCGTTCCTGCGGCGGCGGTTACGCCAGTCCCCGACCCGGTTCCCGCGGGGCGGGCCGTACTGGCGGCCAATCTGGAAACTGCGCTGAATGTGCTTTGGGACGCCAGTCCCCGGTTAGGAGATCGGATCACAGTGATTGGCGCCGGGGTCGTGGGGTGCCTCATTGCCCGACTGGCTGGACAACTACCCGGCTGTGCGGTGCAATTGGTGGATATCGATCCCGATAAAGCGATCATCGCGGAACAGTTGGGCGTTCGTTTCGCCTTGCCGACCGGAGCGGAAGGCCAGCAGGATGTGATCATTCACGCCAGCGGTGCGCCAGCGGGTCTGGTCACAGCTCTGGATCTGGCCGGCTTTGAGGCCACCGTGGTGGAGGCAAGCTGGTTTGGCAATCAACCGGTTAGTTTGCCGCTCGGCGAAGATTTCCACGCCAAACGGCTTGACATTCGCAGCTCGCAGGTCGGCAACATCGCTACGGCCCAGCGCAGCCGCTGGAATTATCGGCGGCGCATGGCCACGGTCATGGAGCTGCTGGATGATCCGGTGCTGGATAGTCTGATTAGCGGGGAAAGTCCGTTTACCGATCTGCCCAAGGTGATGAGTGAATTGAGCCAAAATCCATCAGGCGTACTATGCCACCGTATTGATTACCGTCCGGTCGAACTTGTGCGATGATTTCAACCGGATCATCCAGAATCCTCTACCCGAGACTTTGTTATGTACACCGTTTGCGTTCGTGATCATTTTATGATTGCTCATAGTTTTCGCGGCGAGACTTTTGGTCCTGCCCAGAGAATGCATGGGGCCACTTACGTCGTTGATCTGGAACTGCGCCGTCCCGACCTCGATGCAGATGGAATCGTCGTGGATATCGGTCGGCTCAGCAACAATCTCCAGGCGGTGCTGGAGGAATTGAACTACCGCAATCTCGACGAATTACCCGAGTTTTCAGGCCGCAACACCACCACTGAATTTCTGGCTCGGGAGATTTTTGACCGGATGGCGGTGCGCATCGAGGAGGGGCAACTGGGGCCAAACACAGCGGGCCTGAGTTCCATGCGCGTGACCTTGCATGAATCACACACCGCCTGGGCCTCCTACGAAGGGGTATTGCCTTGAATCAAGGCGTTGCCTTGTCCTCTCCATCACTCGCGCACAAGGCTTATTTCCTGATTCCCGGCGATCCAGACCGGCGCACGGGGGGCACGATTTACGACCGGCGCATTATGGCCGGGCTAGCGGCGCTGGGTTGGCTGGTCGCACTCCAGCGTCTTGACGCTTCATTCCCTGCGCCCACATCGGCGGCGCTCACCGAAGCCCATGAAGCGCTGGCCACCCTTCCGGATCAGTCGCTGGCGGTAATCGACGGTCTGGCGTTGGGCGCCATGCCGGAAGCCGCTGCCGCACACTGCGACCGGTTGCGATTAATCGGGCTGGTGCATCACCCACTGGCGCTGGAAACCGGCCTGGATGAGGCGCAACGCGAATGGCTGTACGTCAGCGAACGCGAGGCGTTGCGCCAGGTGCGTCAGGTCATTGTGACCAGCCCCAGCACGGCGCGCGCGCTGACTGATTATGGCGTTCCGCCGGAACGCTGCGCCGTGGCGTCGCCTGGCGTTGACCCCGCGCCGCTGGCGACCGGTTCAGGTGGCCGTGAACTTACCTGGTTGTGCGCAGCTACCCTGACCCCACGCAAAGGCCATGCCGTCCTGTTCCGAGCGCTGGCCCGGTTGAAAGATCGTTCTTGGCGCTTGCGTTGCGCGGGCGGTGATATGCATGATCCAGCGACTGCCGCCCGCTTGCGAATGCTGGTTGATGAACTCGGTTTGTCTGATCGCGTGGAATGGTTGGGGGAATTGGAAACTGTGGCCCTGGAAGCTGCCTATCAACAGGCGGATGGCTTCGTGCTGCCCTCTTTTCATGAGGGTTATGGCATGGTGTTGGCCGAAGCGCTGGCGCGGGGTTTACCAATTATTAGCACCACTGCCGGGGCGATTCCCGATACGGTGCCGGCAGATGCTGGATTGTTGGTTCCGCCTGGCGACGAAGCAGCGCTGGTTGAGGCCCTGGCGCGTTTCCTGGACGAACCACAGTTGCGGGAACGCCTGGCGGCTGGCGCTCGCGCCGCGCGCGAAACCTTGCCGGATTGGCCAGCGGCCAGCGTTCATTTTGCCAGGATTCTGGAAGCGGTGACGTGACCAAATCCCTCCGCCCTCCTTTGCTAAGGGCAGAGCTGTCAAGTATCGGCGGACTGCCCTATTTTCGTAGAACTTAGCAGTCCTGCCTTTAGCAAAGGGGGGAGCGTCTGCGCTAACCTATGCTTCATAATGATAGGAGAGGGCGATGAGTTTTGGGCGTATTATTGCAGTATCTCCAGCAGACCATTTCAGGCTAACATGCGCCATCCATTGCTTGAGGATTTTTTCGCATGGCTAAACGCACTCCTCTGTATCCATGCCATCTCGCCCTGGGGGCGAAGCTGGTGGATTTCGGCGGCTGGGACATGCCGCTGCACTACGGCTCCCAGCTCAAGGAACACCATCAAGTCCGCAACGCCGCCGGGATGTTCGACGTCTCGCACATGACGATTGTCGATTTTCCCGATCCCGATCCGACCCGCGTTCTGCTGCGTTATCTTCTGGCCAACGATGTCGCCCGCCTCTACCCCGGCAAAGCGCTTTATACCTGCATGTTGAACGACTCTGGCGGCGTCATCGACGATCTGATCGTTTACGACCGGGGCGACAACGGTTACCGGTTGGTGTTGAACGCCGCTACCCGTGATAAAGACCTGGCCTGGATCGCGCCGCGGGCGGAGCGCTTTAACGCCGCCTGGCGTGAACGCCACGACCTAGCCATGCTGGCGGTGCAGGGGCCGGAAGCCCTGGCGAAGCTGGAAGCTGTTTTGGATGCCCCGACCCTGCAAGCGGTGCGCGCCAGTGGCCGCTTTCACGCCGTGGAGAGTGGCGGCGCATTCATCGCCCGCACCGGGTACACCGGTGAAGACGGAGTGGAGATCATGCCGTCCGTTCAGGATGCGCCGGCGCTTTGGAATCGGTTATTAGACGCCGGCGTTGCGCCTTGTGGACTGGGCGCTCGCGACACTCTGCGTCTTGAAGCCGGCATGAGTCTTTATGGCAGCGACATGGACGAAACTACCACTCCCCTGGTCTCCGGGCTGGGTTGGACCGTGGCCTGGCAGCCGCCGGAACGCGATTTTGTCGGTCGCGCCGCCCTGGAACAGCAGCGCGCCGCCGGTGCGCCGCAAACCCTTGTAGGTCTCGTGCTGGAGGAGCGTGGCGTATTGCGCAGTCATCAGACCGTCCATGATGGCGACCGGGAAATCGGTTTCACGACCAGCGGCGCATTTTCACCCACCTTGAATCGAGGCATCGCCCTGGCGCGAGTGCTGGCTGGCGTTGGCGACCGTTGCCAGATTGAGGTGCGCAGCAAGCGTCTGTCGGCGCAAGTGATCAAGCCGCCCTTTGTCTTGCGTCCTGCCTAATCCAACCTTTCCAACTTAACCGTTTCTATTCCGATCCAACCTGTTGAGGAGTCGATGATGAGCAGCACTATCCCCTCTGAACTGCGCTATACCGAGACCCATGAATGGGTGCGCTCCCAGGAAGACGGCATCGTTACTGTCGGCATCACCGATCATGCTCAGCACCTGTTGGGCGATCTGGTGTTTGTGGAATTGCCGGAAGCGGGCCGCG
Source organism: Candidatus Competibacteraceae bacterium (assembly GCA_020444905.1). Lineage (GTDB taxonomy): Bacteria > Pseudomonadota > Gammaproteobacteria > Competibacterales > Competibacteraceae > UBA2383. The sequence goes on from JAGRHQ010000109.1 coordinate 11,050, forward strand.
TAGTCACCGCCGCCGAAGGCTGCGCCGTGGTTGAATCGGTCAAGGCGGCCTCCGATGTGTACAGTCCAGTGGATGGCGTGATCGTCGAAGTGAATGAATTGCTGGCGGACAATCCGGAATTGATCAATGAAGACCCTTATGAGGAAGGGTGGATTCTGCGCATCAAGACTAGCGCCAACCTGGAAGGCTTGCTGGACGCCGCCGCTTACGAGCTGATTGCCATTGACGAGGACGAAGACGAGGAAGGCTCCTTGACTAACGCCAAGTTAGCCGGTTAAGGAGGCGCTCCATCCATGCCGTTTATCCCCCATACCCCGGACGATGTCCGGGCGATGCTGGACGCGATTGACGTTCCAACCCTTGAAGCTCTGTTCGACGAAATTCCGCCCTCCCTGCGGATCGGCGAGTTGCCGGCCCTGCCGGATGCTCTGAGCGAGTGGCAGGTGAGCCGGTTGATGACCGAGCGGGCGGCGGCGCTTCCGCAACTGCTCTGTTTTCTGGGCGCCGGCGCTTATGAACACCATATTCCTGCGGCAGTCTGGGAAATCGCTGGGCGTGGGGAGTTCTATAGCGCCTACACGCCCTATCAACCGGAGGCCAGCCAGGGCACGCTGCAAGTGCTCTACGAGTACCAGAGCATGATGGTGGGTCTGACCGGTCTGGCCGTGTCCAACGCCTCGTTGTATGACGGGGCGTCGGCGCTGG
>JAGRHQ010000010.1 GCA_020444905.1 Candidatus Competibacteraceae bacterium
AGCCTCACGTCAACAGCGCCAATCTTCGCTTGCTGATTTGTCTTGGATTTGGTTTCCTTCATCGAATCTCCTAACTGATCGACGCCGATTGCCAGGATGGAAAGCGCTCCCTAGCGGCGGTTTGATTAACCCTATATATTGGTCTTTCCAGATGGAAGTCGGATAAATTCGGGAACAACTCCCTGTTTCCGTTCCTGAAACCTGACACTTGGAACCTGTATTAATTATAGGGTAATGATGCAGGAAAAGAAGTCTCTATTAAACTCATAAAGTATTCATTCGATACTCGATATGAATGCACAGTCCTGGTATAAAACCAAATCTGCACACTATTGTCGCTCATTGCCTACGCTATGCATCGTGAAACTTACGCTGTTTTATTGAATAATCTGGAAAAAATCATGATCGGTCAGCGCCGGACGATTCGCTGGCTGTTGGCCGCTTTCATTGCCGGCGGTCATGTGTTGCTGGAAGACTTGCCGGGAACCGGTAAAACCACTCTGGCCAAAGCCTTCGCTCGCTCGCTGACTTTGAAATTTCGGCGGATTCAGTTCACTCCCGACTTGTTGCCCTCTGACTTGCTGGGTGTCTCCATCTTCGATCCCCAGCGGCAGGAATTCCGCCTGCATCGCGGCCCGGCGTTCACCGAGGTCTTGCTGGCCGATGAAATCAACCGCGCCTCGCCGCGCACTCAGGCCGCCTTGCTGGAAGCAATGGGCGAACGGCAGATCAGCCTGGATGGCCAGCGTCATGACCTGGGAGAATGGTTCTTTGTCATCGCCACCCAGAATCCGATTGAATTTCACGGCACCTATCCGCTGCCGGAAGCGCAGATGGATCGGTTTGCCCTGCGCTTTGGTCTGGGTTATCCCGATGTGGCGGGGGAAATCGCGGTGTTGACGGCGCAACGGGAGCAACATCCGCTGGATACGCTGCTCGCCTGCGCGGATCGTGCAGCGTTGGAAAGCTTGCGACGTGCGGCTACAGCGATCCGCATGAGTGACGAAGTGAGTCGTTATCTGGTGGAACTGGTGGCGGCTACCCGCACCGCGCCGGGCGTTGCAATGGGCGCCAGTCCGCGCGCCTCGCTGACGCTGATGAAAACCACGCGGGCGCTGGCCTTGTTCGACGGGCTGGATTTTGTTACGCCCGATCATGTGCAGGAACTGGCGGTTCCGGTGCTGGCCCATCGTCTGAAGCTCGACCCCCAGGCGCGGTTTAGCGGCCTGACGGCGGAATCGGTGGCAAGTGAAGTTCTCCGGCAGGTTGCCGCGCCGGTTTAACCATGTCTCATCCGCTGCTTCGTCTGTATGCTGCGGTCTATCGTCCCGGACATTTTCTCCGGCAACATTTGACGCCGCTGGGCGGCTGGTTGTTCGGCGGCTGGATCGCAGCAGGCGCGTTTGGCGTCAACACCCAGGTCGGCATGACCTACCAGTTGCTCGTGTTGCTGACCGTCCTTTTCACAATCGCTTTGCTTATTAGTCGCTTTGGTAAACTGACGGTGACTGCCAGGCGTCAATTACCGCGCTTTGCCACCGTCGATCAACCGCTGCGCTACCGATTAGCGTTGCACAATCACGGCGCTCAGGTGCAACATGATTTGAGCGTGTTCGACGAACTGCGCGATACGCCGCAGTCTTCCGCGACCTTTGGACGCTTGCTCACCTATCGCCAGTGGCGTCACTGGACTACTTGGGCGCGCGGAGCCAATAGCGCTGCCCATGCGCTGCCGGTTCTACCGCCAGGGGCGACGACTGAAGCGGAATTGATGCTGACCCCACTGCGCCGGGGCTGGCTGGAATTCGCCGCATTGCGCTTCGGGCGACCGGACCCGTTGGGGTTATGGAAACGACTATCCCGCCAACCGCTGGCCGACCGGCTGCTGGTCCTGCCGCGCCGCTATCCGGTTCCACCGCTCCACTTTCACGACGGACGGCGCTATCAGCGCGGTGGAGTTAATCTGGCCCAATCGGTCGGTGAAGAAGATGAGTTTGTCGGTCTACGTGAATATCGTCCGGGTGATCCGCCACGCCGCATTCACTGGCGCAGCTTCGCCAAACGCGGCGAGCCGGTTGTCAAGGAGTTCCAGGATGAGTTTTTTGTGCGCTATGGCCTGCTGTTGGACAGCTTTGCTTCGGGCGTGGAGGATGCGCGATTTGAAACCGCCGTGTCCGCCGCTGCCTCGATCGCGACCGCTGAACGCGGCCCGGAGGCGCTGCTGGATTTGCTGTTCGTTGGCGACCGGGCCTACTGCTTTACCGCCGGACGCGGTTTAGGTCAGACCGAGCAGTTGCTGGAAATTCTGGCGTGCGTGACGCCGCGCCGGGATCAGGCGTTTTCCCAACTGCGGTCTATGGTCGCCAGTCACGCGCCGAAGTTGAGCGCCTGCGTGTGTGTACTGCTGAATTGGGATGCGGAACGGCGGCAGTTGCTGAACCTGTTGCGGGGACAGGGCGTGGAAATTGTGGCGCTGGTTATTGGTCCTCTGGCCGCGCCGCCCGAGCCGGGAATCCGCGTAGCGACTGCGGAAACACTGGCGATGGAATTGGCGAGGCTGACGTCATGACCCTGACTCTCCCGTTTGGATTGTTGACCGCCACCTTGTTGTTCTGGGGCTGGCGCACTGAATTGTGGCCGCTGGCGTTACCGATGGCGCTAATTTTGGAACTGGCGCCGCGCGTGGGCTGGCGCTGGGCGCTGGGCGATAAGGAATTGGCGCGGGTCATCGATCTAACCGCCCTGCTCTGGGTTGGAGCGCTGATTCTGCTGTTCACCCGCTATCTCAATCAGCCGCCGCTGGCAACGCATCTTTACACTCTGGCCAGTTGGTTTCCACTCTTGCTGTTCCCGCCACTGGCGATTCAACGCTATTCCACAGCGGGAGCCTTCCGCTTGGGGCATCTGTTCTACTCCCTGCGTCGTTCGGGAAGCGAGCTGGCCGGGCGACCGCTGAAGCTGGAGCTGTCCTATTTCGTCGTCTGCCTGCTGGCAGCCAGCGTCACCGCACAGCCGGGGTATCTACTGGGCGCGGGACCGTTGCTGTTCTGGTTGCTGATCGCTGCGCGGCCTCGGCGTTATCGCTGGCCGCTGGCTGTGGCGCTGAGTCTGGCCGCTGGCCTCGCCGCCTGGCCGCTGAGCCTGGGTCTCCACCGCTTGCAACTGGATATGGAAGACCGCTTTGCCGAGTGGTTTCAAGACTGGTTGGTGGATTTCGATCCTTACCGCAGCAGCACCTCGCTGGGCGATATCGGCGAGTTGAAGTTATCGGATCGGGTGGTTCTACGCCTCAAACCCATGCCTGGCGACTGGGGGCCGTGGTTGCTGCGCGCCGCCAGTTATAACAGCTATTTCGATGGCGTATGGCTGGCCAAGGGTGTTCGTTTCACTCGCCTTGATCCCCAGGGCGACGGGCGGGAATGGCGGCTGAGTAACCCATCGGACGGTGAAATCCGGCGGCTAAACATCACGCTGGCGCTGCGTCGAGGTACGGGTATGTTGCCGCTGCCGGCGAACGCCTGGCGGCTGGAACGGTTGCCGGTAGGTGAACTGCAACGCAGCAGTCTGGGCGCGCTCAAGGCCAGCGAAGGACCGGGACTGGTCGATTACCAGGTCGAATATCAACCAGAAACTCCGGTGAGGGAAGAGGGCGGGAAATTCGATCTGGCTCTGTCTCGCCGGGAACAGGCTACCCTGCAACGTCTGGCCAGCGAGCTGGGATTAACCGGCCAACCGCCTGCGGTCGCCGCCGCCAAAATACGCGCCTTCCTGCTCGGCCAGTTTCGTTATAGTTTGGATTTGCCCACACCCGCAAAGGGCCTGACTGCCCTGGAAACTTTTCTGTTGCACAAACGGGCCGGGCATTGCGAATATTTCGCCACCGCCGCCGTGTTGCTGTTACGGGCTGCTGGCATCCCTGCCCGCTACGCCACCGGTTTTTCCGTATCCGAATACAGTCCTCTGGAGGGTGCCTACGTCGCCCGCCGCCGCCATGCGCACGCCTGGGCGCTGGTCTGGCTGGACGGGCGCTGGCAGGATTTCGACGCCACACCACCGGATTGGACCGGTTTCGAGGAAGCAAGAACACCCTGGTATCAAACGCTGGGCGATCTCTGGGACTGGTTGACTTATCAGTTCAGCCGCTGGCGCTGGCGAGAAGTCACCGGCGACAAAGAGGATAATCGCTGGCTGTGGGGATTGGCGGGACTGTTGGCGGCTATTCTGTTCTGGCGTCTGCTTCGTCGGCAGCGCATGCGCCGATTGCCGGTTAAAAAACCGGCGTCAGTCGTTATCCCGCCCGGCGCGGAATCGCCTTTCTATCAGATACTGGACCGGATTGCCCTCCAGCGAGGTCCTCGCCCGCCCGGCGAAACCCTGGAACACTGGCTGCGCCGAATCGGGGCTTGGGAAATCGCCGGCATGACCGAGATGGTCGGCTGGCATCAGCGCTGGCGTTTCGATCCCGCAGGCTTGCCGAGGGAAGAACAACAGCAACTGGCCAGGGCCGTGACCTCTACCAATAATTCTCCACTGCCATATTGCCAGGCTTGCCGCGCAGGCTCAGGGTCAAACCGCGATCAATCAGCAGTTGCCGGGTTTCCTGCACCATATCTGGGTTGCCGCAAATCATGATTCGCGATCGTTCCTGATCAATCGGCAATCCAACATGCGCTTCCAGTTCGCCGTTGATCAGCAAACTCGTGATGCGGTCATTGAGCGTGGACCGCTCGGCCTGTTCCCGAGTGACGACTGGCACGTACTTCAGCTTGTGAGCGTATTCGGCGAATAACTCATTCTCCTTGAATGAATCGATGAACTCCTGATAGGCCAACTCATGCCGGTAACGCACGCTGTGAACCAGGACAATATTTTCGTACTGCTCCCAGGTATCAAACTCCTGTAGGATCGACAGAAACGGCGCAAGCCCAGTGCCAGTGGACAACAGCCAGAGATCCTTGCCGCACTCAAAGCGGTCGGTAGTCAGGTAGCCGTAGTTTTTCTTCTCGACCATCACCTGATCGCCGATCTTCAGTTTTGACAGCCGCGAAGTAAACGCGCCGTCGGGCACAACGATTGAGTAGAACTCCAAAAATTCATCATAGGGCGCCGAACAGATGGAATAAGCCCGCCACACCCGTTCACTCTGGTCATCTACGACGCCCAACCGGGCGAACTGGCCGGCAATGAAGCGGTAGGACTGACTGCGGGTGGTTTTGAAGGAAAACAGATTGGACGCCCAGGTCCGAATCTCCGTAATCGTTTCCACAGTGTACTTGTCGCTGGCCTTCATCGGGGTCGATCCTGTTGCGGTTTGATTTCAGTTATCAATGAGAAGCAGGGAATACCTGAGTATTGCACTCGGTTTTAATGACTAGCTTATAAGGAGAATTCACGAATTAAAAGGAATAAAAATTCATTTATTTATAGCTAAAATTTATGATTGGATTCTGTTACCAAAACCAGCAGAATACGAGGAACTGCATCTCCATAAAATCATCCTACTGGTTTTCATCCATTCTCCGAGGGCATGAAACCTCCTACTCTCCCTCTCAGCGACCTGCGTGGCGGGCTGATCGCTGCCGCTGTCGTTTTGCCGCAGGCGACTGCTTTCGGAGTCACGGTATTTGCCCCCTACCTTGGGACTGCCCCTGGAGCGTTGGCCGGTTTGGCTGGGGCGATTGGATTACTGTTAATCTCCGGCGGGGCGGGTGGAACGATTGGCTTGATTAGCGGCCCTACCGGCGCCAGCATGGCTCTGCTCAGCAGCACGGCTGTGCTTCTCACCGCCGCTGGCGTCCCACCCGGAGTGATCGCGCCTGCCCTGTTCACCATCACCGTGCTGGCCGGTCTGTTTCAGTTAATGATCGCCTTCGCCGGGGGCGGGCGGCTGATGAAATTCATTCCCTACCCGGTATTCGCCGGTCTCGCCACCGGCATTGGCCTATTGCTCATCAAATCCCAGATCAAACCCTGGCTTGGCATTAGTTACAGCGGCCTGTGGATGCGCTGGTATTGGTTACCCATGGTCACCACTGTGGTCGCCTTCTGCGCCGTTCGTTACGCGCCGCGCTTCATGCCGAACATTCCTGGACCCTTGATCGGCCTGATCGGCGGTACGCTATTTTATCAATGTATTCTTTATCTTACCAATCCCCCTTCCGTTCCGTCCCATTGGGTGATCGGCGCACTGCCCCGCTGGTCGGATTTTGACCTGGCGCTCGATCAATTCACCGTCTGGTCTTCCCTGCCTTGGTCTCTGATCCTGCATGCGGCTTTCACCTTGGCGGTGCTTTCCTCTCTGAATACTTTGTTGACCGCGGTGATCGCTGACACCACCACCGGCCAGCGCCACAACGCCCGCCGCGAATTGCTGGCGCAGAGTATCGGGCAGATGGTTGTTGGTCTGATCGGTGGCCTGGCCGGCGCAGCCAGTGTGGGCGGCACTACTACGGCGGTTCAGGCCGGCGCTCGCCGCTGGGCGGCGCTGACCGCTGGCGTCTTTTTGCTCCTCCTTTTGCTGTTCGCTGGCTCCGCTGGTGAATGGCTGCCAACCAGCGCACTGGCCGGCATTATCATCGCTTCCGCCTTGAATCTGATGGAAAAAGACATCATCGCCTGGGCGCAACAGCGACGAACCCGACTGGATGCGGTGGTTGCGCTGCTGGTCACCATTGTTACTTTCGCCCAGGATTTGATGATCGCGGTGCTGGTCGGTCTGAGCATTGCCATTCTGCTCTTCATCCGCAGTCAGAGCCGCTTGCCGGTCATCCAGCGCCGGCTGACTGCTCTCGAACGGCCCTCGGTGCGGCAACGACCGGCGGATCAAGTGGAATGGCTGGCCCATCATGGCGACCGGGTTGTTATGTACCATTTGAGCGGCGTTCTGTTCTTCGCCAAGACCGATCAATTGTTCGAGGAAATGTTGCCTGATCTCGACCGGCGGTCCTGGGTCATCCTGCATCTGCGCCGAGTCATTCAGATCGATCTGTCCAGTGTGCGGTTGTTGCAACAGATTGCCGCGCGACTGGAAACGCATCGCGGGGAATTGCTGTTTTGCGAAGTCCCTGAGCAACTGGGCCTGGGCCGGGATGTGGAGCGCACCCTGCGCCGTCTCACCTTGCGCCCAGGACGACTCAATGTCCGCACCTTCGCCGGGGCCGATCAGGCGCTGGAATACGCTGAGAATGCCCTGCTCAAAGCGCTGAATGTCGACACCACCGCTCTGGACAAGGACATTACCTTGGCGGAGCTTGATCTATGCCGCGATATGAAACCTATGGAACTGGCGGAGTTCGCTTCGGTGCTTCGCCCGTTGACTCTGGAAGTCGGTGAGCAGTTATTCGACGCCAACCAAACGGGATCGGATCTGTATCTGGTGCTTCGCGGCCGGATTGATATCCGGCTACATGTCGCTGACGAACGCTACAAACGTCTGGCGGTTTACGGACCGGGCACCGTGTTTGGCGAAATCGCCTTCCTCGATCCTGGTCCGCGCGCCGCGGAGGCCATCGCTATCCGCCGTAGTGAACTGTGGGTATTGAGCCGAGCGGATTTCGACCGATTGCGGGCGATTTATCCGGATGCCGCCATCGCTTTATTACTAGCGCTGGGCCGCTCGCAAAGCCGGGCATTGCGCTGGAGCGCCCGGGAAATCAAGCGTCTGATTCAGTGGTAGAGTCCAGGTTGGGCAGTCCCAGCCACGCTTTCATCACGATGCGGAATACGCGCGGATCGGCAGATCAAAGCCAAATTGCGTTCCCCGATGCAATTTGCTGGCGACCCACAAGGTGCTGCCATGCAATTCCACAATCCGCTTGGCGATCGCCAAACCCAATCCCAAATGATTGCCGTCATCCTTGGCTTTGCTGGAACCACGATAAAACCGGTCAAAGATACGCGGCAAATCCTCCGGCGCAATGCCTTGTCCGGTATCGGTAATCGCGAAGGTCACGGTCTGGCTGGCGCTGCGCAGTTCCAGGGCGACAATTCCCTCTGGCGGCGTATGATAGAACGCATTGAGAATGAGGTTGTCCAGCACCCGTTCGAGCAATCCGATATCCGCCTCGACAAACAGCGTCGCCGCCGGCAGACGCACCATAAAGCGAATCCGGTGTTCGCGGGCCGGCAACTGGTATTTCTGCGCGATATCCTGCACCAATTCGGCGGCGGGAAAGCACTCCCGGCGTGGCTGAATGGCGTGAGCGTCAAGTTTGGCTAATTCAAACAGGTCGCCCACCAATCGACCCAAGCGTCGCGAATGGCGTAGAGCAGCATCGAGATACAGCACCTGATCAGCGGGCGATAAGCGGTCGGCCTTGAGTTGCAAAGTCTCCAGATAGCCGTGCAGCGCCGCCAGGGGAGTGCGCAGATCGTGAGAAACATGGTTCACCAACTCACGCCGCAGCGTATCCCGCTCTTCGAGATGAGCAATCAGAGTTCGCAAGCGCTGCGCCATCCGGTCGAAATATGCGCCCAGTTGTTCGATTTCATCGCCTTGAACGCCCTGCCCCTGATAGGGTGTGTAAACGGTAAAATCGCTTCCCTGAAAATCGTTGACCCGGATCGCCAGACGCCGTAACCGGCGGGTCAGGACGTGAAACAGCAGCAGCCCGATCAACAATCCCGTCAGCAGACTGCCCGCCAGCACCCAACCGCTGAGTTGCAACAGCAAACTGTCCTGGTAGATGCGCTCGAAAGATTCATACATCTGCCCGCGCAGCACCACATACAGATAGCCGTCAGCGCCTTCCGTCGCGGGGACGGGCGTCACCGAAAAACTCTTGCGGGCGTCATGACTGCGCGGGTCATCGCCGAAAATCGGCAAGGCGGCGCCGGCCAAAAACGCCCGGATGGGTTCCAGCGCCACCCGATTGCGCTTGACGACGGACGGCTCCGCCGAATAAGCCAGGATCGTCCCCTGAGCGTCCAGCAGGTAAATCTCAATGCTCGGATTGATCGTCATGTATCGCATAAACGTGGCTTTCAGCGCCTTGAGATCGAGTTGACCACCGGTGACCAGTCCTTGATCGACGACCAGGTTGCGGGCGAGATCGCGATTAAAACTCTGCTGCGCTTCCTGCAGATAACGCTGGGTCAGGGAATGGCTGATCAATCCGTAACTCAAACCGATGGCGGCGAGTAGCGCCGCCAGCGCCAGGGCCAGTTTGCCGTAGAGAGTTTTTAGCATGATTCGGCGAACTTGTAGCCCACGCCCCAGACGGTGAGGAGGTAGCGGGGTTCCGCCGGATTAGGCTCCAGTTTGGCGCGCAGGCGGTTGATATGCGAATTGACCGTGTGTTCATAACCCTCGTGGCCATAACCCCAAACCTGATCGAGGAGTTGGCCGCGGCTGAATACTCGTCCTGGATGACGCGCGAAGTGCAGCAACAGGTCAAATTCCTTGGCGGTCAGCGACAGCGCCTGACCAGCGAGGGTAGCCTGGCGCTTGTCGGTTTCAATCATTAGCGGGCCACGGGTAATACACTCGCTGTTTACCGCTTGATCCTGGCGACCGCCCAAAGCTTCAGCCCGGCGCAACAGCGCCTTCACCCGCGCCAACAGCTCCGGAAAGCTGAACGGCTTGGTCAGATAATCGTCCGCGCCCAGTTCCAGACCCACCACCCGGTCGATTTCCGACGATTTGGCGGTCAACATCAAAATCGGCACATAATCATTGCCGGCGCGCAGTTTTTGGCAGACTGTCAATCCATCCAGATCCGGCAACATCAGATCCAGAATCACCAGGTCGTAGCGCTGGCGGGCGTAATGGATCAGGGCATCCTGTCCGCAAACGGCAATATCCGCCTCGCAGTGGATGTCCTGGAGATGCAGTTTGACCAGCGCGGCGATGTCGCGGTCATCCTCAACCAGAAGTGCTTTACGCGCCATCGGGTTTAACTCTGCTTCAATGTTGGTCCACATGCCATTGCCCTCCGCCGCTGATCGGTGTCCGATAGACTATGATCCGCCGCGGAGGCCGCGCTTTCATCACGAATTCATCACGATTCACTCATCGGTTCGTCTGTCAGTCAACTACATTACTTGTTCCAGGCCCAGGGCGTCCATCCATTCGCCAAAGCTATTTGACCCTGCCGTTTTTAAATGCCATATTGCGCCGCCTCATTAACGAGATCGTCCCTATCCAACCTGTCTCAAGCAGCTCCGCAGAAATCGCCCGATGAAACGAGAACCGATCAGTCCCTATTTTGACATCAAACAGGATGCCGAAGGCCGTGAATACATGGAAGTTTACCTGGAAGGGATCGCCCTGCTGCGGCTGGTGCTGAGCAACAAGGGCACGGCCTTTACCGAAGACGAGCGGGTCGCGCTGGGGCTGGACGGTCTGCTGCCGCCCCAGGTCAACACGCTGGAGCAGCAAGTCGCCCGAGTCTATCGCGGCTTTCTGCGCGAACCGGACCCGATCGCTAAGTATCAGTACCTGCGCGCCTTGCAGGAGCGCGCCGAAACGCTGTTCTACGCCCTGCTGGAACAGCATCTGGAAGAGATGATGCCGATCATCTACACCCCGACCGTGGGTCAGGCGGTGCAGCAGTTCAGTCATCTTTATCAGAACCCGCGCGGACTGTCATTCTCGCCGCTCAACATCGATCGCGCCGCCCGAGTGGTCGAGAACTTTCCCTGGAACGACGTGCGCATGATTGTTGCTACCGATTCCTCGGCGATTCTCGGCATTGGCGATCAGGGTTATGGCGGATTGGCCATCGCCATCGGTAAGCTGGCTATCTATAGCATCGGCGGCGGCGTCAACCCGCTGCACACCATGCCCGTCAAGCTGGATGTCGGCACCGACCGGCTGGAGCTATTGAACGACGAATTCTATCTCGGCGTCCGCCAGCGGCGCTTGCGCGGGGAGCGATATCTGACGTTTCTGGACAAGTTTGTCAAGGCCATTCATGAGCGCTGGCCGCGCGCCATCATTCAGTGGGAGGATTTGGCCAAGGAGGTCGCCTTTACTGTTCTGGAGCGCTATCGCAAGCAGATTCCTTCCTTTAACGACGATATTCAAGGCACCGGCGCAGTGGCTTTGGCCGGCCTGTTATCCGCCAGCCGACTCAAGGGAGAGTCGCTACGCGATCAGCGCATCGTGATTCATGGTGCGGGTGCGGGCGGTGCAGGGGTCGCCTGGGCCATCACCCAGGGACTCATCCGCGAAGGCTTGAGTCAGGAGGAAGCCCGCGACCGGGTCTGTGTGATCGATTCGCGTGGTCTATTGGTCGAAGGGCGTGCGGTGGAAGCTTACAAGCATTACTACCTGCAACCCCGCGAAAAAGTCGCCGACTGGTCGATAGTCAATGAAATCCCCACTCTGATGGAGACAATTGAGCACACCAAAGCCACTGCCCTGTTGGGTTTGAGCGGCCAGACCGGTTCGTTCAATCATCCGATTGTGCAGACTATGGCGCGTAACACCGCTCGCCCCATTATCTTTCCGCTGTCCAATCCCACCTCGGCCTGCGAAGCGTTGCCGCAGGATATCCTGGAATGGAGCGAAGGCCGGGCCATCGTCGCCACCGGCAGTCCGTTCCCCGATGTCGTCCGCGACGGTCAGACGCATTACATCGGCCAGGGCAACAACGCCTTCATCTTTCCCGGTCTGGGTTTAGGCGCCATTCTGGCCGAATGCCGGGAGATCACGGACAGTATGGTGCTGGAAGCCGCCTATGCGCTGGCCGACTACACTGCCGCCGCGCACTTGCAGGCCGGCAGGGTCTATCCGCCGGTGGGGGAATTGCGGGAGGTAAGCATCCGGGTCGGCGTGCGGGTCATCGAGCAGGCGTTGCGCGAGGGTGTTGCCGAAAAGACTGATCTGGCGGGACGCGATCTCGATGCTTACCTGCGCTCGCGCTTCTGGAAACCACGCTATTTACCCATCGTGCGCGGCGACCATACCGCAATGATTGACCATCCCGGTTATTAACGTCCCTCTCCCCCAGCCCCTCTCCCGCAATCGAGCGAGAGGGGGGCAACCTCCTTATTCCACCGACACATCGAAGCCGGATCGTTCGATCTGACTGCGGGTCACCAGCGGAATCGAGCTCTCATACGTCCGCCGCAGCCGCCGACTGACCCGCGCCTGCAATTGCGCGGATCCCGATGCGGCGTTGCGCACCACAAAACTTAAGGTGATTCCCGTAGTGCGATAGGCCTGCATCGCCGCATTCAACAAGCTGTCGCGGTTAACCGTCTGACCCATGTAGCGGTTCAATACCCGTTGCACCTCATCGCGGTCCACGCCAGTAATCGAACCATCAATCTGGATCGAGCCAATTCGCCAGGCGCCTGCTTGCGAAGGTGGGGCAGGCGCTGGAGTGGGAGGGGTTGGCGGAGCCGCTGTGGCAATCCGCTCCAGACTGATCGACTCAGTCACATCGCGATTGGCGATTCGCACTGAGACCTGTTTCGTTTCGTAGCCGCTCCGACTGACCTCCACCGTGTACTCACCCGGCGGCAGGCGCACCCCTGGACGGTAGGTAAACGAAGAGTTGACCAACCGCACGCGCGCCCGCGACGGATCGGTGCGCACGGTCAACCGATAGGTGGCCGGTTCGGGCGGTTGAACCGGCGCGACCGGCTGCGGCGGTTCAACCGGCGCGACCGGCTCCGGTTCCTTAATCAGCGTTACCGGTACGATCACGTCAGCATTGGCAATGCGCACGGTCAACCGCTGGGTTTGATAACCGGAGCGGGAGACCTCTACCGTGTAGCTACCCGACTCTAATGCGATGCCGGGTTGATAGCGAGGCTTGATCCCCAGCAACCGGACCTGGGCATTAGCGGGATCAGTTCGCAGCGTGAGCCGATAGGATGGCGGTGGTTCTGGTTCAGGCGTCTTGATTAACGTCACCGGCATCGTCACATCCGCGTTGATGATACGCACCGTGAGCACCTGGGTTTCGTAGCCCGATCGGGAAATCTCCACCGTATAGTTGCCAGACTCTAATTGAAGGCCTGGCTCATAGCGGGGTTTGATATTCAGTATGCGAATTTGCGCATTGGATGGATCGGGACGAACAGTCAGCCGATAGAGCGTCGGTTTCTCCGGTTCAGGCAATTTCACGAGCTTTACCGGCATGGTCACATCGCTATTAATGATCTTGACCGGCGCCTTCAAAGATTCGTAGCCGTCCGCGCTGACCTCCACCGTGTACTCGCCAGGCGGCAACTCTATGCCGGGTTGGTAGGGGGTCTTTACGTTCAGCAACCGAATCGTTGCTTGAGCAGGATCGGTCTGCACGGTCAGATGATACTGTTCTGGCGGCGGTGGCGGCGGTGGCGGCGGTGGTTGTTTTTCCAGCTTCACCGGCACGGTCAGGTCACTATTAGCAATCTGCACCGGCACTTTGCGCGAGACGTAGCCTTCACGCGCAACTTCGATCTCATAGTTGCCCGGTGCCAGTGGCATCCCCGGTTGATAAGCGCCTGGAACGCCCAACAGCCGAATCGCCGCGTCCGCAGGCTCTGGGCGAACCGTTAAACCATGTTTGGTTTTTTCCAGTTCGACATCGATGGCTACGTCACGGTCCTCAATCCTGACGCTTTTCCGGCTTGCGGCATAACCGGTCTGGCCGATTTCAATTTCATAATTTCCCGGTGGCAGCCGCACGCCGGGCTGATAAGGAATTGGACTGTTCAGCAAGCGAACGCTGGCCTCAGCCGGTTGGGTCCTGACCGTTAACCGGTAGGTCTGCGGCGGTTCCGGCGGCATCGTGATCATCGCCGCCAGTTCGTTGACCTTGATTTGAATGGTATCGATATTCCGGCCCTGGATCTGGCCGCTGCGCAACAAGGAAGCAGTGCGGGTGTCGATCAGCCGCGCTGTGACAGTGATCAGGTCCCCCAGTTTGTTGACTGCGCCGGTGACTACTGCGTCCACGCCATAGCGCCGGCCCAATTCAGCCGCAGTTTTTGGATCGAGCAAACCCGTGGAGCCGAGTTCCTGCTGTTTAGCGATCTTGGCCGCCGCCGACAACGCTAACCGGTCCTTGAGGGTGAAGCGTCCGGTATTGGCGAGCGCCGACATCATCAAGTCGGCAAGGATGGCGCCGGCCTGTTCATGCAGATCGCCCCGAACGCTGAACTCGATCACCGTGGCGGTCATCTTCGCTTCGGGCGTTCCAGAAGCGGCCTGCGCCAGATGGAACGGTAACCAACCAATTAACATCCATACCAGCATCAGTCCTTTCAACAGGATTTTGCTCATGGCGCTTCCTCAATTCTTCCCCAACCAGGGTTCCAGCACCAGACGAAATCCGATGTCGGATCGCCATTTCCCATACTCCGGAGCAGCAGGGAACCGATAGGCGAACCGCACCAGTCCCGGATAATCAGACCAGGATCCCCCGCGCAGCACACGGCGTCCGGCAGATGAGACGCCCTCATCGGCGCACCGGGTTTCACCCCCGGCGTAGTTGTTGTCATAGTCGGAACAGGTCCATTCTGCAACATTGCCCAGCATATCGTACAAGCCAAAGGCGTTGGCCGCGTACTGACCGACCGGCGCCGCCGCCGCTTGCTGATCTTCACAGGGATAATTGGCCCAGTTAAAAGGCTTGGCCTGGCGCGCAGTTTCGTCATAGATATTGGCGTAACGGCATGCCTGGTTTGGATCATTACCCCAGTATCGGGAACCAGTCTGACCGGCGCGCGCGGCGTATTCCCATTCTGCTTCGGTCGGCAGGCGATAGCGCAGACCGGTTTTTTCCGACAACCAGTTCGCAAAGGCGACCGTCTCCTGCCAACTCACGCGAACCACCGGCTGGTCCGGTGCATTCAGCGTGTAGGATTCATAAACGCCGCTGTCGTGATCACTCTGAAATTTTCGATATTGACCATTGGTCACTTCGGTTTTGCCCATCCAGAATCCCTTCGGGCAAATCTGATGCAGCATTTCATTGGCGCTGCGATCCGGCTCGGTTTCGGGACTGCCCATGTTGAAACATCCAGGGGGAATCCAGATAAATTCGATTCCTGTCAAGGGATCAGTATAAGTTTGACCGGCTTTGGGATTGGTGGACGGCCCATTTTTCACCGATTCAGCCGGTGGAGTCTCAGCCGGTGGTTGTTCAATCCGCGGTGGCTGTGGCGAAGGCGTTGGGGTCCACGTCAGCCAAAGACCGCCTCCGATAGCTGTCACGATGACGAACGTCAACCCACCGATCGCCAGCCAGCGCCGGCTTCCTCCCTTGGGTGAAACCGGCATCGGAGAGGGCTTCGAACCCGATTCATCGATAGCCGATCGCAGCTTGTCGCCGCCGCGGTGTAATTCCGAACGCAGCGGCAACTCCAGTTTGACCGTGCATTCTTCCTCTGCTTCGAGGGGCGTTTCCAGCATCGCCCGCATTTGGCTGATGGTCTGAAAGCGCTTCTCGGGACGAACTGCAATCGAGCGGTCGATCGAGCGCAGCAATGCCGAACTGTAACGTCCGGCGGCGACTTCCTCCGCCGGTTGCAGTGGATCGTCGAGGACGCGCGCCGGCGCTTCAATCGGCGCTGCGCCGGTCACGCAATGATATAAAACCGTACCCAGCGCATAAATGTCCGTCCAGGGACCATAACCCCGGCCATCAATCAGGTATTGCTCAATGGGCGAATAGCCAGGCGAGAAGACGCTGGTGATGCTCTTGCTGCGCCGGCCCAGCGCTTGGCGGGCCGCGCCGAAATCAATCAGGATGGTTCGTCCATCCGAACGGCAATAAAGATTGGCTGGCTTCAAATCGCGGTGCAGGTAACCCTGGGCATGGACGGCGTCCAAAGCCGGCAGCACGTCGTCAACCAGTCGGCGCACCCGTTCTTCCGAAAGGGTTTTCTCCCGTTGAAGAATCTGGCTGAGCGGCTCGCCATCGACATAATCCATCACAATATAAGCCGTGCCATTAGCCTGGAAGTAGTCCTGCACCCGCACCACGCCGGGATGTTCAACGCGCACCAGGGTTTGCGCTTCGTTGAGAAAGCGTTCCAGACCCCAAGTGTAGCAGGCGTCCTCACCCGCCTCGGAAGTAGGCAGTCCGCCCTGGGTATTGGCCAGAACATGGTCACCATCCCGATAGGACCATTCCACCGGGAAATATTCCTTGATAGCGACCCGTTTGAGCAATGCTTCATGCACCGCCATGTAAGTAATCCCAAACCCACCCGCGCCCAGCACCGCTTCAATACGGTATTTGTCAAGTAGGCGATAACCAATGGATAGCGTGTTGGATTTTTTGATCATGACGCAAACCACTCAGGGCAATTCCCGAACCAGCCTGAATCCCAGGAAATAGTCCTGGAAATCGAACCGACTCCGGTGCCGATCCGCTGAACGCACATTGCGCGGTTCGTCGCTCCAGGAACCACCGCGCACCACAATCTCTTGTTCCCCAAAAGGTTCCTGGCAGCGTTGAATCGGCGCTTTCGATTCCTTGTCATAGACTGAACAGGTCCATTCCAATACATTGCCCGCCATGTCGTACAAACCAAAATCATTACTCCGATAGCTGCCAACCGGCGCTGTATAGACTTGGCCGTCGTGACACTGCATCACTGTCCAGCCTACGAAAATCTTTTTACCATCCAGATCCGCCGCATTGGCAAAGGCGCACCCTTCATCCGGATCATCGCCCCAATAGCGGCTGGTCGTCGTCCCGGCGCGCGCTGCGTACTCCCATTCCGCTTCAGTGGGCAAGCGATAGCGCTGGCCGGTTTCCGCGGACAGCCAATCCGCATAAGCCGTGGCGTCCGCCCAGCTCACATTGATGATGGGCCGCCGACCACGCCCCCATTCGTGATCATTCGGTAACGGCTTACCTTTTGCTGAAGTAAATCGTTCGTATTCGTAAAACATCACTTCATACTTGCCGATAGCAAATGGTTTGGCGATACGGACCGGGTGGGAAGGTTCGTCGTTGTAGCGGCCCGTTTCCGAAGAGGGCGATCCCATCTGAAATTGGCCCGCGGGAATCACGACCATCTCTGGCCCCTGCGAACCATCGCTCAGCCGGTCGCGCAGCACGGGATTAGCAGGGGCTAACCGGGCCAGCGCCGCTTCTGCTTCTGCGCGGTGCTGGCAATCTGCCGCACAACGCTCAAGGTAGGCCCAATAAGCGTGGCGGGTATCGGCGCGCCGGGCGGCGGCAAAGGCCTCGGCATCGGTCTGCCTGATCCGCTCTGCGGCCTCGGCTTGTTTCAGCGCCTGCTTCAACGCCGCCAATTCGGGCAGATCCGGAGATGCTGACTCTGCTTTTTTCAACCACTGACGGGCTTTGCCAGGATCGGATTTATTAAGACTCATCAGCGCTATTTTGGCCCAACTGCGCGCCAGCCGTTTTCGTCCCGCGGCGACTGCGGGATCATCAGGCGCCAGCTTCGCCAAGGCTTCCAAACGGGACAGAGCTTCATCGCTTCGCCCCTCGTGGCCTTCTTCCAGCGCCGAGACCAGTATCTGGAAGTCGGTCTTGAGCGCTTCCACCTTTTTCCGGGTTTCCAGATTTTGAATAGCGGCTCGCGCTTCCTTCCCATAGCCGCACAGCGGACAGCGCTGCAGATAAAGTCGATAAGCAGCAACGGTATCGACCCGTTGCGCGGCTTCGAAAGCGCGCAAGTCCGTCTCGCGTTCAGCTTCCTGTAATAACGCGCCTTCCTCGGCCGGTATCTCATCCCCCTGGGTTTCCGCAGAAGAAGCAATCTTGTCGGGTTCAACTTGCAGCGCCTCGGAAGTGGCGTCGATTCCAGGTTCGACGGGTTTCCGTAATCCATAAACCCCCAAACCGATTGCCAGGGCTAGCCCTGCCGCGAGTCCCCATACCCATTTAGGCAATGGACCACGGCTTGATGGTGTCGCTATTGCCGGTCGCTGGACGGCATCCAGGTTTTGGATGAACTGGCCGGCGTCCATCGGGCACAGCTCGCTGGGATAAGCCAATCCCCGTCGCAAAAGTTGCCAGGCATCATCGGTCAATCCAGGCGGCCGCGGCGCAGCGCCTGGCGACGCGCCCTGGGCTTCATGGATGCCTCGTCCCTGCAGCAAGTGGTAAATCAGTAACGCCAGCGCAAAAACATCACGGCGAAAGGCTGTTTCGGTGGCCACGGCTTCATTCCCTTCGCCAGCGGTTTCGCGTCCCGCCCCCCCAGTGCTGAACAAGACGCTACGCGGTTCGCGGATTTCCGTCGCCAGACCAAAGCCCAGCAGTTTGACCGCACCCTGATCGGTGACAAAGATCGTATCGGCATCAAGATGCTGGCAGGCGAATCGATGCTCATGGCGCGCGTAATCCAGAGCGGCAGCCACGGGGCGCAACCATTTAGCGATCATTTCCCAGGACAAGCCATGTTGTCCTTCCTGGTCGAGCCATTGCGCCAGGGTGCGGCCTTGGCGGGGATCAACATAGTCCATCTCGGCGAATGGCCAGCCATCGGCGCCTTGGCGCCATCCGTATGTGCGGGCGATGGAGGGGTGGTCCAACTTGCTGGCCAATTCCACCCGCGCTCTGATCTTGGCGAGGTAGGAGCGCAGGCCGATCAAATCCGCTCGTGACGCCCGTTCATCGCGCTCTGCCTCGCGTGAGCCGGTCTCATAGCCAGTGGGCAGGAAGAGCTTGATGGCCCGGAATTCATCCGTTGCGCCATGACTCTCTGATGCTGGCGTAATAACGCGCGCCAACCAGACGCGTCGCTTACCGCTGAGATCATGCACGAGTCGCATTGATCGCTCTGGGGGGCCAATGATCCTTCCGATCTCCAGGACTTCCGAAGCGACAGATCCGGGAGAAGGATGCTTTTCCTGCGCGGTTTCCTGGAGAGTGTTTACCTCCAAATCGCCGACTGACGATTGTGGATCCTGGTCATCCTCGTTCATGGTGCGCAAAGCTTCTTCCTGGAGGCGCGCCAACTCGGTCTCGTTCAACCGACCGGCGGCATAAGCTTGCGCAAGTTCCTCAAGACGCATTTCGATATCCATAAGCCATCCAATTGTCAGATGGTTCCAAAAGATTTATTTGGATTAACAGCCGTAAGACGAATTATGATCTAGTCTAGCAGAAGGACAAAACGCGGGGGCGCCTATTCATCAGCAAGCTAACAGCGCTGAAAGGTTCGAACCGCGCCGACTTTTGAGGCTTGACGCCTGTTACTTTCGACCATGATCTGACCACCGATGCACACTGACCACCATCCATCTCTCACTCACGCGGGATCGACATCCCCTGCAACATCCCGTTGTCGTGGTCCCCGGCTGGAAATCGCCTTGCGCTCGATATGCTCGCCGACAGGGCAGGGACGTCACGAAAATCAGGATAACTTTTTACTCATCAATAGCCGGGGACGCGCCCGGTTTCTCTGGAACGAAAAGGATGCCCAATTGCAACTGCCTGACTGGCCCCATGGACATCGGCGAATCGCGGTGCTCGATGGAATGGGGGGTCATAGCCACGGACGGGAAGCCGCTGAAAAAACCGTTGAGGGCTTGCTAGAATTATCTGCAGTTACCGACCTGGCGCAACTATCCAATGAATTAAATATTCTGCACCGGCGACTTTACCAGGAATTTCGGACCGCCGGGTTAGAAACTGGTTGCACACTCATTCTTCTGGAAATCCCGCCCCGTTCCCCGGCAATGTTGTTCCATGTGGGCGATTCGCGCATGTACGCCATCGACTCGCGCAATGTTCAGTGTCTGACAGTGGATCATGTGCCGGCCACGCATCTAGCCATATTGGGCCTGTTGGACGGCGCTCAATGGTTGCAACAGGTGCATGTCCAAACCAGTTCGCAAATCAGTCAGGCTTTTGTTTTAGGCAGCACCCTGGGTGCGACGAATTTTTATGCTGAGGCCATTGAAGAGGAACTCTATGAGCTGCACGAGGGCAATCTGCCGCTATTTCTGCACGGGTTGAACGATCGTCGTCTCTTGAGCCTGGAATCCGATCGGGTTTACCTGATCGCCAGCGATGGCCTCTGGCACTTGCGATATCCACAAGTATTTATCCAGCGCTGGCCGGTATTGCTGGCGCAACCGCATCGTCCTCTTGAGGAACTTCTTAATGAGTTGCTGGACGAATTGGCGGCGGCGATTCGGCAACAACAGCACCAACCGGATGATAACTGCACGGTGATTCTCTTACGCAAATCCAGCGAGGCCGGGGCTTCCCCTGATGAATCCTGACCCCGATTTTAATGGAGGTCTCCCTGTTGAAAATTCGACATATTCTTCTCGCATTGGTGGCCATACTGGCGATTGCGTTCATGCAACCACTGGTTTTCTTTGTGGGTGGATTGACTCTGTTATGCGGTGTCGGCGCGCTCATCTTCCGGGATTTGTCGCCTGCGGGTCAGGATGCCGTAGAGCGCCGCGTTCTGGGTTGGCTGCGTCGGGCGCGTTCCAACCCAACGCAGGATATTGAGCTTTCGTCCGTTCGCCGCCGGTCTTCATCCCCGGACATGTCCGCCGCTGGACCGAGTCCCCCAAAATCTGAACGGATCCGTCGCGCTCGCGCCAGAACCCCTATACTTCAAAATGATCTTGTTCCGGACATCACCGAATCGCTGACTCACGATAAAACAACGCCCAGCGCCAATCGTTATGCAAAACCCCGCCAGCAACCTGATGAGGCGGTTTAACGCCAGATAGCCAGCGGCGGGGGATTTTCATCCAGGGTCGACGCCCTGCCTTCAAACCAGCGCCTCGGCGCGCGCTTTGGCTCGCAGGACCGCATAAATTTCATCCTTGAGATGCAAGCGCTTCTTTTTCAGGGTTTCCGTGTAAAAATCAGAAGGCGTCTCGATCTGTAATTCAATTCGCTCCACTTCGTCGTTGACGGTATGATATTCGTCGTATAATTCGGTGAAATGGGGATCAGCGGCTTTCAGTTCAGCAATACGGTTCTGGTATTCGGGAAACTCATGGAATAGATCGTGACTCTCTCCAAGCATGGGGGACATCCTCCTATTACGCAATTGTTAAATTTTTTTACCTTAGCAAAGGCAAAGCCTGCCATTTTGGTATACAAGTCCCTGCGTATTATTTCAATGCTATTTCAGTGTGGGCGTCAAATCAAACCCGCCCAGTTCGTTGTCAATCCTCAAGGAAAAGAGGCCAAGCGCTGCAACGCCGCGCCTCCCCTTGATGATTCGTGGCATGGATCACACCCATTGTGGGATGGCCCGCATGGCGTTGTCTGATGCAAAGCCTAAACATTGGCCCGATGGCTGGAGCCGTCTGCGCGAGGCGTTGCTCAATCCGCGCGTCGACCCGGAAAAGCTTGAAGAGGCCCTGCGCGAAGCGCGGGTGAGGCAACCACTGCCCGTCGTATGGCTGATCGGCAAAACGCAAGCCGGCAAGACCTCGATTATCCGTGCGCTCACCGGTAGCGCCGCCGCCGGGATTGGCAACGGCTTCCAACCCTGTACCCGCACCGCCCGGTTTTATGACTTCCCCACTGAAGCCCCGGTTGTGCGCTTTCTCGATACCCGTGGTCTGGGCGAAGTCGCCTATGACCCGGCTGAGGACATTCACTATTGTGAGTCGCAAGCGCATCTGGCGCTGGGAGTCATGAAAGTCGCCGATCTTCAGCAGGACGCGGTATTCGAGGCGCTGCGCCAAGTCCGCAAGCGCCATCCGGAATGGCCGGTGCTGATCGCTCAGACCGGTTTGCACGAAGTCTATCCGCCGGGCGCCAACCACATTTTGCCTTATCCCTATGATCAGCAACCGTGGTCGTTGCAAATTTCACATGATCTGCGCCGTGCCTTGCAGGTGCAAAGGGATCGTCTGGGAAATTTGCCGGGTTCGGCGCCGGTACGTTGGGCAGCAATCGATCTGACCTTGCCAGAGGATGGTTGGGAGCCAGTGAATTATGGGTTGGAAGCGCTCTGGACCGCGATGGGCGAAGTCTCGGCATGGGGCTTGCAAGCGCGGTTGCAAAGCGATCCCGGGGTGCGTAACGCCTACGCCCGCGCCGCGCATCCACAGATTGTCGGTTATGCGCTGGCCGCCGCCGGTATCGGCGCATTGCCGATCATCGACCTGGTTGGGGCGCCGGCGATACAGGCCAAACTGCTGCATGGCCTGGCAACCTTGTATGGACAGAATTGGGATCGTCGAACCGTTTCCGAATTTATTGGATTGTTGGGTGTGGGTGTGGGGGCCAGTTATGTCGTCCGGTCGCTCGGTCGTGAAGTGATTAAACTCATCCCAGGTTGGGGGCAGACGGCCGGAGCACTGTGGGGGGCAACCGCCAATGGGGCGACTACCTATGCCTTGGGTCAGGCGGCCAGCGCCTATTTTTTCAGGCGGCAGCGCGGTGATCCTGTGGATGCCGAGGCCATCCGCCGCGTTTACGCCGAGGCGCTGACAAGCAGCAGGAATGTCCTGAAGTTTTTTCCGTGATGGCGGTTACCTGTGGATTCATTTCCGTCCAAACGAGCGCCATAGTTTTTGCGTCCATGATTTCTTGGATAATTCAGGCTTAATCCCCTGCTCCAGGAAATAGGGGCTGTACCGCCTATCCGATTCCATAATGTGCCTGGTCAGCCAAACCTTGAGAAAATGCGCCAATTCGAAGCTGATCGAGTTTTTACCCTCTTGAAGTTTGGCGCGAAATCCGTTCAACTGCTCGATCAGCCGGTCATGCTCGTCCTTATGGCGTTCATATTCGGGATAGTGCAAAATCCGCATCAAACTCTCTTCAACCGCAAAATGAATCCGGGTGTATTCGCCAAGCTGTTCGACAATTTCGTTAGTGACCTCTACGCCGTGTCGCTGCTGAATCGCCTCATGAACCTGGTTGAGCAGGTCTACCAGCACCTTATGTTGAGCATCGATTTCTTCGATGCCTATGCTGAGCGCATTCGACCACTCGATAAATTTAACCATTACCAAAATACCTCGCTGCATTTATACAGATCGAACCAGAAGCTGAAAAGTCATCGAAGTTATCAGAAACTTTGAAGGGATTAAGTGTCTTAAAGCGCAATCCAAGCGCTTGATCCTCACTTTTTTGCTCCAGGCGTGATGGGTTTCCCGGAAACAGAAAACCTGGACGTTGCTGGGTAATGGTCTGATGGCTGCTCGGTTTTTTGACCAACGGCTCAAGGGCGGCTCGATAACGGCGGTTCGGTGCTTAACCTCCGCTCAGTGAACGCCAGAACCGCTTTGCCCATGAGCCTTTCGACAATTCTGGCCGGATGCCTTGCGCCAGAAAATGAGCGGTGTAACGCTTATCCCCTTCCATGATGTGCTCGGCCAGCCAATTCTTGAGAAAATGAGTCAGCTCAATACCAACGGCGCCCTTGCCTTTCTCCCATTTGGCATGCACATCCGCCAATTGGGCAATCAGCTTATCATGCTCTTCCTTATGTCGTTCATAATCCGGATAGTGCAGGATGCGCATCAGGCTTTCCTCAACGGCAAAGTGAACGCGCGTATACTCGCCAAGCCGATCAATAATGCCCTTGGTCGTTTGCACCGTTCGTCCCTGCTGTATTGCCTCATGGATCTCGTTCAATAAATCCACAAGCACCTTGTGTTGAGCATCGATCTCTTCGATGCCGACACTCAGCTCATCAGACCACTCAACAAATTTGCTCATTTGAGTAAACCACTGGTGTTTGTATGATCGAATCCGGGATATCCGAGGATCATCCTGCCCATTAAATTGCAAGTATTATACGCCACCCGGCACTGCTTAGCAGGATTATGGTCTGATGCCAGCGTGATCGCGCATCAGTGATCGCTTACCATTGCGGAATAAAAACCCGCGCCACACTGAGTTTTCCATGGCTGAAACCGTTGCTTCTCCCCGTTCATCCTACCGGATATGGTTGCTAAAAGTCGGCCTTCCGCTCGCCATTTTGGGCTTGGCCGTCGCCGGTTTCACGCTGCTCAAGGCGACCCGCGCAGTAACACCCCCGGTTGTTGCACAGGAAAAATCCTGGCGAGTCAGCGCGATCGAAGTGACGCCTGGACGTTTAACTCCCAATCTGCTGCTCTATGGCGTGGTTGAAGCCCCAAAGCAAGCGGAAATCCGCGCTGCGGTGACTGCCGATGTGGCGCACGTCGAAGTCCGCGAGGGCCAGATCGTTGCCGATGATGCCCCTCTAGTGATCCTGGATGAACGCGATTTAGCGTTAAGCCTGCGCCAGCGTGAAGCGGATCTTCGGGAGATTGAAGCACAAATTGCCAGCGAACAGGCGCGCTACGCGGCGAACCAGGACGCGCTCAAGCGGGAGGAGGCCTTACTGGAGTTAGCGAAACGGGCAGTAACACGCGCCCAGAATCTTAATACCCGCAAGATGATTTCCGAGTCAGCGCTGGATGAAGCCTTTCAGACGGTGGAGAAACAGGCGCTGGCGTTGAACGCGCGTCAATTGGAAGTGGATGATCACACTGCGCGGCTGGCGCAGCTTCAGGCGCGTCACGCGCGCGCTGAGGCGTTGCGGGATCAGGCCCGTCTGGACCTGGCCCGGGCGAAGATTACCGCCCCCTTTGCCGGTCGCGTGGTTCAGGCGCCGGTCGCGCCGGGCGACCGGGTGCGGCCAGGCGACCTGTTGCTGGAAATGTATCCTCTGGGCGACCTGGAAGTTCGCGCCCAAATCCCGTTCCGCGCTTTGCCAACCGTGCGCGCCGCCCTGGCGGGTAATCATTCGCTGCCCGCAACAGCGATCGTGGATGGTCAGCCGGTCACTGCTCAATTGGATCGTCTGGGTGGGGAAGCCGGTCAGAATAACGGTGGACTGGATGCGCTGTTTCGGATTGCCCAGGGCGCTCAATGGTTAACGCCTGGTCGAGTACTGACGCTGCACATGGATTTACCGCCGGAAGAAGATGTGGTGGCGCTGCCGTTTGAGGCGTTGTATGGCCTGGATCGTATTTACCGTCTGGAAAATGGCCGCATGGCTGCTGTGAATGTTGAGCGCGTTGGCGAACAGCGTAATGCTGCGGGTCAGGCGCAAGTGCTGGCGCATAGTCCGGATTTAAAAGCGGGCGACCGCATTATTACCACTCAGTTGCCCAACGCCATCACCGGTCTCAAGGTCGAGGTGAAAGAGTAAACCCATGCCCTTCAGCCACAAAAACGACCTGATTGGCATCTTCGCTCAGCACAAGGTCGCCGCCAATCTGCTGATGATCATGATGATCCTGGCAGGCGTGTGGGCGTTGGCCAAGCTCAACACGCAATTTTTTCCCAACTTCGCCCTCGACCGGGTGACGGTGCGGGTGGTGTGGACTGGCGCCGCCGCCGAGGATGTTGAGGAGTCCATTACACATCCCCTGGAGCGGGAGTTGCGCTACCTGGATGGATTGAAGAATCTGACTTCGACTTCGTCCAACGGCATTGCTTCGCTGAGTTTGGAGTTTGAGGAAGGCAGTGACATTGGCCAAGCTCTGGATGATGTCAAGCAGGCGGTGGATCAGGTGCGTAATTTACCCGCCACCGCCGAGAAACCTGAAATCGTTCGAGTGATCCGTTACGACTCTATCGCTCGGGTGGTGATTTCCGGCCCTAGCGACCGCGCCGAACTACGACATCTCGCACGGCGCTACGAGCGAGAGTTGCTGGCGCGGGGGATTGCCCGGGTGGATATCACCGGCTTGCCCGAAGAGGAAATCGCGATTCAAGTGCCGACCACCGCCCTACAGGAGTTGGGTTTGTCGCTTCCCCAAGTCGCAGAGCGGGTGGGAGAATTGAGTCGCGATCTGCCAGCGGGTACGGTGGGCCGCAACGATGTCGCTCGCCAGTTGCGCAGTCTGGATCAGCGCCGTGATGAAGCGGCTTTTACCACGCTGCCGTTGAAAACCGCGCGGGAAGGGGCGCTGGTAACCTTGGGCGATGTCGCGACGATCGAACGGCGTCCCCGGGACGGCGAGGTATGGCTGAGTTTTCATGGCCGTCCAGCGGTGGAATTACGCTTACAGCGCACGGAAACGGCTGACTCTCTTAAATCCGCCCGGATACTGGAAGACTGGCTCGTGGAAACCCGGCCTCAGCTCCCGGCGGGCGTCGAATTGACGGTCTTCGACGAATCCTGGCGACTTATCAAGGACCGTATTTTCCTGCTGGTCAAAAATGGCGGCAGCGGTCTGGTGCTGGTCGTGGCCATTCTGTTTCTGTTCCTCAATGGTCGCGTCGCCTGGTGGGTAGCGCTGGGCATCCCGGTGTCGTTCATGGCCACGTTGGGCGTGCTGTACGCCGTGGGCGGCAGCATTAATATGATCAGCCTGTTTGCCTTGATCATGGCCTTGGGCATTATTGTTGACGACGCCATTGTCGTCGGCGAGGATGCGTTGACGCACTATCAGACTGGCGAGCGCTCGTTGGAATCGGCTGAAGGAGGCGCCCGGCGTATGTTGGCGCCGGTCATGGCGTCTTCCCTGACCACCATCGCCGCCTTTCTGCCATTGATGCTGGTGGGTGGGTCGATTGGCAATATTCTTCGCGACATTCCACTGGTTATTGTCTGCGTGATCCTGGCCTCGCTGGTCGAGAGCTTTTACGTGCTGCCCGGCCATCTGCGCCATAGCTTTCATCGTTTGCATCACGCCGAACCGAGTCCATTGCGTCAGCGATTGGATGCAGGTTTCAACCACTTCCGCGATCAATGGTTTCGGCCACTGGTCACGCAGGCAGTGGAATATCGCTGGACGACTTTGGCCGGGGCGGTTGCCGTGCTGATTCTGGCAGCCGGTCTGCTGGCCGGCGGCCGGCTCGGTTTCAATTTCTTTCCGACACCGGAGGGGACGAGGCTTAACGCTAACGCCAGCTTTGTCGCGGGTACGCCGCCGCAGCGAGTGCGGGCCTTCATGGATCAGGTGAACGCGGCGCTGTGGGCGACTGAACAGGAATTAGGTGGAAATTTGGTGGTGGCCGCGCAAACTCGGTACGGCCAGGGCCAGTTAGCCAGCGCGGGCAGCCTGCAAGGCGATCAACACGCTTCCATGCTGATCGAATTAACCCAGCCCGATACACGCGAGGTGCGGATCAACGACTTCATTAAGACTTGGCGCGCGAAGGTGCAATTACCTGCCGGCATTGAGAATTTTACCCTGTTCTCGCGCACTTCCGGTCCGCCGGGCCGGGATGTCGATATTCGCCTGATGGGGGAAAGTGTTGATCAGCTCAAGGCCGCCGCCAACGAACTGGCCCAAACGCTCTTCACCATTCGGGGCGTCTCGGCTATCGAGGACGATATGCCATACGGCAAGGAGCAATTGATCTACCGTTTAACGCCAGCGGGCGAGGCCCTGGGTTTGACGGTGGACATGATCGGTCGTCAATTGCGGGCAGCGTTTGATGGCCAATTAGTGCAAATTTTCCAGGATGGCGATGATGAGGTGGAAGTGCGGGTGATGTTGCCCGACGCCGAGCGCGATAATCTCATCGGTCTGGAGCGCTTCAACGTGCTGTTGCCCAGCGGCGAGTCGGTTCCTTTGAACAATGTCGTAAATTTGCAAGCACGGCGTGGTTTCGAGGCGGTGCGTCACGCTGAGGGCAAGTTAGCGGTGCAGGTTTCTGCGGATGTCGATACGACAACGGTTAAACAGGGGGAGGTTATTGCTGCGCTGGAGCAGGGGGTGCTCCAGGAGTTGCGGCAGCGCTATGGTATCAACTATTCGCTGGAAGGCCGCAGCGCGGATCAGCAGGAGACTCTGGCGGACATGCGACGCGGCGCTCTGTTCGCCTTCGCTTTCATCTATCTGATTCTGGCCTGGGTGTTTGCGTCTTATGGCTGGCCACTGGTGGTGATGACTGCGATTCCCTTCGGGATCGTCGGGGCGATTGTCGGCCATTGGGTCATGAATATCGACTTGACGGTTTTATCGCTGTTTGGCCTGTTTGGTCTATCGGGCATTGTGGTCAACGATTCGATTATCCTGGTCACGTTTTACCAACAGTTACGCGCCAAAGGTCTGGCGGTTCGGGAGGCGCTGGTTGAAGCGGCTTGCCAACGTTTGCGGGCGGTGTTGCTCACTTCGCTGACGACGATTGCCGGGTTGACGCCACTACTGTTCGAGAAGTCGTTGCAGGCGCAGTTTTTGATCCCGATGGCTACGTCCATCTCCTTTGGGCTAGCTTTCTCAACGATTCTGGTGTTGTTTTTCGTGCCTGCCCTCCTGTCCGTGCATGAGAGCGTCGTGCATCGATTAGGTGGCCGATCAAATGCCTTATCCACCTTGCACGTTAAGCCCACCGAGTGATCTGGAATCGCATTACTATTTGGGAACAGGTCTACTTTTCAGCTTTTTCCCGCCGGGCGCGAAAGAATTCCCGCAATACGGCCCCGCACTCGCCGGCCAGTACGCCGCCCATGCTGTCAACGCGGTGATTGAGAAAATCGGTTTGCAATAGATTGCAAGCCGTCCCGGCGGCGCCAGCACGGGGATCGGCGGCGCCGAACACCAGCCGGGCGATGCGCGCATGAATCATCGCTCCCGCGCACATCGGACACGGCTCCAGGGTGACATACAGCGTACTGTTCACCAGCCGGTAATTGCCGATCCGCGCTGCCGCCGCCCGCATTGCCATGATTTCTGCATGCGCAGTGGGGTCGCAAGCGCCAATCGACTGATTCCAGCCCTCGCCGAGGCACTCGCCATCGCGCACCAGCACCGCGCCAACCGGGACTTCGCCCGCCGCCGCCGCGTCCCGCGCCCGTTCCAGCGCCCGGTTCATCCAGGCACGGTCCTGCGCATCATCCGGCGCGGGCGGCCCGGTTATAGCCCCATTCATTCCCACTCAATGGTCGCCGGAGGCTTGCCGGAGATGTCGTAAACCACCCGGGAGATGCCGCGCACTTCATTGATGATGCGCCGCGAGACCCGATCCAGAAACGCATAAGGCAGGTGCGCCCAGCGCGCAGTCATAAAATCCACGGTTTCCACCGCGCGCAAGGCGACGACATAGTCATAGCGCCGCCCATCGCCCATAACCCCCACTGATTTGACCGGCAGGAACACGGCGAACGCCTGGCTGGTCTGGTCGTAGAGTTCTTCCTGCCGCAATTCCTCGATGAAAATGTGATCAGCTTGGCGCAGCAGGTCGGCGTACTCCTTGCGCACCTCGCCCAGAATCCGCACTCCCAGGCCGGGACCCGGGAATGGATGGCGGTACACCATTTCCGACGGCAAGCCCAGCTCCACCCCCAATCGGCGCACCTCGTCCTTAAACAGTTCCCGCAGCGGTTCGACCAGTTTAAGGCGCATCATTGCCGGTAGACCGCCGACATTATGGTGAGATTTGATCACATGCGCCTTGCCGGTTTTCGCGCCCGCCGACTCGATCACATCAGGATAAATGGTGCCCTGAGCCAGCCATTGCACGTTTTGCAGCTTGGCTGCTTCTTCCTCAAAAATTTGCACGAACAATCCGCCGATGATCTTGCGTTTTTGCTCGGGATCGGTCACACCAGCCAGCAGATCCAGGAACCGCTCCTCGGCATCCACGCGAATCACCCGCACGCCCAGATGCTGACCGAAGGTCGTCATCACCTGATCGCCCTCATACAAGCGCAGCAGTCCGGTGTCCACGAACACGCAGGTCAATTGTGGCCCAATCGCTTGATGCAACAGCGCCGCCACTACTGAGGAATCCACGCCGCCGGACAGGCCCAGCAACACTTCATCGTTTCCCACCTGAGAACGGATCGCGGTGATGCTGTCTTCGATGATATTGCCGGTGGTCCACAGCGGCTCGCAACCGCAAATATCCAGCACGAACCGGCGCAGGATGCGCTCGCCCTGGCGGGTGTGGGTGACTTCAGGGTGGAACTGGACGCCGTACCAGCGTTTTTTGTCGTGAGCCATGCCTGCGATAGGGCACGTCGTCGTGCTGGCGATGCACACGAAACCGTCGGGCAATTCGGTCACCCGGTCGCCGTGGCTCATCCATACGTCCAACAGGCCGTAGCCTTCCGGGCTGGTGTGATCCTCAATCGCGTTCAACAGCGCCGAATGCGCATGGGCGCGCACCTGAGCGTAGCCGAACTCCTGGTGATCGGACGCCTCGACCTGACCGCCGAGTTGCAAGGCCATAGCCTGCATCCCGTAGCAGATGCCCAGCAGCGGCGCATCCATATCGAACACGATGGACGGCAGGCGCGGTCCGTAGGCCACTGTAGTCGATTCCGGGCCGCCGGACAGGATGACGCCCTGGGGATGAAAGGCATACAGCGCCTCCGGATCGGCGTCCCAGGGATGAATTTCGCAATAGACGCCGATTTCCCGCACCCGGCGAGCGATCAATTGGGTGTACTGGGAACCGAAGTCCAGAATCAGAATACGGTCAAGATGAATGTCGCGAGTGGTCATGTTCAGTCAACCCGGTAATTCGGCGCTTCCTTAGTGATGGATACGTCATGAACATGACTTTCGCGCATCCCCGCTGAAGTGACCCGAGTAAAGGCCGGTTTGGTGCGCATTTCGGGAATATCCCGGCAACCGACGTAGCCCATGCTTGAACGCAGGCCGCCCATGAGCTGATTAATAATCGCCAGTACGCTGCCTTTGTAAGGCACCCGGCCTTCGATGCCCTCGGGCACCAGTTTTTCCACCGCGCTGCCTTCCTGGAAATACCGATCGCTGGAGCCGTGTTGTTGGGTCATTGCGCCAATGGACCCCATGCCCCGGTAGGATTTGTAGGACCGGCCCTGATAAAGTTCTACCTCGCCCGGCGCTTCCTCGGTGCCGGCGAACAGACTGCCGATCATCACCGAATGCGCCCCGGCAGCCATCGCTTTAGCCAGGTCGCCGGAGTAACGCACTCCGCCATCGGCAACGACCGGCACATCGCAGTCATGCAAGGCTTCGGCTACATTGGAGACGGCGCTGATTTGTGGAACGCCGACCCCAGCGATAATACGAGTGGTACAGATTGACCCTGGACCAATCCCCACCTTCACGGCATCCGCTCCGGCTTCCACTAAATCCCGGGCGGCGGCAGCGGTGGCGATGTTGCCGCCAATGACTTGAATATCTGGGTGATGTGTTTTAATCCAGCGCACCCGGTTGAGCACATTCCGGGAATGGCCATGCGCCGTATCCACAACCAGGACATCAACCCCGGCCCCGATTAACGCCGTCACCCTCTCGCTGGTGTCGCCGCCGGTGCCCACCGCTGCGCCCACCCGCAACCGTCCCCATTCGTCCTTGCAGGCCAGCGGGAAGTCGCTGGATTTCTGAATATCCTTGACGGTGATCATGCCGCGCAACTGGAAACGGTCGTTGACTACCAGCACCTTTTCGATGCGATGCTTATGCAGCAGGGCGACAATTTCCTCACGACTGGCGCCTTCGCGCACTGTGACCAACCGCTCCCTGGGGGTCATGATGGCGCTGACCGGGGCATCCATATTATGTTCGAAGCGCAGATCACGGCTGGTAACGATGCCGACCAAATCCTCGCCATCGACGACGGGCACTCCGGAGATGTGATGCGCGCGGGTCAAGGCCAGCACTTCGCGGATGCTGGCGTCGGGACCAGTGACGATGGGATCGTTGATCACGCCGGTTTCGTATTTCTTGACCCGCCGCACTTCCTGGGCCTGTTTTTCAACGGGCATGTTCTTGTGGATAATACCGATCCCGCCTTCCTGCGCCAGAGCGATGGCCAGGCGCGACTCGGTAACGGTGTCCATCGCCGCCGATACCAGCGGAATGTTCAGGGTGATTGCGCGCGTCAATTGGGTCTTGAGGCTCACTTCATTGGGCAGCACCTCGGAATAGGCCGGGAGGAGCAGGACATCATCGAAAGTCAGGGCTTCTTGAACGATACGCATGGTAGGGGCCTCAAGACTGAACGAAAATAAACTGTTTATTTTATGCCACAATGTCCGCCTGGTAAATGGAAAATCGGCTAAATCGAACGGGCTAACTCACAACAGTGCGGCTACAATCCGGTTTTCCGAAGTCAGCAAGATTTTTCGCACCATGACTGCACGGTTAAAACTTTTTCCAAGATGAGTGACGATCCAATGTTCGATCTGACCCACCGCTTCAGCGAGACTGAAATCGACGCCGTGTACAAAGCGATTGCCTTGCGCCGCGACATGCGCCATTTCCGTCCGGGTCGGGTCCCGGAAGAGCAACTGCAACGCCTGCTGGCGGCAGCCCACTGCGCGCCTAGCGTCGGATTCATGCAACCTTGGCGTTTTGTCCGCGTAACCGATGCCGCTTTGCGCCGCGCCATTCACGCCCTGGTCGAAGCCGAACGCATCCGCACTGCTCAAGCTATAGGCGAGCGTGAGGATGAATTCATGCGCCTGAAGGTGGAGGGCGTATTGGACTGCGCGGAAGTGTTGGTGGCGGCGCTGATGGACGGACGCGAGCGCCATATCTTTGGCCGGCGTACCTTACCAGAGATGGATCTAGCTTCCGTTGCCTGCGCGATTCAAAACCTGTGGCTGGCGGCGCGGGCCGAGGGACTGGGTATGGGCTGGGTGTCGTTATTTGACCCGGATGCGCTGGCCAAGCTGTTGGGAATGCCGCCAGGGGCGCGGCCCGTAGCCGTACTGTGTCTGGGACCGGTCGAGCGGTTCTACGAAAAACCCATGCTGGAACAGGAGGGCTGGGCGCAGCGCCAGCCGTTGAGTGAGTTGGTGAGTGAAAACGGCTGGCCGGAATGATTCAGAAATCGGCCCGAACGCTGCTATGGAATTGTCATCAATCAGCCAAACTACGATATTTATCATTCATGTCCTTTATCCCTCAAGCAACACCAAAAATAAATACAATTATTTACAATTAGTTAATCAATATTCACTTTTGGCGCGGTGCTTGAATAAGTGATAGCGAAAATCGACTGTCACCGTGACCTGGGGGTCATTCTGATAATGAAAGCACGTATTACCCGCTTACTGATGGGCTTGGCGCTTACCGTTTCTAGCCTGGTGACCCAAGCTGCTCAAGTCCAAGTTGCAGTCGCGGCCAATTTCACTGCGCCGATGCAGAAAATCGCCGTTGAATTTGAAAAAGACACCGGACATCAGGCGCTGCTGTCTTTTGGCGCGACCGGCAAGCTCTACGCACAGATTAAAAATGGCGCGCCGTTCCAGGTTTTCCTCGCCGCCGATGATAAAACCCCAGCCAAGTTGGAAGCCGAAGGCGATGCGGTTCCCGGCAGCCGCTTCACCTACGCTATTGGAACACTGGTGCTGTGGTCGGCCAAGCCGGATTTTGTCGATGATCAGGGCGAGGTGTTGAAAAAAGGCGATTTCAAGTATCTGGCCATTACTAACCCCAAGACGGCTCCTTACGGCGCGGCGGCAATCGCCACGCTGACGAAACTAGGTCTGTTCGACGCGCTCCAGTCCAAACTGGTGACGGGCGAAAATGTCTCGCAGACCTATCAATTTATCTTCACTGGTAATGCTGAATTAGGCTTCATCGCGCTGTCGCAGATCATAGTCAACGGTCAGTTGACTAGCGGCTCCACCTGGATCGTTCCCGCTGACTTACATGAGCCGATCCGCCAGGACGCAGTGATTCTCGCCAAGGGCCAGGATCAACCGGCGGCGCAGGCGCTGGCTGATTATCTCAAGAGTGAAAAGGTAAAAACCATCATCAAATCTTATGGTTACTGACTTTGAGGAACACCGCGCGTGCTGAGCGATGTTGATTTGGCGGCAGTTTGGTTGACGCTCAAGCTGGCCACCATCACGACCATGATTCTGCTGATCGTAGGGACGCCCATTGCCTGGTGGCTGGCCCGCACTGGTTCAAAATGGAAAGGCGTGATTGGTGCAGTCGTGGCGTTGCCGCTGGTGCTGCCGCCGACCGTCCTTGGGTTTTACCTGCTGATCGCTCTGGGGCCGCACGGGCCGGTTGGTCAACTTACCCAGTTCCTGGGTTGGGGCGTTCTGCCCTTTACCTTCGCCGGCCTGGTGGTGGCCTCCGTGTTCTATTCGATGCCTTTTGTCGTGCAACCCCTGCAACAGGCGTTTGAGGCGATCGGTTCCCGCCCCCTGGAAGTGGCGGCGACCCTGCGCGCCAGTCCCTGGGATGCCTTCTTCACGGTCGTTTTACCGCTGGCTAAGCCCGGTTTCATTACCGCCGCGATTCTCGGTTTTGCTCACACGGTGGGGGAATTCGGCGTGGTGCTGATGATTGGCGGCAACATTCCGGAGAAGACTCGGGTAGTGTCGGTGCAAATCTACGATCACGTCGAGGCGTTGGAATACGCTGAGGCCCATCTGCTGGCGGGTGGCATGTTGC
Organism: Candidatus Competibacteraceae bacterium; assembly: GCA_020444905.1. Taxonomy (GTDB): domain Bacteria; phylum Pseudomonadota; class Gammaproteobacteria; order Competibacterales; family Competibacteraceae; genus UBA2383. The sequence continues at coordinate 34,199 of JAGRHQ010000010.1, forward strand.
TGTTTAGCTTCTTTGTGCTGCTGGCGCTGTATTCCCGCAAGGGAGCACACACTTGGAAATAACGCCCGATTCGACCATCCAGGCCCGTTTCCAGGTAATCTGGCCGGGCTTTACCCTGGACGTCGATCTTGAACTACCCGGTCGCGGCGTGACCGCGTTATTCGGCCACTCCGGCTCCGGAAAAACCACGCTGTTGCGCTGCCTGGCCGGTCTGGAGCAGCACGGGCAGGGGGTTCTGCGGTTCAAGGGTGATATTTGGCAAGACAACGGACGCGGTATTTTCCGGCCCACGCATCAACGCCCGTTGGGTTATGTGTTCCAGGAAGCCAGTCTGTTTCCCCATTTGTCCGTGCGCAAAAATCTGGACTATGGGCGAAAACGGGTGAACAGCGGGCACAAGGTGTCGCTTGACCATGCCGTGGAGCTGCTCGGCATTGGCCATTTGCTGAACCGAACGCCCGACCGGCTTTCTGGTGGGGAACGTCAACGGGTGGCTATCGCCCGGGCGTTAGCGACTAGCCCGGAACTGTTGCTGATGGACGAACCGCTGGCGGCGTTGGATCTGAAGCGCAAAACTGAAATCCTGCCTTATCTCGAACGCCTGCACGACGAGTTGAAAATCCCGGTTTGCTATGTCAGCCACTTGCCGGACGAGGTGGCGCGGCTGGCTGATTACGTCGTGTTGTTGGCGGAAGGGCGCGTCGTCGCTGCCGGCGGTCTGCGCGAAACCCTGGCGCGCCTGGATTTGCCCACGGCGTTCACCGAAGACGCCGGGGTCGTCATCGAGGCGGTGGTCGCGGAGCATGACGAACGCTATCACTTGACCCGGCTGGATTTTCCCGGCGGCAGCATCTTTGTAGCGCAACGGCGGGAAACCATAGGGTATAAGCTGCGCTTCCGCGTCCACGCCCGCGATGTCAGTTTGGCGCTAACCCGCGCCGAAGGAACCAGTATCGTCAATCTGCTGCCAGCCACGGTCACCGAAATAGCCGATGCCGATACGCCAGCGCATGTGCTGGTTCGATTGAACGCCGACGGTACGCCACTCATCGCCCGCATCACCCGCCGCTCACTGGATCACTTGAACGTCGTTCTTGGAAAATCCCTGTGGGCGCAGATCAAGGCAGTGGCGTTGCTGACATGAAAAATCATCCACGTTTTTCGGCAGTGTCCCTCAGTATCCGTGCTTAATGAGCCTTTTTAGAGGCGGTTGAGCCTGGAAACAGCGACCTCTTGGCGGATTCTCAAATCCTGACCTATTCTCGAGAGTCACAAGTTCTCATGCAGCATGGGTTTGAATAACATATAACTTTTTGAAGAATAATTGGTTTTTTTCTCCTGTGGAAATAACTTGTCGAATAGGCGAATTTGAACAACTTCAACAAGTTATTGAGAACTTATGACTCACGAGACCTATTTAGAGGGCATGATAATCCGGTCAATGAGTATTCATGGTGGGTGCAAAATTATGCGCTACTCTATAAGTCACGCCTTTTGAAGGTAACAGAGTCCCGCGTTCCAGACGATTCCATGCGTTTTTCCCTGAGTCCTACTCCACTTTTGTTACCTTGGCTGACGGGCTGGACCCTGCTTGGTCTGGCGCTATCGTTCAGACCCGAGTGGCTGGCCTATTGGCTGTTAGCAGGGAGTTGGTTACTGGCCGTTGCCCTCCAGGATGCCTTTGCGCTACACATCCGTCCCCCACCACAGGTCGAACGTCAGATCCTGCCGGCGCTGCCGCTAGGCGTGTGGCAAACGGTGCGTTTGCGCATTACCAATGCACAACAACAGCTCGTGACCCTGACTGTATTCGATCACTACCCGACCGCCGCCGCTGATTGCGCTGACCTGCCGCAACGGGTGACCGTCAAGCCAGGGAGTTGGGTGGAAGTCTGCTACCGACTGTGCCCCGTCGTGCGCGGCGCGTGGGCCTTCGCGCCGGTGCAAGCCTGGCTGGAATCGCCGCGCGGGTTATGGCGGCGAGATGACCGGTTGGGGGAACCAGCGATCGTGCGCGTTTACCCGGACTTTGCCGCAATAGTCCAGTACATCCGGCTGACCTCGGATCAACGGGAAGCGCTGCTGGGCATTCACCGCCGCCGGCGGCGCGGCGAAGGCCAAACCTTTCTGCAATTGCGTGAATACCGCATCGGCGACAGTTTGCGGCAGATTGATTGGAAAGCAACCGCACGCACCCGCAAACCCATCGCCCGGGACTATCAGGACGAACGCAATCAAACCGTATTGTTCCTGCTCGACTGCGGGCGGCGGATGCGCGCTCAAGACGACGCTCTCAGTCATTTCGATCATGCGCTTAATGCACTGATTCTTTTGGCTTACGTTGCTCTGCGCCAAGGCGATGCAGTGGGCGTGCAAAGTTTTGGCGGCGAACGACGCTGGCTGACGCCGCGCCCCGGTCCGGGAGCGCTGACCCCACTGATTAACGGTATCTACGATTTACAACCAACCCTGGAACCTCCAGATTACGCCGAGGCCGCGCAGCTGATCCTGACCCGACAGCGCAAACGAGCATTGATTGTCCTGCTGACCAACCTGCGCGACGAAGATCAGGACGATCTGTGTTCCGCTGTCGCGCTGTTAAGCCGCCGCCATCTAGTGTTGATCGCCAATCTGCGCGAGCCGATCCTTGACGAATGGCTGGCGCAACCCATTCACGACTTACCCCAAGCCCAGTTGTACGCAACGGTCTGCCATTATTTGTTGCTGCGGGATCGCGTACAGCAGGAACTTCGGCATCTGGGGAGCATCGTCCTGAACGCCTCGCCCCAGCATTTGCCGGCGGCGATGGTCAACCAGTACCTGGAGCTTAAACGCGGCGGGCGGCTCTGAATGCACCAAATCGGGTTGACGATCCAACCGGTTTTTATGATAAAAAATGTCTTGTTCCCTTGCGCGCGGATCGCGAATGAACCGCTGGCGCTTCTGTATGGTCAATAAGGACAGTTTACAAACCTGAGGAGGTTCTTCCCATCATGACGCAGAGAGACATACTGACCAAGGCCCCCATTACCCTGACACAGGAACAAGCAACGGTCGGCAACAAGGTGTTGCGCAACACTTATTTGCTGTTGTCGATGACGCTGCTGTTCAGCGGCCTGACAGCGGGCATCGCCATGGCCACGAACGCTGCGCCCTTGCACTGGTTGATCACCCTGGGCGGCTACTTCGGCTTGTTGTTTGTCGTTACCCACCTGCGTAATAGCATTTGGGGACTGGCGGCAGTCTTTGCCCTGACCGGATTTCTCGGTTACACCCTGGGTCCGATCCTGAACGCTTACTTGAGCTTGCCCAATGGTTCGCAGGTGGTCATGACCGCCTTGGGCGGCACCGGCGTCATCTTCCTGGCCCTGTCAGGTTATGCGGTCGTCAGTCGTAAGGATTTCAGTTTTATGGGCGGGTTCCTGATGGTCGGCATCCTGGTCGCGTTTCTGGCGAGCCTGGGTGCGATGCTGTTCAGCATTCCGGCACTGTCGCTGGCAGTCTCCGGGATGTTCATCCTGTTGATGTCTGGCATGATTCTCTGGCAGACCAGCGAAATTATCCACGGTGGCGAAACCAACTACATCATGGCCACCGTCACGCTGTACATCACGATTTTCAACCTGTTCCTCAGCCTGCTGCAAATCCTGGGCGTCATGTCCGGCGATGACTGATCAAACACACGGTTGAGCTTTACTCCAGCCCCGCGCCAGCGGGGTTTTTTGTCAAAAATTAGAGTCTTCTGACATTTTTTGAGAGGCTGCCGACAAGTTACTGATTCACCGATGGGAAATTAATCTTGGTGGAGAATTGGAGAGGATTTGTAGTTCTCGATAGTCAGCTTGCGGAATTTCGTGACGTGGCAGGGTACGGCTGGGAGAGATGTGGAGGCTGGATTCTGGCGTCACTTGCAACCGGTCGCCGATCTGGATGCCGCGTCGGGCCGCTTCGCCGGCGTTGATTTCCAGGATATAACGCACCGTCGCAGTTTCGCTAGGGTAAATGGGGCAATCGGGCGTTACACAGGGTGGAACATCGGCCAGAATTTGCAGCAGTCGCCGGTCGGAATCGAAATACAGCAAATCGAGGGAAATATAAGTATTTTTCATCCAGAAGACCGCTGGACCCGGAGGTTGAACGAACAACATTCCCTGCTCGCGCGGTAGCCCCCGGCGAAACATTAGCCCACGCTGGCGATCCTGCGGCGTTTGCGCGACTTCCACCTGAAAAATTGCTGGACCGACCGTTACCTGCGCCTGATCCAGCGCCCACACGGATCCCGCAATTAAGGCGACCAGCCAGAATAACCGTCGAATCAATTTTCGATAAAATAGCAACGTGATCGTATTCTGTGGATTGTTTTTAATCAAGGGTTCAGGCGGTTTTTAGATGGAGACAAAGCCGATTATGCCATAATTACAAAGAGTTTCATACTATGGATTCTTGAACCTGTCAAAATTGGGCCTTGAGCTAAGTATATGATAGTTTTTTTGAGGAAATGGGTGTTGAATGCTCATCGGCTCACCACCTATCAGTTCTGAGTTAGACTCTAAGGCGAGTTTAACTGAAATGGCGAGGAGACGATGGGAACGGTTCG
>JAGRHQ010000110.1 GCA_020444905.1 Candidatus Competibacteraceae bacterium
CACCGTGCCGGAAAAAATCCCCACTTTCGAATGGACCGAATCGGCGGCGGCAGTGGCTTATCATTTTCAACTCGCCAGCGACGCCCAGTTTGCCAAGCTCCTGCTGGATCTGCCGGATTTGACCCAGTCCCGATTGACTCCCGAGCAATTATTGGATCCAGGGGTCTATTACTGGCGGGTCGCGACGCGCGACGCCGCTGGCCGGCACGGGCCATTTAGCGATTCGCAACAGTTCAGACTGTTGCCCACTCCCGAAGTAGGACCGCCGGAAGCGACCGGAGATACTCTGGTATTTCGCTGGAGTGCGGGGTTGCCGGATCAGAGCTACCAAGTGCAACTGGCCAGGGATATCCACTTTCAGGAAATCGTCGTTGATCAACAAGTGGACAAGCCACAACTGGCGATTTCATGGCCTGAATCCGGTTTTCATTACCTGCGGATGCGCACGATTGATCCCAACGGTTATGTAGCGCCTTATGGGCCGGTGCAACGAATCGACATTCCACCCAGGAACTATTGGCCGTTTAGTTTGGGTACGATGCTGATCCTGATCATCGCCCTGTAGGGCGCCAGTGGGCGTGAACGATCGATTCCATGCGCAGGCCAAAGCTTGGTTTGATCGCGCTGCTGACCGTCTGCGCCCTGATCCTGTTCCATGCAGGTTGGCTGGAGCGTTGGGATAACCTGTTTTACGATACACAACTGGCCAGTAGCTCGCGGGCGCTGGCGGATGATCTGGTCATCGTCGCCATTGACGAACAGAGTCTGCGCGAACTGGGACGCTGGCCGTGGTCGCGCCGCCGTCACGCGGATTTGATTCGCCGGCTTACCGCAGCCGGCGTCAAGGCGATTGCGCTGGACATTGTATTCGCCGAACCTGAGCGCGCCGATCCGGGGGCTGATCTGGATTTGGCCGCTGCATTAGCCGAAAACGGGCGGGTGGTTTTACCCGTGCTCAACGAGCAGCCCCGGCTGGATGGCCAACTGATGGAGACCTTACCGATCCCGGTCCTGACGAAAGCAGTGGCCGGACTCGGACATGTGGACGTAGATCTGGATGCGGACGGTATCGCCCGCAGCATCTATCTGAAAGCGGGCCTCGATTCGCCGCATTGGCCGACGCTGACGTTGGCCCTGTTGGAGGTGGTTGATCCGACCGCTGGGCAGGCGCTGCCAGGCTGCCGCGCCCCGACGATCACTGCGGCGGCGCCCGATGGTTTGGGTGCCTGGAAGCGCGATTATCACGTCCTGATCCCCTTTGCCGGTCCGCCGGGACATTTTCGGCGTGTGTCCTATCGTGATGTATTGCAGGGTCAGTTTACTTCATCTGAATTTCGCGACAAGCTGGTTTTGGTAGGCGTCACCGCCGCCGGTTTGGGCGATATGCTGCCCACGCCGGTTTCCGGTCAAGCGCAGCCGATGTCCGGCGTGGAATTCAACGCCAATGTCCTTGACGCTCTGCAGCAGGGACTCATGATCGAGCCGCTGTCCCAGGGGGAGTCCTTGTTGTTGACGGGACTGCTGGTTTTTCTGTCGTTGGCCCTCTACACGGTGTGTCCGCCGCGATGGACGTTGGTGCTGGCGGGATCAATGCTGCTGTTGACGCTGGCGGTCAGCTTCGGATTGCTGCACCTCTTCCAGCGCTGGTTGCCGCCCACCGCCGCGCTGCTGGCGCAAGGCTTGGGGTGTCCGCTATGGATCGGATGGCGCTGGCGACAGGCGAGACGGGCGCTGCTCGCGGAACGGGCGCGCACCCAGGCGACCTTGCAGTCCATTGATGACGCGGTGATTGTCACGGATCTTCATGGCGTTGTGGAATCCATTAATCCCCGGGCCGAGTCCTTGCTCGACTGTGCGCAGACTGTGACGCAAGGCCAGCCGCTGGGCGTCATTTTCCGCCTTGCCCATGATCGCGATCATCGGGTTCCGCTGGATTTGGTGGCGTTATGCCGGCAACGGAACCCGGCTTTCCAGTGGTCGGAAGAGGGTTTCCTAGCGAATCGCAGCGGCCAGGAATACACCGTGCGGGCGGCGGCGACGCTGATCCACGACCCACAGGGGAAGGCGTCAGGCGTGGTCATTGTGTTCAGCGATATCACTGAAAATCGTCGCTTGGCGCAGCAAATGACGTATCAGGCCACGCATGATGGGTTAACGCAGTTGCCCAACCGTCATTTGCTTCAGGATCGGCTCCTGCGCGCCATCGCTCGCGCCCGCGGCGCGGGGCGGATCTGTGCGGTGCTGTGCGTGAATCTGGATCATTTCAAAAAAGTGAATGAGGGTCTGGGTCACGCTGCGGGTGATACCTTGCTGCGGGCGGCGGCGACCCGGTTGCTCGCCTGCGGGCGTGGAGAGGACACCGTTGCCCGGCTGAGTGGTGACGAATTTTTCGTCGTGCTGGAGAATCTGCGGCAGGAACATCAGGCGGCGGCGTTCGCGCGAAAAGCTTTAAATGTCTTGGCGCCCTGCTTTGAAATCGATGGCCAAGAGTGCTTCATTACCGCCAGCATTGGCATCAGTCTGTTCCCCAAGGATGGCGACGATACGGAGGCGCTCTTGAAAAGCGCCAACCTCGCGATGCATCAAGCCAAGGACAGTGGCCGCGACATGATCCGGTTCTACAGCCACGACATGCATATGCGCGCTTTGGAGCGGCTGAGGCTGGAGCAAAGTTTGCGTCACGCCCTGGAGCGTCAGGAGCTGGAGCTGTACTACCAGCCCCAGATGGATTTGGCAGAGGGCCGGATCATCGGGGTTGAGGCGCTGTTGCGGTGGCGGCATGCTCAGCGGGGCCTGATATCGCCCGTCGAATTTGTGCCGCTGGCTGAAGAGACGGGCTTGATCGAGGTGATTGGCGAGTGGGTGCTGCGAACCGCTTGCGTACAGGCAAGGGCGTGGCAGCGTGAGGGGCTTGCGCCACTGCGCATGGCGGTTAACTTGTCTCCTCGCCAGTTTTTGCGGCCTGGTCTGGTCGACCGAATCCACCACATTTTGAGAGACACCGGATTGGAGCCGCGCTATCTTGATCTGGAAATTACTGAAGGCGTGTTTATGAAAGATGTGGAGGGCTGTATCGCTACCTTGCATGCGCTCAAGAAAATCGGCGTTCATCTGTCCATCGATGACTTTGGCACCGGTTATTCCTCGTTGAGCTATTTGCGGCGTTTTCCGATTGATCAGTTGAAAATTGACAAGTCCTTTGTCAGCGATAGCGTTGCCAGTCAGGGTGATACAGCGATCGCTATGGCGGTGATCGCCATGGCGCACAGTATGCAGCTCAAGGTAATCGCCGAGGGAGTGGAAAATCCGGCGCAACTGGCGTTCTTACAAGAAAATCGGTGTGATGAAATACAAGGTTATTATCTGAGTCGTCCGGCGCCCGCTCAGCAAATCCGGGCCTTGTTACGCGGAGAGTCGCCGAGTGCAGCGCTTCAGGACCCGAACAGCCGGCGGTCGGCTTGATGATGAAACGGGCAATTGCCCTATGACCCCACAAGTGTTCATCCAGAAATGGCGCTGTGCGACCTTGACCGAGCGCGCGGCGGCGCAATCGCATTTCAACGATTTATGCGCAGTGCTGGCTGAGCCTACGCCGACGGATGCCGATCCGTCCGGCGAGTGGTTTGCGTTTGAGAAAGGCGCGAAGAAAACCGGCGGGGGACAGGGCTGGGCGGATGTGTGGAAGAAGGGTTGTTTTGCCTGGGAGTACAAGGGCAAACACAAGGACTTGCAGGCGGCGCTCCGGCAGTTGCAGCAGTACGCGCTGGCCTTGGAAAACCCGCCGCTGTTAATCGTCTCGGATATGGAGACGATTGAGATTCATACCAATTTTACCAACACGGTGCATGTCGTTCACCGATTGACGCTGGATGATTTGGATCATCCCGACCAGCGTCGTCTCCTGAAGCTGGCGTTTACCGAACCGGAGCGGCTCAAGCCCGGCCTGTCCTGCCCGATGGTGACGGAAAGCGCGGCGGCCTTGCTAGGCGGGTTGGCGCAGCAGTTGCGCGAACGCGGTTATGATCCGCTGCGGGTCGCGCATTTTGTGACCCGGTTGCTGTTCTGCATGTTTGCTGAAGACGTGGGATTGTTGCCGCGCGAGTTGTTGACCCGCTTGCTGGCGGCGGCGCGGCGGCAACCGAAACGGTTTGTGAGTATGGCGCATCCTCTATTTGCGGCGATGAGCACCGGCGGCGTCTTTGGCGTGGAAGAGATTGCCTGGTTCAATGGTGGATTATTTAACGATCCTGACGTAATTCCGCTGGAGGCCGAGGAGTTGCGGATTGTCCATCAGGCGGCGCTGTTGGATTGGGCGGCGATTGAGCCAGCCATTTTCGGGACGCTGTTCGAGCGAGGTCTGGACCCGGACAAGCGCAGTCAGTTGGGGGCGCATTACACTGACGCGGCGTCCATTCGCCGGTTGATTGAGCCGGTCATCCGCGATCCGTTGTTGGCGAAATGGGCTACGGTCAAGGCGGAAATCGCTCATTTTCTGACGGCGAAGAAACCGAAACGCGCCTTGGCGGAACAGGCGCTGCACGGTTTTCTGGAGCGGTTGCGGATGTTTCGGGTGCTGGATCCGGCCTGTGGTTCGGGGAATTTCCTGTATTTGGCGCTGCAAACGCTGAAGGATATAGAGCATCAGGTGATGCTGGAGGCGGAACAATTGGGTTTGCAGCGCGGTTTTCCGGCGGTGGGGCCGGAGGCGGTTTGGGGGATTGAGATCAATCCGTATGCGGCGGAACTGGCGCGGGTGACGGTGTGGATCGGGGAAATTCAATGGATGCTGTCGCGCGGTTACAGTTTGAATGATCGACCGATTTTGAAGCCGCTGGAACAGATTTTCTGCCGGGATGCGTTGCTTACGCTGCTCCCCTCGCCCTCTGGGAGAGGGGTTGGGGGTGAGGGTGAAGGGAGACAGGAGGCCGAGTGGCCGGTTGCGGATGTCATTATCGGCAACCCACCGTTTTTGGGCGGCAGCAAAGTGTTGGGGCTACTCGGCGATGATTACGTTCATACGCTGCGGCAGGTTTATCAGGGCCGGGTTCCAGGCGGGGCGGATTTGGTGTGCTACTGGTTTGAGAAGGCGCGGAGTCTGATTGAGCAGGGGAAGACGCAACGCGCAGGTTTGGTGGCGACTAATTCCATCCGGGGCGGCGCGAATCGCAAGGTGCTGGAACGCATCATCGACACTCCTCTTCTGCAAGCGGGTGAGGGATGGGGGGAGAGCGCGCGCATTTTCAACGCCTGGAGTGATGAGCCGTGGATCAACGAAGGCGCGGCAGTGCGGGTCTCGCTGGTGTGTTTTGGGAATCCCCCCCAGCCCCCCTTTTGCAAAGGGGGGAGTGATACTGCTGACCCCCCTTTGAAAAAGGGGGGTGGCGAAGCCGGGGGGATTCTGAACGGCCAGCCCGTCGCAGAAATTTATGCGGATTTGACGGGACGGGCGCTGGATGCTGGCGAAATGGATTTGACCGGGATTCGCCCTTTACTGGAAAACGCCAAGGTCTGTTTCATAGGGACAAAAAAAGCAGGAGCGTTTGATATTCCAGGCGACCAGGCGCGGATGTTGTTAAAACTGCCTAATCCTGATGGTCGTTCCAATTCTCAGGTTCTTTTTCCCTGGCTCAATGGAAAGATGATTGCCGGGCGTGAATCTTCACGCTGGATTATCTATTTCGCTGAACTGCCTGAAAATGAAGCTGCTCTTTACGAAAAGCCTTTCGAATATGTAAAAAACCATATTTACTCTGAACGGCAAACGAATCGTGAAGAACGTGCCCGTTTGAAATGGTGGCAGCATCGCCGCCCTGCTATTGAGATGCGACAAGCTGTTGCATCGATCAAACGCTATATCGCCACGCCACGAGTTTCCAAATACCGCCTTTTTACTTGGGTTCCGTCCATCACTGTTCCTGATGATGGCATTTATATTTTTGCCCGTTCCGATGACATCACCTTTGGCATTCTCCATTCGCGCTTTCATGAATTATGGGCGTTGCGTACTTGTACTTGGCTTGGTAAAGGCAACGATCCCCGCTACACGCCCACCACCTGCTTTGATACCTTCCCTTTCCCGGAAGGTTTGCAGCCCAGAATCCCCCCTAACCCCCCTTTGCCAAAGGGGGGAACTGAGCGGTTACACGCTGACGATCCCCGCGCCCAGGCCATTGCTGAAGCCGCTTGTCAACTCAACGCATTGCGCGAGAACTGGCTGAATCCCCCGGAGTGGGTGCAGCGTGTTCCAGAAGTCGTGCTCGGCTATCCCGACCGTGTGTTGCCGGTAGATGATCACGCCGCCGCCGAATTGAAAAAGCGCACCCTGACGAATCTGTACAACCAGCGCCCAACCTGGCTGGTCAACGCACATCAAACTCTGGATGCAGCAGTCGCCGCCGCTTATGGTTGGCCAGCTGATTTGAGCGATGAAGAAATACTGCGGTGCTTGCTGGCGCTGAATCGGGAACGCGCCCGTTTGCAGAACCCTTAATGTTTATTGAGCGGAGAGCCGGTTATGTCAACACAATTAGCACAACGGGAATTATTGAACCTTCAACCGCGCCATCGCTGGACTGTCATGGAATATCACAAAATGGCGGAAGTCGGCTTATTGAACGAAGATTCGCGAGTGGAACTCATTGACGGGGAGATTATTGAAATGGCGCCGATTGGCAGCGAACATGCCGGACACAATAACTATTTAATGAATTTTCTTGCTTACCGCTTGTATGGTAAAGCAGTCGTTGCTGGACAAAATCCAGTGGCGCTCGGCAGCTATGAAGAACCACAACCGGACATCGCCGTATTGCGCTGGCGGAACGATGCTTACCGGGGCGCGCTTCCTCATGCCGAAGATGTCTTGCTCATCATTGAAATCTCTGACAGCACGTTGCGCTATGATCGCGATGTCAAAGTTCCGCTCTACGCCAAAAATGGCATTCCGGAAGTCTGGTTGCTGGATATTCAAAATCGGCAACTGGAAATCTATTGTGAACCCCGCAATGGCGTATACCAACAACGCCGCAGCCAATGCACCGGCAAAATCGCGCCAATTCTTTGCCCGGATGCGGTGATCGATCTCGAACAGTTATTCCGTAAACCTGCATCGAATGTTTGATCGAACCGGAGAAATTTTATGTCAACGCTTATAGCGGAGAGCCAATCATTAAAATTTCCATTGCGCCATCGCTGGACTGTCGCGGAATATCACCGCATGGCGGAAGTCGGCTTATTGAACGAAGATTCGCGAGTGGAACTCATTGACGGGGAGATTATTGAAATAGCGCCGATTGGAAGTCCGCATGGGGGTCATGTAAAACGCTGTATTCGCCTGTTTTCCAAAGTAGTCGATGATAAGGCGATTATCGCAGCGCAAGATCCGGTTGTTCTCGGCAATTACGAAGAGCCTGAACCCGATATCGCTCTGCTACGCTGGCGAGATGATGATTATGAACAAATGCATCCACGCCCGGAAGATGTGTTGTTACTGATCGAAGTTTCCGACAGCACGTTGCGCTATGATCGCGATGTCAAAGTTCCACTCTACGCCAAAAATGGCATTCCGGAAGTCTGGTTGCTGGATATTCAAAATCGGCAACTGGAAATCTACCGTGAACCTAGCAATGGCGCATACCAACAACGCGGCAGCCAACGCACCGGTAAAATTATGCCGATCCTTTGTCCGGATGCAGTGATCGATCTGGCTGAGCTGTTTCCCAATTCATCATTGAATCCGACTAATAATGACTGAACTCGCCCTGTTTACCGACGCCGCCGCCGAGCGTTTACCACTCAAAATCTTCACGGAAAAAGCGTACCTGGATTATTCCATGTACGTCATTCTCGACCGGGCGCTGCCGCATATTGGCGACGGATTAAAACCTGTGCAGCGGCGCATTGTTTACGCTATGTCTGAACTGGGTTTAAGCGCAGCAGCCAAGCACAAAAAATCGGCTCGCACGGTCGGCGATGTCTTGGGAAAATATCATCCGCACGGCGATTCCGCCTGCTACGAAGCCATGGTCTTAATAGCTCAGCCCTTCTCCTATCGCTACCCATTAGTCGATGGGCAAGGCAACTGGGGTTCGCCGGACGATCCCAAGTCCTTTGCCGCCATGCGCTATACCGAAGCGCGCCTGTCGCCGTTCGCGCAAGTGTTGCTGTCCGAGTTGGGCCAAGGCACCGTGGACTGGACGCCTAACTTCGACGGCACGCTGGATGAACCGGTGCTGCTGCCCGCCCGGTTGCCGAATGTATTGTTAAACGGCGCGACCGGCATCGCCGTTGGCATGGCCACCGATATTCCCCCGCATAATCTCGGCGAAACCGCTGCCGCCTGCATTCGCTTGCTGGATGAGCCGGACGCCAGCCTGAATGCGCTCTGCGAACTGGTCCCGGCCCCGGATTACCCCAGCGGCGCTGAGATCATCACCCCCCGCGAGGAGTTGCGCAAACTCTACCAGACCGGCAATGGCGGGGTGCGGCTGCGCGCCCGTTTTGAGCGGGAAAACGGCGATGTAGTGATTATCGCTCTGCCGCATCAGGTCTCTGGATCGCGGATCATGGAGCAAATTGCTGCACAAATGCGCGATAAAAAATTGCCTATGCTCGAAGATTTGCGCGACGAATCCGACCACGAAAACCCGACCCGCCTGGTGCTGGCGCTGCGCTCCAACCGGGTGGACGTGGATTTACTGATGGATCATCTGTTCGCCACCACCGATCTGGAGAAAAGTTATCGGGTGAATCTGAACATGATTGGCCTGGATGGTCGGCCCCAGGTCAAGAATCTCAAGGAAATCCTGGAAGAATGGCTGCGCTATCGGGTGACTACCGTGCGCCGGCGGCTGGAATTTCGTCTGAACCAGGTCGAGCAGCGCCTGCATATTCTGGACGGCTTGCTGATCGCCTATCTCAATCTGGATGAGGTGATTCGCATCCTGCGCACCGAGGACAAACCCAAGCCAGCGCTGATCGCCCGTTTCCAACTCTCTGATGCACAGGCCGAGGCGATTCTGGAAACCAAGCTGCGCCATCTGGCCCGGTTGGAAGAGATGAAACTGCGCGGCGAACAGGATCAGTTGCGCAAGGAGCAGGAGCAGTTGCAACTGCTGCTCAGTTCGGAAAAGCGCTTAAAAACCCTCATTCGCAAGGAGATTCAGGACGACGCTAAGCGCTACGCCGACCCGCGCCGTTGTCCGCTGGTGGAGCGGCGACCGGCGCAGGCGCTGGATGAAACCAATCTAACGCCCAGCGAGCCGATGGCGGTGGTGTTGTCGCAGAAAGGCTGGGTGCGCGCCGCCAAGGGCCGCGAAATCGACGCCTCATCGCTCAGCTACAAGTCCGGCGATGGTTTTCTGGCCCAAGCGCAAGGCCGCAGCAATCAGTCCGCCGTATTTCTCGACTCGACCGGTCGAACTTACACCCTGCCGGTGGCGGGACTGGCTTCGGCGCGCGGCTATGGCGAACCCCTGACCGGCAAGCTCAGTCCGCCGAATGGCGCGGCTTTTCTCCAGGTGCTGCTCAGCAATCCCGAAGACCTTTATCTGTTGGCGACCGATGCCGGTTATGGCTTTATCTGCGCCTTTGATGACCTGCTGACCCGCAACAAGGCGGGCAAGGTGGTGTTGACCGTGCCGGAAGGCGCGCAAATTTTGCCGCCGTTATGGATTACTGGATTGGAAACCGACCGGTTAGCGGCTATTAGTAGCGGCGGACGGTTGTTGCTGTTCCCGGTCAAAGACCTGCCGCGTTTGCCCAAGGGCAAGGGTAACAAGATTATCGACCTGCCGGGTCAGGAGCGACTGATTGCCCTGAGCTTCGCGCCGCCAGAACGGAGTCTGATCCTGACCGCCGGCAAACGCGATATGAAGCTCAAACCGTCGGATCTTGAAGGGTACATGGGCGAACGAGGCCGGCGAGGCAAACCCCTGCCGCGCGGTTTTCAGCGGGTGGAGCGCTTAGGCCAAGCTGAATAAACAAACTTCTGCCTTTACTACGCCAGGGGAGTCCACAAAAAAGCCGGGATTCGGTGAACCCCGGCTAAAAACCACCAAAGGAAGGTGTGGAGAAGAACATCTGAACGATGTCAGAACGTAGCTTAGTCTAAATGTTGCACTGCGTCAAGCGAATTCATGGGAACGCAACAAAACTTTTTTTGCGGCGCAATAAAAAAAAGCCAGGATCATGCTTAATCCTGGCTAAAGAACCACCAAAGGAGGATTTGGAGGACAACATTCTCGATGAATGTTGCATTGCAGTATAAAGAACATATTGCACTGCGTCAAGAAATGAATTAGCTATGCTGTAAAACAATTTTTCCCAGTTGCTCAGCGGCTAACAGCCGCTGATGGGCGGCAACGACCTGATCCAGCGGAAAGACCCGGTCAATCGCCGGCTCGACGCGATGTTCATTGACAAAGCGCAGCATAGCGGCAAATTCCTCCGGCGAACCCATGGTGGAGCCAATAATGCGCGCCTGCCGGAAGAACAGCCGGACCATGTCCAGCCCAGGCGGATTACCGGCGGTCGCGCCATACACCACCAACCGACCTGCCGGCTTCAGCACTGAGAAACAGCCCTTGAAAGCCGGCCCCCCCGTTCCATCGATAACCACATCGACGCCACCGGTCAGTTTGGCCAATTGTTTATCCCAATCCTCGGCCCGGTAGTTGACGCCGCCGGACGCGCCCATCTGCCGCGCCTGTTCCAGCTTGGCCTCGTCGCCGCTGGTGACAAACACCCGCGCGCCTAGCGCCACGGCCCACTTCATGGCAAAGGTCGCCACGCCGCCGCCAATGCCGGTGACCAGAACGGTTTCGCCCGGTTGCGCTGCGGCCTGGGTCATCAACGCCCGCCATGCCGTCAGTCCGGCCAGCGGGAGAGCCGCTGCCTGCTCCCAGTTCAAATGCGCAGGTTTGGCGAAAACGTGGCTAGCGGGAACGCAAAGGTATTCGGCAAAGCAACCGGGGTCGGGCATCCCCAACACTCGAAAGGTCGGGCCGGGAAAACGCGGGTCATTACCCCAGTCATAAGCCGGGTAAATCACGACTTCCCGACCGAGCAAATCCGCTGGCGCGTCTGGACCTAATTGATCGACCACGCCCGCGCCATCCGAACCCATGCTGCACGGTAGGCGAATACCCGGATATTGGCCGAGAGTGATCCAGACATCGCGGCGGTTGAGCGCCGAAGCATGGAGGCGAACGCGAACCTGGCCTGGGCCGGGTTCCGGCAAGGTCAAGTCTTCAATGCTGAGTTGTTCGGGACCGCCGAGTTGGCGGAGCAAGACGGCTTTCATAGGTTGCACTCCTGAGTTGAGGTTGCAATTTCGCGGACGATTGATCGTAGCGGGTTATTCACTTCCGGCCAAAATGTTCTACGTTTATGGGGACGAGTTTAGTTGAAAACGATCGAACACGACCGCCAGCACGACCCGGTCGGCGCTGCGCCTTGAACGGTCGGCGATTTTTCACCACCAGACGATTGCGAAGAGAAGCAAACGATGACTGACCAGCCTATCAACATGACACGCCCGTTGGACCTGACGCACGAGAAGCGTAATGTCGGCCCGCAGCGCATCCAGCGGCCGATTTACGCGGATCTGCTGCCGACGTGCAACAATGCCTGTCCGGCGGGCGAGAACATTCAAGCCTGGCTGACGCACGCCCA
>JAGRHQ010000111.1 GCA_020444905.1 Candidatus Competibacteraceae bacterium
CGACCGAAACCAGCAAAATCAGCAGAATCAACAGCAAGCGGGCCGGCCAGGCGATCACATCTTCCGGCAAGACTTGCTGGAAAGTTGCCGTCGTTCCATCGATCAGTCGCACCTGCACCACGAAATTGCGCAGACCCAGCATCATGGCGTGCATACGCCAATGCGGCGGTCGGTCAGTCCAACGCTGGTGGGGCATAGTGGAGTCTGGGTCAACCGGGCGAGGCCGGTTGGCGCGGGGCGGTGGCGGCGGCGGCAATTCATCGGTAATGACGACCTGAAAAGATCGCTCTGACCCCAGTTGCCGACGAAGCAGGGTGCGGAACAGCGTCGTCTGATAACGCTCGTCCGTCACCGACTCGTCAGACCAGGGTAGATCCAGGCTGAGGTGGGTCGGCGGCAGATCCAGCGCCGTGACCAAACGCCGACGTTCTGCCTCATCCAGCGTATCCAGCAACTTGACGATGGCCGCAATACGCTGAGCGATATGTCCGCCGATGGCGTGGTAGAGCGCTTGATCACGATCCTGCAACAGGATGGCGGCGCTGAGCAGTTGCGCCATGATCAGGCCGCTGGTCAGGAACAGAATCAGTCGGCCCAACAGGGATTGAGGCGGCAGGCTCATCAATAATCCGGATGAACTGGCGCGGTCAGCAGATAACCCTCATTGCGCAGGGTCTTGATAATCGTCGCCTCGCGGGGATCGTCGCGCAGGCGGCGGCGCAGGCGGCTGACTTGCACGTCAATGCTGCGATCAAACGGCGTAGCCTCCCGACCCTGAGTCAGATCCAGCAATTGATCCCGGTTCAGCACGCGCTGCGGACGCTCCAGGAAGACCCGTAACAATCGGTATTCACTGGCACCCAAGGGAACCAGTACGCCATCCGGGGCAACCAGTTGTCGAGCGGCCACATCCAAAGTCCATCCGGCAAAGTGGAAGCGTTTTGCTTCAGCCGGGTCGCCCGCCGGATCGCGGACTCTACGTAAGACGCCTTTGATACGGGCCAGCAATTCACGAGGATTGAAAGGTTTGGGCAGATAATCATCAGCGCCCATTTCCAGGCCAATGATGCGATCGGTGTCATCGCCGCGCGCGGTTAACATGATGATCGGAATCCGTGAACGGGCGCGCAGGTTGCGGCACAGCACCAGTCCGTCATCGCCGGGCAGCATCAGGTCAAGAATAATCAGATCAACCGTTTCCTGGTCCAATGTGGCCCACAGACTGCGTCCGTCGGCCACGCCGCTTACGCGGAAGCCGTTGCGGCCCAGATAGTCGCCGAGCAACTCGCGCAAGCCGGGGTCGTCGTCGACAATGAGAAGATGATCACTCATCGCTAACGAGCCAAGGGAAGAGATTAAGTGATTGAAAATTGGTCGGGGTGACAGGATTTGAACCTGCGACTTCTGCCTCCCGAAGACAGCGCTCTACCAGGCTGAGCTACACCCCGATACGAAAAAATCAACAAGTTAAGATAATCTGTAACCGCGACTTTTAGCGATTTGCACTTATATTGCACTTACGAAGTGCACGATGCAAGCTCCTGCGGGTTCAGCCTTCCGGCGCGATATCGTTCGTCGTTCAGATACTACTCACCATTTCTTGCCATCCGTTTCAATCAATGCATTTGATGATGTGAATGCCCAGGAAGGGCATGGCGCGCATGATCATACAGTTGTGCATCAAACTACCGATGAATTGCTTTAATGAACGACCCCACAGCTTGCTGTGGGGTATCAAAAACGAGATAGTACGCAACAAGCTGTGGGGAATTAGAACTGTAAGAGATTAAAATTCCTGATTTCTTTTTCCAGTCTATTAATCCAGTATTCAGCCGGAGAATGATTTCTCTTTAGCGTCAGCGACGAAGGCGGCGGCGATGAGTCCAATACCGATCAGGATCATACACATGGGATGTTGACCTCAAATTATTGTGTGAGTTGAATTGGTTTATTACTTAGGTAAGCAATCATTATGCCGAGTTTTAGTGGCGGGTTTCTCTATATGAATAAAATTAAATTTAATCAATTAATTATAAAATCTTTCTTGTGGCGCAGCCCGAACTGGTTCTGGTAGTGATTTGCTATAACCAGGTCATGACTCTCGATGTTGGAGCTGAGACTTGACGCGCTTTGACCGAAGCCGTTCACAATGGACCGATACCAGGGGCGATCTCCCTGAGGAGGGCGTTCCCACGCTCCAGCGTGGGAACGATAACCCGTTAAAGCGTTTGCAACAGCCCCCTAGAAGCCCAAATCCTTCATGAAATCGGTGAATTCGGGCGAGAACAGGAAGCCGCTCATGGCCTGATTGCGGGTCATGCCGCCGGCCAGTTGATCGAGCCAGAACGCATAGCCGCCCTCGTCCGGTTCGCGCTGGAAGAAGGTCAGGTAAAGATTGGTGATGAATTGCCGGTCGGTGGTGCCGCGCCCGAGGTATTCGGGGCTGTTGAAGAAGAAATTGGCCATGTCGCGGAACACCGGTTTCACGTCCGCGCCTTGCGCCTGGTTGTCGGCGATGCGCTGTTGCCAGAACGCCAGACCGTCGGTTTCCGGGGCGCGTTCGAGAATCGAGACGTAATAATGGGTGATCAGCGTGGTGGCCGGGTCTTGCTGGGTGGCGGTAAACGTGGCGGTGCAAGTCAGGTCGTTAGCTGGCATGGCAAAGCGGGTGGCGCACGGGCTGGGACTCCAACCGATAAAGGTGCTGCCCGCGCCAGGGATCGCCGTCAGGGTAATCGCCACCCCTTCGGCATAAGAACCCGCGCCGTTGACGGTGCCTGTACCGGTCCCGGCGGTCGTGGTGGTCAAGAGATACGTCGTCGGGGCGACATTGGCGAACAGGGCGGTGACAGTCTTGGCCGCGTCCATCGTGACCGTGCAGATCGCGCCGGTGCCGGAGCAATCGCCGCTCCAGCCGCTGACGCTGTAACCGGCATCCGGGGCCGCCGTGAGGGTGACGTCAATCCCGTGAGTGAAATCGGCGGTGCAGGTCGTACCGCAGGCAATGCCTGCCGGGTCGCTGGTGACCGTGCCGTTGCCGCCGGTTTTGGTCACCGTCAGGGGATCGGTCGAGCTGAAAGATTCCGTTCCCTCCACTGCGCCGATGTCGACCACGCCATTCTGAATGCGCGTTTCGCCGCGCTGGGCGGTAGTGACATTTTGCACCAGTAAGTTATCGCCCGCGTCGAGCGCCGGACTACCGGGCAGGAGTAGGTGAGTTTGCGTCGGGCCGCCGTTATCCGCCAACGGGCCAATCGCGGTGCTGACCGGGCCGGACAGAATCAAGTCGCTGTCAATGGGACTGGCGTTGATCAAGCCGGAGGAGCCGCTTTCGCCAAACAGGTTGTGGCCTAGGGAAGTGAAGGTAGCACCGCTATCGACATAAATTTCCTTGCCGTTGGGTGATGTGTTGCCGACAACGAGGGTGTTACCGATGGACAGTACCCCACCATTCAAACGAATACCGCCACCCGGTCCCGATGGCGTTGCCGCGGAATTACCGGTGACTGTATTGTTAATTAAAGTGACGGGCGCATTGTAAGCGTAGATACCGCCTCCACCATTGTCGATACCGGAAGCACCTCCAAGAGCAGAATTGCCGGACAAGGTACTACTACGCACTGTCAACGTACTACTACCCCGTCCATGTTGAATGCCGCCCCCACTCAGCGATGCGGTATTATTGGAAAGGGTGCTGTTGCTTACGAACATTATGGATGTACCGTATACATTGTGTAGCCCACCACCGTAGACCGCTAAGTTATTGGATATAATCGTGTTATTTATCGTCGCTGAGCCGGAGTAATTGTCAATGCCACCTCCAGCAACACTAGCAGAGTTATTTAATATAGAACAATTACTTATTGTTATCATGCCATTATTATTGAAGATACCGCCGCCTCGATGAGTCGCTGAGTTATCAGACAGGATACTGTCATTGACGGTCAACGTCCCACTTGCACTGTTGGAAATTGCACCGCCATCACTCCAAGTGCTTGATTCAATCGTACTGTCATTGATGGTCAGTGTTCCATTGTTATCAATCCCCCCATTGCGCAGCTTCAGCTTGGAGAAGGTTGCGGTTACCCCGGCGTTGACGGTGAAAATCCGCGCGGCGTTGTTGCCATTGATGGTCACGCTGTTTCCCGGCCCTTCGAGGGTCAGATTGCCGGTAATGGTCATGCCGCCAGCGGTCAACAGCAGGCCACTGAGACCGGACTGAAACACGATGGTGTCATCGGTGGCCGTGGCGTTGTTGGCGTCGAGGATGGCTTGGCGCAGCGAACCGATGCCGCTGTCGTCGAGGTTCGTGACCGTGAAGGTCACTGCATGGGCAGATGAACTAAAAATTGTTATTATAAACAATAATATAAACGAAACGGGGGGGGTAATGACATGCGGTGGCATAGCGCGATCTCCACAAGTTGAGCGTCAAGAAAGAAGGGATGAAAAGTCACTTGAGAAGATTAGATGTAACGATCAATTTTGACAAGTGACTATGTGTATCCATCGCATTTCGTAGATCGGATGCAACGCGATTGATCCTCACCGCCTGGCCGCAGGGCTGTTATAGTCTGGCAACCTGTTTAGCCTGCATTCCAAGGTACGCGGTGCGTACCCTACATCGACGACGTTGATACCGATCATTCAAGATGTAGGGTACGCACCGCGTACCGCTGCAGTGAATAGCCATGACCCGGAATGTAGGGATAACGGCGAGCAAGACAATAATACCCATTCTCATTAACGCTAAGCGATAGAGCTTAGGTCAGCGCAGAAACTCCCCCCTTTGAAAAAAGGGGGTTGGGGGAATGGCTTTATCGCATCGCCCAAAACCGGCTGATCGACCATTACCGCGCCAGCCGTCGAGGCTTGCCGGTATCCTATACCGGGGATTGCCCGGAATGGATTGAAATCCACAGCCTATCGAGGAAGGAACTGATTAACCGTTTCGACCAGGGTTGCCTCTTCCACCGGTTTGATCACATAACTTTTGGCGCCTTGCCGCGCTCCCCAGATCTTGTCAGTTTCCTGGTCCTTGGTGGTCACAATGATCACGGGAATATGGCTGGTCGACGGATTCTTGGTAATCTGTCGGGTGGCCTGGAAACCGTTGATCTTGGGCATGACCACATCCATCAGGACGAGATCAGGCAGTTCAGCCTTAGCGACTTCGACACCCTGTACACCGTCGGTCGCCGTCAGGATTTCGTGCCCATGTTTTTTAAGAATTTTGGCGAGACTCAGCGTTTGGGTCGGCGAGTCGTCGACAATCAGTATGCGGGCCATGCTGCCACTCCTGGGATAATCGGGTCTATCTGCTTCACGCACCGGTTCGCAATCCGGGAGACAGAAATCAATGAGAGCCAATCCGGGCTGTCCTTCATGCTTAAATTTAGCGGGCCGTAACAGTGTACGCCAATCTCATCAGCGAAATCAGGCTTAAAAACGGCGGTTTTTTCATCATAAGCCAGACCTCCCGCTAACGCATGATAGGATACCGCATAAACCGATTCGATTTAAGGAGTTTGTTTCATGAATGCTTCACAATCAAATTTTCTCTCCCGACTGGCGCTGACGTTGCGCCTGGCTTGGCGAATGCTGCTTGATCATCCGTTCGCCAGTCGCGTGGCGCAATTGGAACAGAGTGAATCGGTATCGACGGGCCCCGTCAAGGCCGGTCAATCCAGGCCGGCGCTGCACGATACCTTGCCCGAATCCGCCCTCCAACTGTTGGCCCTGTTGCAGCAGGAAGGGCGGTTCGTGGATTTTCTGGAGGAAAACGTCACTACCTATTCCGACGCTGAAATTGGCGGCGCAGCGCGCGTCGTGCATGAAGGTTGCCGTAAGGTGATCCGCGATCATCTCCAAATCGCGCCAGTCCGCGAGGAAACCGAGGGCGCCCGTTTAACTCTGCCCGCTGGTTTTGATGCGACTGCGGTGCGGCTGACCGGCAATGTAGTCGGCCAGCCGCCTTTCACCGGAACCTTGATGCATCGCGGCTGGCGGGTAGCCGAGATCAAACTGCCGAAACTGGCGGAAGGTCATGATGTCCGGGTGCTGGCCCCAGCGGAGGTTGAACTATGAGCGAAGCCCGTTTCGCCATCGGCATTGATCTGGGAACCACGCATTGCGTGATCGCCGCTGTAGATTTGCAAGCCAGCGATCTGGACGAGGTGGTCGACTGGATCGAAGCCATCCCTCAATTAACCGCGCCCGGTGCGGTTGAAGAACGGCCATTGTTGCCGTCTTTTCTCTACCTGCCGCATCCCGATGAATTGCGCCCTGAGGATCGCACCTTGCCGTGGGGCGAGCAACCGCCCTTTGTGGTCGGCGAACTGGCCCGGAGTATGGGGGGACGCACCCCGATTCGGTTGGTGGCCAGCGCCAAGAGCTGGTTATGCCATCCTGGGGTTGACCGGCGCGCGGCGATTCTGCCGGTGGAAGCGCCAGAAGAAGTCGAGCGGGTATCGCCGCTGCAAGCCTCGATGCGCTATCTGGAGCATTTGCGCACGGCCTGGAATCTGCGTCATCCTGATGCGCCGCTGGCTGAACAAGAGGTGGTGCTAACCGTACCAGCGTCTTTCGATCCAGCAGCCCGTGAACTGACTGCCGAAGCCGCGGCAGCCGTCGGGCTGGGCCGTCATCTGGTGTTGCTGGAAGAACCCCAGGCGGCGTTGTATCACTGGATTCTGGCGACCCGGGGCGAATGGCGCAAGCAGGTCAAACTTGGCGATATCATTCTGGTCATCGATCTGGGCGGGGGCACCACCGACTTCTCGCTCATTGCCGTGACCGAACGCGACGGCTCCCTGGAACTGGTGCGGGTAGCGGTCGGCGATCATATCCTGCTGGGCGGGGATAATATGGACTTAGCACTGGCCCACGCCGTTCGCGCCAAGCTGGCCGAGCAGGGAACCCAGCTTGATCCCTGGCAATTACAGGGTCTGACCCACGGCTGCCGCGCCGCTAAAGAGACGTTGCTGAGCGACACCAGCATCGACGCCGTGCCGGTGGTGGTGCCGAGTCGCGGTTCCCGGCTGATCGGCGGCACTTTGCGCACTGAGTTGACCCGTGACGAAGTGGCGCGAACCTTGGTGGAAGGGTTTTTCCCGCAGGTGGAGGCATCAGCGCGACCGGCGACCCGGGCGCGGGCGGCGCTGACTAAACTGGGCCTACCCTACGCGCAAGATGCCGCCATGCCCCGTCACTTGGCCGCGTTCCTGAGCCGGCAGGTGGAAGCGACCCGCAATCTGGCTGGGTTTGAGAATCATCGCCTGCCGGAACACGCCAGTTTCCTGCACCCAACCGCTGTGCTGTTCAACGGCGGCGTCTTCAAGGCGCACTCGTTGCTGGAGCGGACGCTGGACTTGCTGAACGGTTGGCTGACCGTCGAGGGCGCGCCGCCAGCACGGTTACTGGAAGGGGCCGATCTTGATCTGGCGGTGGCGCGCGGCGCGGCCTATTACGGCTACGTGCGGCGCGGGCGCGGGGTGCGGATTCGTGGCGGCACCGCCAAGTCTTACTATGTGGGTGTAGAAAGCGCGATGCCAGCCGTACCGGGTATGGAGCCGCCCATTCAGAGCTTATGCATTGCGCCGTTTGGTATGGAGGAAGGAACGCAAGCGGAACTGCCGCCGCAAGAGGTCGGGTTGGTGGTGGGCGAACCGGTGCGCTTCCGGTTCTTTGGCTCTTCAGTGCGGCGCGTCGATCAGGTCGGTACGGTGCTGGAGCAGTGGGCGCCGGAGGAACTGGAGGAACTGGAGGAAATCGAGGCCAATCTCCCCGCTGAGGACCGGCAACCGGGCGACGTAGTGCCAGTACGCCTCCATGCCGCCGTGACCGAGGTTGGCACGCTGCGTCTGGAAGCTGTATCACGCACTGGCGCAGAGACCTGGAAGGTGGAGTTCGACGTGCGTGGGGAAAAGTAGCTATCGCTTGCTCGAATGCACTCGTTATTCAATGGAGCAAGATGGGTTGCTGTTTTCGGCAACCCATCCCGTTGATGGACGCTTATCATCCCTGAATCACGTCTCATCGTCAGCGCCCAGATACGCCTCAATTACCCTGGGATCACAGCGCACCTGATCCGGCGGCCCTTCAGCGATCTTGCCGCCATATTCCAGCACAACCAGTTTTTCACAGGCGCGCATCACCAGGCGCATATCATGCTCGATCAGCAAAACCGTGACGCCCCGCGCCTGAATCCGCCCAATCAACCCAATCAATGCCCCGGTTTCCTGCTCGTTCATACCACCCGCCGGCTCATCCAGGATCAGCAGGCGCGGCTGGGTTGCCAGCGCCCGGGCGATTTCCAAGCGCCGCTGATCGCCGTAAGCCAGATTCTTCGCCACGGTAGACGCCTGCTGGCCCAGCCCGACGAATTCCAGTTCCTGCAAGGCGCGCTCCATCGCCTCCCGCTCCTCGCGCTGCTGAGCGGGCAGGCGCAGCATCGCGCCAAGAATCCCGCTGCGCATCCGATAATGACAACCCGCCAGCACATTCTCCAGAACAGTTAATTGCTGAAACAGCCGGATATTCTGAAAGGTGCGGGCAATGCCCAGAGTGATAATACGATGGGTGCGAAGACCATTCAGCCGAGCGCCGGCGAAAGTAATTTCACCTTGATCGGACCGATATTGACCGGTGATCAGGTTAAAGACCGTAGTCTTGCCCGCGCCATTCGGGCCAATTAGCCCGACCACTGCGCCTTGGTCAACGCTAAAGGATACGTCCTTGACCGCCGTCAGACCGCCGAAGGTTTTGGTCAGATGATGCAGGGTGAGCAGGTCCATGATCATCGACCTCTTGCCGGCAACAGCCCCTGCGGACGGACCACCATCATCACCATCATGACCAAGCCAAACACCAACATCCGAGCGCTGGAGAATTCCCGGAACAGTTCTGGGAGGCCGATCACCAGAAACGACGCCAGCAGCACACCCGCCATATTACCCGCCCCGCCAAGGATGACGATCATGAACAACACCACTGACTCCCAAAAACTGAAGGATTCCGGGGAAATAATCGTCATCTTCGCAGCGAACAGGGTTCCGGCCATGCCAGCCCAAGCTGCGCCCAGCCCAAAAACCGCCAGCTTGTAATAAGCCGTATTGACACCACTCCCCTCCGCAGCGATTTCATCCTCGCGCAAGTAGTTGAGCGCCCGGCCAAACCGTGACTGCTTCAAACGCAGGAACAGAAAAATGCTCAGCGCCACAAAGCCCCAGATCAGATAATAGAAATGCTGTGGCTGACGGATCACAAAGCCGAAAAAATCAGGGCGACTGATGCCAAAGACACCATTCGCGCCGCCGGTAATGCCAAAGACATCATTGATCAAGGCGATACGCACAATTTCACCAATGCCGATCGTCACGATGAGCAGATAATCACCGCGCAGATGAACTACCGGTCGCGCTATTGCCAATGCAAATAACCCGGCCACCAAACCGCTTAATGGCAACGTCCACAAAATCGGAATCTGATAGCGGGTATTCAGAATGGCCGCCGTATAGGCTCCCATTGCATAAAACGCCGCATGACCCATATTGAACAGTCCCGCCTCGCCCAGAATCAGGTTGAGGCTGAGCGCCAGCAAGGCATACAGTCCGATGCTGTTTAGCACATCGATATAATAGGCATTCAGAAACAGCGGGGCCGTAGCCATCAACGCAATGAATAAGGCAGCAGTGAAAGAGGTAAAACGACCCATTATTCTTCCTGTTATCATCCAGCCTTAAAACTTAAACCTTAAACCTTGTCCGCCACCCGTTCGCCCAACAACCCGGTCGGTCGCACAATTAAAATCAAAATCAGCACGCAAAAAGCAATGGCGTCTTTCCAGGCGATGGAGAGATAAGCCGCCCCCATAGCCTCCACCACCCCCAACAATAATCCGCCGACCATCGCGCCGGGAATGTTGCCAATCCCGCCAAGGATCGCGGCGGTAAACGCCTTCATGCCGTAAACCCAGCCCATCGTGAAGTTGATTTGTCCATAGTACAAACCGACCATTAATCCCGCTGCGCCGCCCAGCGCCGGGCCGAGCAGAAACACCAGCAAAATAACCCGGTTGACATCAATGCCCATCAGTCGCGCCGCGCCCTGATCAATCGCCGCCGCCCGAATCGCCGCGCCAATCTTCGTCTTCTGGATAAACAGATACAAAGCCACCATCATCACCACCGACGCCAGCACAATCAGCACCCGCATCAGTGGAATCTGCAACCCGAACAGATCGAGGGAAGCAACGGGCAAAATGTTATCGGGATAGACCTGAAAACGCGCCCCGTAAATCAGCATCAGGGTGTTTTGCAGAAAGATCGATGCGCCCAGGGCTGAGACGACGGCGGACAAGCGCGGCGATCCGCGCAGGGGCCGATAAGCCGCCCGTTCCAGAATAGCCCCCAATACGGCAACCAAACCCATGACCATCAGCGCCAGAACCAGCACGCCCATGAAAAATCCCAGCCGGTCCGTCAACGCCAGGGAGGTCAACAGCGTCAGGCCCAGATAAGCGCCGTAGGTAAACAAATCGCCGTGGGCAAAGTTGATGAGTTTGAGCACCCCGTAAACCATGGTGTAACCCAAGGCAATGAGCGCGTAGATGCCTCCTACGGCTAGACCGTTAGTAAGCTGCTGAAGGAATTCTTCCACGAAACCGCCGGGATAATTCAGATTGAAGGGAAAGGAACGCCAAGTTGCCGGCAAATACTCGCAGCCGTGAAATCATTGATTTCACGATGACGAGGAATAGCAGTACGATGGTGATTAGCCGGATTTTCCCAAATCGAGTGCTCACCGCCTTCTCGCAATAACTGACAACCCTGCTGGCGTAAATGAAGCAATAAATCTCGCCGTTTCATGCAGTAATTATTTCTTCTGGCATCACGCTGATGCGGGAAGCCGCGGTCAATAGTAAATAAATAGGTTCTTCAAGATCCGCATCAGCGTCGGTACAGGTTGAATCCGGGGAGGGTAAAGACTCGCCCAACAACAGACAAGTCTCCGCCATATCGACCAAGGCGCTTGCCAGCAACCGCTTCGCTTCAGGCAAATTGTCTGCACAGGTCATCGCCCCCGGAAAATCCAGCACTTCGGCGTGGACTCCGTCCTCCACAAATTTATACATCGCTTTGTAGATCAACATAATTGATTGCTACCTTTCACCACCCCTCACCCCCCGCCTCTCTCCCACTGGGAGAGAGGATCAATAATTCCTACAACTTCTGCATCACAAACTTGCCTTCGGCATCTACCTTGTAGAGCCGATAAACTTCGCCCTCACGATCGCCTTTTTCATCAAACGAGATCGGGCCGCTCAAGCCAGGGTAATCCTTCAAGTCTTTATGCAGGTATTCGGCGATCTTGCCGCCGTCGGTGGACTTTGCGCCTTCAATGCCGGCCACCGCCGCCCGGAATCCATCGCCGGACAAGACCGCCCAAATGGAAGCCGGAACTTCCTCGTATTTCTTCTGGTAAGCCGCCAAAAAAGCCTGAGCTTCTGGCGTATCCAGGTCTTGTGGCACCGGTGGACTCAGGAAATAGAAGCCTTCCGCCGCTTCCTGACCCGCACTCTTAACCAGA
>JAGRHQ010000112.1 GCA_020444905.1 Candidatus Competibacteraceae bacterium
TAACAATCTCATCTGTCCAACTATGCGAATTGAAACTTGCCATATTGATTGAAGTGTTTAAAATTGAATACTATAATTAAGTAAAAAAATAAGCAAATTACAAAATATATAGGAATTGATCGGAGGAAGGTGTGATGAAAAATGCTAACTATTTTCTGATGCGTTTCAAAATAGCCTCCCGCATTTGGGCGATGCTAGGCGTAGCGTTTGTAGCGGTCTGTTTTGGGACGACTATTTATCTCTATGAATTTAAAAACCAGATGATCAATGACCGCGAGCAGGAGCTGCGACATTTAACGGAAACCGCTATGGGTATCATGGAGCGGTTTCATGAGTTAGCAGTCGCCGGAACTCTAAGCCAGGAGGAAGCGCAAAAGACTGCGGCAGCAGTCATCAAGACGCTGCGCTATGAAAAGCAGGAGTATTTCTGGATCAACGACATGTACCCACGCATGATCATGCATCCCACTAAGCCGGCGCTGGATGGCAAGCCGCTTGATGATTTGAAAGATCCAACCGGTAAGCTGTTGTTTGTCGAATTTGTCAAGGTCGTTAAGCAAAATGGAGCAGGATTTGTGTCTTATCTGTGGCCGAAACCAGGATCTGAGCAACCCGTTCCCAAACTGTCCTATGTCAAGGGATTCGAGCCGTGGGGCTGGATCGTGGGTACTGGCGTTTATATTGACGATATTGAAGCAGAGTTTTGGCGCGACGCCTGGCGGATGGGAGGGAGCACCCTGGTGTTGCTATTGGTGCTGAGCGTGGGCGGCGTATGGGTCGCCAACAGCATCGTCAATCCACTCAAGCAGGTCGTCAACGCTACCGAACGAGTCGCGCAGGGCGACCTGACTGAAAATATTGAAGTGAACGGCCACGATGAGGTGGCCCAGGTTTTAGTCGCCATGCAGACCATGGTCCGCCAATTAAGAGGAATCGTGACCAGCACCATGCAGACGATTGATCAGGTCAGCGATGCGGCGCAAGAGATTGCCCAGGGTAGCGCGGACCTGAGCCAGCGTACTGAAGAACAAGCGGCTTCGCTGGAAGAAACCGCCGCCAGTATGGAAGAACTAACCTCGACGGTAAAGAACAGCGCTGATAATGCGGGACAAGCCAATCAACTGGCGGGCGCAGCCCGCACCCAGGCCGAGCAGGGCGGGCAGGTGGTCGAACACACCGTGGCGGCGATGGACGCCATTCATCAGAGCAGCCGCAAGATCGCCGACATTATCGGCGTCATCGATGAAATCGCTTTCCAGACCAACCTGCTGGCGCTGAACGCGGCGGTTGAAGCAGCGCGCGCCGGCGAGCAGGGCCGGGGGTTCGCGGTCGTCGCTAGTGAGGTGCGCAAACTGGCGCAACGCAGCGCTGACGCCGCTAGGCAGATCAAATCCCTGATCACCGACAGCGTTTCCAAAGTTGAGGATGGCAGTCGCCTGGTGGCGCAGTCCGGAAAAACCTTGCAGGAAATTTTAACTGCGGTTAAAAAGGTCAGCGATATCGTTGCTGAAATGGCGGCGGCCACCCACGAACAGGCCAGCGGCATCGAACAGGTCAATCAGGCGATCCTGCAAATGGACCAGGTGACGCAAAAGAATGCAGGATTGGTCAATCAAACCGCTGCGGCCAGCCAGGCCATCCACGAACAAACGAACGAACTCCAGCAATTGATGGACTTTTTCCGGCATGAGGAGCGCAGCGAAGCGACTAGCCGGTCGTTCGATGCACGTGAGGTTCCGGCTGCGTGGAAAACGGCGATTGCTGGCGCAAGGTCCCTGGAGGGTTGAATCGTTTTTGAGGTTGGCAACAAAAATGGCCGCATTGAGCGGCCGTTCACAGGATCGGTCCCATCCAGCGCGGGTTAGGTTAACCCGCCGGTTTGGGTGGATTATTCTGCGCCGGGCAGGTCTTGATGCCGAGCAGCGTATAAGCCGGGCACCAACCCATCAGCGCGGTGGCGATGGGTACGACGCCGATCCAGCCCCACACGCCAATCGTTCCCGTCAAAGCGAGGACGATGAGCAGGGCGCCGACTGCGATGCGGGCGATCTTATCGGCTGAGCCGACATTTTTGGCAATATTCATTGCGACCTCCAAGTTGATGATGCTGTAACCACAGATTTTACCGTACACCCGCCAGGATGAATTGCGAATTGTCAACATGGCTTACAAAAGCCTGCTACTAAAATAACAGGATATGAATTTTCTTGCATTTCTTGCCGTATTTGGCGGTGCGGGCTTGGGCGCTTGCTTACGCTGGTGGCTGGGCATGGCGCTTAATCCCGTTTTTCCAACCTTACCGCTGGGTACGCTGGCGGCCAACCTGCTGGGCGGTTATCTGATTGGCGTCGCCGTGGCCTATTTTTCGGCCAACGCCAGCTTGCCGCCAGAAATTCGGTTGCTGATCATCACTGGTTTCATGGGGGCGCTGACCACGTTTTCCACGTTTTCCATCGAGATTGTGACCTTAATCACCCGTGGTCAACTTGGTTGGGCGCTGGCGGCGATTGGGGCGCATTTGCTGGGTTCGCTGGCAATGACCGCACTGGGTATTCTGACGGTACGTTTTCTTGCCTGAACCCATGAGATTAATGCGCTCTTCCCCAATCCTTCTCCCGCCAGCGGACGAGGGAAGTGAACAGTTATCTTGAATGAGGAAAATTAGCGATGGATGGTTCATTTCTCAGATTCTATATTCGCGAGAATCAGCGCCATGCCCACCGGTTATTATGGGAATGGTTGCTGGAACAGGCTAACCGTATGGGAATTCGCGGCGGATCGGCTTTCCGGGCCATGGCCGGTTTTGGCCAGCATCGCCATTTGCACGAAGATCATTTCTTTGAATTGGCCGGGACGTTGACGGTGGAAGTGGAGTTCATCGTGACCGATGACGAGGCTCAAAAATTGCTGGCGTTGCTTGAAGCCGAGAAAATTCGCGCTTTTTATGCGCAGATCCCGGCGCGTTTTGGCTTGACTGGAACGGATTAAAGTCGCGGCGCCCTCTGGATGAATGTGCTCACCTCTCTTTTGCCAGCCTTCCTGATTGGCCTGACCGGCGGCATCCACTGTTTCGGTATGTGCGGCGGCATCGTGGGTGCGCTGACCCTGGGCTTGCCGCCGGCACCAGGACATCCATTGCTCATTCGCCTGCCCTATTTGCTGGCGTATAACCTGGGACGCATCTTCAGCTATGTCATCGCGGGCGCCCTGGCGGGCGGCATCGGAACCTGGACCGCGCATCTGCTATCGATTCACCACGCGCAGTTGGGTCTGCAAATTCTCGCCGGCCTGTTCATGATTCTACTGGGACTTTATTTGGCAGGGTGGTGGTCAGCGCTCAGCCGACTGGAGCAGGCCGGCGGCTTTCTCTGGCGGCGGATTGAACCCTGGGGACGACGCTTCCTGCCGGTGCGCACCCCGTTGCAGGCATTCAGCATCGGACTGATTTGGGGTTGGCTGCCCTGTGGACTGGTTTACAGCGTCCTGGTCTGGGCGGTTGGCGCCGGCAGCGCCCTGGAAGGTGGAGTGTTGTTGCTGAGCTTCGGGTTGGGTACATTACCCGCTTTGCTGACGATGGGGACAGCTGCAACGGCGCTGATGGGGTTTGTCCGTCGTCCGGTGGTGCGCGCCACCGTGGGAGTACTGATCATCCTGTTTGGGATATATGAGATCGGTTGGGCTGTAAAATTATTGTAGAAGTCCTATTATTATAGTCGGCGCCCTCGATTAAAAGACAAGTATCCTTTCTTGTAACCTAACCGGTAGGCGATGAAGGACCCGCATGAATTCACTGTTTCCCCTGTTGATCCTGACGCTGCCGACGATTATCGGCCTGCTCGGCGCGGCGGCGTGGCGTACTCGTTGCGGCTAAAAAGAGATGAATCATAATAATGACTTGCTCTGGCTGGCGGCGATAGCCTTCGAAGCCGCCGAGGCGATGCTCGTTACTGACCGAAACGGCATCATTCAACGCGTCAACCCCGCGTTTACACGGGTGACCGGTTATACCAGCGATGAAGCGATCGGCCAAAACCCTAAGCTGCTTCAGTCCGGACGGCACAGCGCGGAATTCTACGCCACCCTCTGGAATGAGCTGTTGAAGAAAGGACGCTGGGCGGGCGAAATCTGGAACCGGCGCAAGAATGGCGAAATCTATCCTGAGTGGACGTCCATCGCCGCGGTGCGCGATGAGAAAGATGAAATTATTTATTTCGTCGCCAGCTTCTTTGATATCAGTCAGCAGAAGGCGGCGGAAGATGCCTTACATCAACTGGCCTACTACGATCCACTGACCCAGTTACCCAATCGCCAACTGTTTCTCGAACATCTGGCCACTGCCCAAGCCAGCGCACAACGTGGCTGCCATTACGGAGCAGTCCTGTTTGTGGACCTGGACGATTTTCGACGCATTAGCGACGCGCGTGGCCATGAAATCGGCGATCAACTTCTCCAGGAAGTCGCAACGCGGCTGACCCGGTTTCTGCGAGCGGAAGATATCGTAGCGCATTTCGGCGGCGACCGGTTCACGGTATTACTGATCAACCTGGCCGATACACAGGAGGGCGCGGCGCGCTTCGCCCGTGGCGTCGCGGAAAAAGTCCGCCTGGCCCTATCGATGCCTATCCAGCAGCAGAACTATACTTATGTACTCGGCGCCAGCGTTGGTATTGCCCTGTTCCCCGCCCAGGGAAACCCTCCGGATGAACCGTTAAAGCACGCTGAAACCGCGCTGAATCAAGCCAAAGTAGCTGGACGCAATGCAGTGCGCTTCTTCGAAGCCGCCATGCAGACTCAGGTGGAAAACCGCGTGGCGCTGGAAAGCGAGATGCGAGGAGCCATTGAGCGCAACGAATTGCGCCTTTATCTGCAACCCCAAGTTGATGGCGAAGGCCGCATCATCGGCGCCGAGGTGCTGTTGCGCTGGCAGCATCCCGAACGGGGCATCATTCCCCCTGACCACTTTATCCCGCTGGCTGAAGAAACCGGCCTGATCGTCGACATGGGCGAGTGGGTGCTGCTGGAAATCTGCCGATTACTGGCCCGAATGACAGCCGTCGGCCAACCGTTGCGACTGGCGGTCAACCTCAGTCCTCGCCAGTTTCGCCAGCCGCACTTCGCGACCCGGGTCAAGGCCGCGCTTTCCGCCACTGGCGCCGATCCGGCCTGGCTGACCCTTGAAATAACCGAGGGATTGGCCATTCAGGATATTAAGGGCACGATCGCTATCTTGTCCGCCCTGAAAGCGCTCGGCATCCATCTTTCCATTGATGACTTCGGCACCGGCTATTCATCGTTGGCTTATCTCGGTCAAATGCCGGTGGATGAGTTGAAAATCGACAAAAGTTTCCTCCAGCGTGTACCCCACGATGCGCATAACACCGCCCTGGTGGAGACCATTCTGGCGATTGCGCGGCATCTGCATCTTTCCGTCGTCGCCGAAGGCGTCGAAACCGTTGAGCAGGCCGACTTTTTGCGAACGCGCAATTGTGACTGTTATCAGGGTTATCTGTATGGTAGACCCGAGCCAGCCGAGACCTTTCTTCGATCGACCTTGCCAGCCGGGCGTCTGCCGGCGACCTCTGACGGATATCCTGGATGAAGGCTTATGAAATTTTTTATTATCAGTATCTTACGCAACGTCTTCGCTCACGGCAAGCGCTACTCCTGAGCGCGGTTTTGCTGCTGCTGGCGGTGGGATGGGGAGCGGCGATCTGGCGCGGCCAGCAGGTCGATGCGGAAATCCGTCAACAACTCCTCGCCCAAGCCAAGGCGGTTGCGCGCACGATCAATCCCCAGCGAATCAAAGCGCTGTCATTTACCGCGGCGGACATTGATCGACCAGCGTTTCAGCGTTTGCGCGGTCAGATGCGCAACTACGCCCAAGCTACGGGCCAGCGCGGCATCTACAGCATCGCTTTGCGCGATGGCGCGATGATCTTCGGCCCGGAGAGTTTTGCCGCCGACGATCCATTGGCTTCACCGCCAGGCACTGTTTATCAAAGACCGCCGGCTGAACTCAACGAAATCTTCCAGGATGGTCAACCGCGCGCGATTGGATCTTATACCGACGAATATGGTGTTTTTATCAGCGCCTATGCGCCTGTTGCAGATTCGCGCACCGGTCAACCACTGTTAATTATCGCGATTGATATCGAAGCGAGCCAATGGCGTGCTCAAGTTTGGCGGGCGAGGGCCGGTCCCCTGCTATTTATCCTGGGACTCATCGCCCTGTTGCTGGCGGGCGCTGTGCTTTTCAAGCGGCGTGACCGCTGGCCTGCGCCACGCCAGATGCGCTGGCACCACCTTGAGACGCACTTGGCTACAGTGGTGGGCTTGCTGCTCACCGGGGGCGCGGTCTGGCTGGTTCACAATGGGGAAACGCACTCCCGCCAAGCGATCTTTTCCCAAATCGCCGAGGCGCGCGCTGACAGTCTGGTCAGGAAATTTCTTAATTTCCGGGACCATCAACTGGCGGGACTCGCCCAGTTTTTCAAGAATAGCGAACTGGTTACCCGTGTAGAGTTTCAGCGTTACGCTGAGTTGTTCGTTGAGACCACCGTCCAGGCGTATGAATGGATTCCTCAGGTGCCGGCGACCGCCAAGTTGGCGCTTGAAACCGAGATGCGTCGAGAAGGTTTTAAAGCATTCACGATTTTTGAAAAAGACGCGCGAGGCGCATCCCTTCCCGCCAAGACGCGCGATGTCTATTACCCGGTGATTTATATAGAACCTCTGGCGGGCAACGAAACAGCGCTAGGCTACGATCTGGGTTCCGAACCGACGCGGCGAGCTGCGCTGGAAGAGACTTTACAAACCGGCTTGCCCACAGCGACCGACCCGATCCGCCTGGTGCAGGCGACCTCGGCAGAACAACTGGGTGTTCTGGCTTACTATCCGGTTTTCACCGATCTCAAGCCAACAGGCGAAACGGTGCGGAATGCATCCTCTGTTTCGTCCCACGGCTTTGTATTAGCCGTACTACGCCTGACCTCGGCGCTGGTCGAGTCGCTGGCGCAATCCGGCTACCAGGATGCATTTGTTTACGTGGACATGCTTCAATTATCTGCTGAGAAGAAACCTGTTTGGCTGGCGTTCTCCTCAGAGGAGCACGCCCGGCATCATCCTTCCATCGATAAGCTGATTCGTTGGAATGACAACGGACTGGCTTCGATGGTTTATCCATTGTTTGTATTCGGAAAAACCTACACATTGGTTACCCATCCAGGACCTGCGTTCCTCGCCGCCTATCCGCAGCGGGCGGGCGTAGTCGCTGGAGGAGTCGGGTTGTTGCTGACTGGGGTGCTAACCGCTTTTGTCGGCTTTCTCAATCAGCGCCGGGTCAGTCTTGAAAACCTGGTGCAGGCGCGCACGACCGCATTACAGGAAAACCAGGAGCGTTATCGCGTTTTATTCGAGAGTCTCCGCGATGCGGTTTTCGTCGCAGATGCAACAACCGGTTTTATCCTCCGGGTTAACCAGGCCGCAGAGAAATTGCTGAATCGTCCTCGCTCGGAAATTATCGGCTTACATCAAACCGCGATCCATCCGCCCAGCGAGATGGAGCGATACGTCGATCAATTCCAGCGCTATGTCACCGGTGAAACCGGTCATGTAGACGCGGAGGTTTATACCTGCGATGGCCGGCGTGTGCCAGTCGAAATTACCTCCAGCTTGATCCGTATGCCGGATGGAACCTTAACCATACAGGGTATTTTCCGTGACGCCACCGAGCGGCAACGCGCCCTGGAGGAGCGGGAAGCGGCGGAAGCGGCGCTGCATCGGCTGGCCCATTACGATTCGCTTACCCATTTGCCCAATCGGCGGCTATTTCTCGATCATTTGGCTAACGCCCAGGCTATTGCGCGGCGCAGCGGCCATTACGGCGCGAT
Source organism: Candidatus Competibacteraceae bacterium (assembly GCA_020444905.1). GTDB lineage: Bacteria > Pseudomonadota > Gammaproteobacteria > Competibacterales > Competibacteraceae > UBA2383. Next base: position 7,890 of record JAGRHQ010000112.1, read on the forward strand.
TCTGTTAGTGGATTTGGACGATTTCAAACAAGTGAATGACGCACGAGGCCATGCGGTCGGAGATCAGATTCTTTGCGAGGTCGCGGCGCGCTTGACTGGCGCCTTGCGCGAGGAAGATCTCGTAGCCCATTTCGGTAGCGATGAGTTTGTGGTGTTACTGGCTAATCTGGCGAATGTCCAGCAGGTAGCCGCCCGGCTTGCTCGCAATGTGGCCAACAAAATTCACGCGGCGATCCTGACGCCCTTCCCCATGCCTAATAGCGACTGCGCGCTCGGCGCCAGCATTGGCGTTACTCTGTTCCCAAAGGATCTGGAGCGGGACGATGACTTGCTCAAGGAAGCGGATACCGCCATGCATCGCGCGAAGGCGGCGGGACGAAATAACGTCTACTTTTTTGAAGCGGCTATGCAAGCCGAGGTGGAAAACCGCTTTGCTCTGGAAAGCGAATTGCGCCGCGCCATGGGACGGGACGAACTGCGACTTTATTTCCAACCGCAAGTCGACCGAAACGGTCGGATCGTGGCCGCCGAGGCGCTGCTGCGCTGGCAACATCCGGAGCGAGGCCTGATACCGCCCCTGCATTTTATCCCGCTGGCGGAAGAAACCGGGCTGATTGTGCCCATGGGCGAATGGGTCTTGGAAAAGACCTGTCACTGCTTGGCGCGCATAGCGGTAGCTGGACAAACATTGCGGCTGGCGGTGAATGTCAGTCCCCGGCAATTGCGTCAACCGAATTTCGCTAAACGGATCAAGGCGCTGCTGACCGCTACTGGCGCAGATCCGGACCGGTTAACCCTGGAAATGACCGAGGGTCTGGCGATAGAGAACATTGACAGCGCCATCATCACTCTGTCCGAATTGAAAACGCTGGGCATTTTTCATCTTTCCATTGATGATTTTGGCACGGGCTACTCTTCGCTGGCCTATCTCAAACGCCTCCCTATGGACGAGTTAAAGATCGACCGGAGTTTTATTCGTGATATCCCGGGCGATCCCAATGACGTGGCGCTGGTTGAGGCGATTCTGGCGGTAGCCCGCCATTTGTCGCTGGCGGTTGTGGCCGAGGGGGTGGAGACCGAGGAGCAGGTCGCCTTCCTGCGGGCGCGCGACTGTAATCTCTACCAAGGCTATCTGTTTGGCCGACCGGAGCCTGCCGAGACGTTTTTGCAGTCGCTCTAATTGCGCCTTATCAAGATTCCACAGCAGCGCCTATATTTGTTGAAATCTTCATTAAATGGCTGGTTCCCGAAAATCCCGAGGAACAGGATGTTCCTCAAGCACTGGCCCTGCTGGATGCCTTGAAGAATGGCAATATCGCAGCTGGGCGATTCGCACCCGCCCTGTTTTGAATAGACGCACTAACGCCTCTTTTAAATAAATTCTTTTTCTATATAGCTTTACATAAAAAATAAGAATGAATATCATTTAATGACATTCAGTCATGACTGCCATCTTGTTGGATCCTCAATTCCTGGAGCCGTTTATGTCCCTATTCAATTCATCGAAATCCCGCACTCTGCTATCCGTGCTTTGTAGTCTGTTGATGGGTCTGCTCGCCATACCCGCGCTGGCTGGTGGCGAAGTCAACATTTACTCGGCGCGCAAGGAAGACCTGATCAAGCCGTTGCTGGACGATTTCTCGAAGCAAACCGGCATCCCTATCAATCTGGTGACAGGCAAGGAAGCCGAATTGCTACAACGCCTGCAAAGCGAGGGCATTAATACCCCTGCTGACCTGTTGTTGACCTCCGATGCAGGCCGGTTAGCGGCTGCCCGTCAAGCCGGCGTGTTGCAAACGATCCAGTCGGCAGCGCTTGAAAAGCATATTCCCTCTGCTTATCGCGATCCTGAAGGTTACTGGTACGGTTTATCTGTTCGCGCCCGACCGATTATTTACGCCAGGGATCGAGTCAAGCCAGGCGAGTTATCCACCTATGAGAATCTGGCCGCATCCGACTGGAAAGGCAAAATTTGTGTGCGCTCCTCCGACAGCATCTACAACCAATCGCTGGTGGCGGGGATGATCGCTCATCACGGTGAAGCCAAAACCGAAGCGTGGGCCAAGGGTTTAGTCGCCAACTTCGCCCGTTCGCCCAAAGGGGGGGATCGAGATCAGATTAAGGCGGTCGCCGCCGGCGAATGCGATCTGACTCTGGCCAATACCTATTATCTGGGCGGCATGGTCACCTCCAGCGATCAGGCGGAGCAGGTCGCAGCGGCTCAGGTCGCGGTGTTTTGGCCGAACGCTATGACGACTGGCGTTCATGTCAACATCAGCGGCGCCGGAGTCACCGCCCACGCCAAAAACCGGGACAATGCCGTCAAACTCCTGGAATTCCTGGCAGACGACAAAGCACAACGCTGGTATGCCGACGTGAATAACGAATATCCGGTCAATCCGGCGATTCCACCCAGCGCTACCCTCAAAGCCTGGGGCGAATTCAAAGCGGATACGTTGAACGTAGCGAAACTGGGCGAATTGAATGCCGAAGCCGTTAAGCTCATGGACCGGGCCGGGTGGAAGTAGATCCGTCTGCGCTGCCTCCATGCCCTCACTCCCAATCCCTCTCCCAGAGCGAGAGGGATGCTGAGCTATCGAGCCTTTCCCGCAGGGCAAAAAGCACTTGGATAGGGGTCAGAGGTTTCGACCGCTGGACGCTGCTGGTGGTCGGAGTCGCCCTGTTGCTAGCCTTGCCCGTGTTCGCTGTATTTTTCACCGCCCTGCAACCGGCAGGCGACGTTTGGCGACATCTGGCCGATACGGTGCTGGCCGATTATGTGCTGAATTCGGTGGCGCTGATGCTCGGGGTCGGGCTGGGAACCTTGATCATTGGGGCGCCTACCGCCTGGCTCACCGCAATCTGCGAATTTCCTGGCCGGCGCTGGTTCGAGTGGGCGCTCCTGCTGCCCATGGCGATTCCCGCCTATATCATCGCCTATACCTACACCGGTCTGCTGGATTTTGCCGGCCCGGTGCAAACCTTGTTGCGCGAAACCTTCGGCTGGAGCCGGCAGGATTACGCCTTTCCCGAAATCCGTTCCCTGCCAGGCGCGGTGCTGATGCTGGCGCTGGTGTTGTATCCCTATGTCTATTTGCTAGCGCGCGCGGCGTTTCTGGAACAGTCAGCGGTGGTGCTGGAAGTCAGCCGCAGTTTGGGCGCTGGACCCTGGCGGCGCTTCCTGGCCGTGACCCTGCCCCTGGCGCGACCGGCGCTGATTGCCGGTATGTCGCTGGTGCAAATGGAGGCGCTGGCCGACTACGGCGCCGTGCAGTATTTTGGAGTCAGCACCTTCACTACCGGCATCTTCCGAGTCTGGTTTGGGATGAACGATCCCACTGCCGCCGCACAACTGGCGGCGCTTTTGCTGCTGTTCGTATTCACCCTGCTGGTGCTGGAGCGGCTGTCCCGACGACAGGCCCGGTTTCATCATACCGGTCAACGCACTCAGCGCCCGTTGCGTCTGCAGTTGACCGGTCGATGGCAATGGCTGGCGACCGGGGCGTGTCTGTTACCGCTCCTGTTCGGCTTTCTGATTCCGGCGGGACAGCTGGCCGTCTGGACTTGGCGGACCGCGCCAGAAGTTATCGACGACCGCTTTCTAGAACTGACCAGTCACAGCCTTCTGCTGGCGAGCGGGAGCGCG
>JAGRHQ010000113.1 GCA_020444905.1 Candidatus Competibacteraceae bacterium
AGAACGCCTTGTCGCCCAACAACGCGAGGTGGGCGTAGGTGCGCGGAAAGGCAACAGCGACCGCTCGCGCTTGTTGTAATTCGTTTGAACCTGGCCGGGTAGGTTCAAACGCGGCGGGTCGCAATAACTTGGCGATGCCAAAGAATAGCGCTGCACCCAGGGCACCGACCATCGCACGTAGAAAGCGCGGCGCCTCACCCTGGTCGCTGAAGCTGAAATCCCACCACAGTTCGCTGGAATACTCGACATGCTTGTAGGAGAAGAAACCCAACCAGATTGAACACAGCAACACCACAGCAATCGCGGCGAGCCAGCCTGGCGTGAATCGTTCGCTAAACAGCGAAGCCTGCCGGTAGAACTGTCGCCGGGAGGGCAGCAAACCCGCCAATAGAACGGTCAGAATGATTGCTTCTTCGTAATCAGCGCCTTTCAGCAGCGAAGCGACGATGCCCGCGCCCAGAAAAATCACCGCCAGCAGCCAGGCGGCGTCGAGCCGGCGTTGCAAACCACGCGCCAGCAATAACAGGCCCATGCCGATCAGGCTGCTCATAAAGTGGGAGATTTCCAGCACGGATAGTGGGATGTGGTGATGCAACCATTTCAGCCGGGTCTCGATTGCCGGGGTTGCGGTTGAAAACAGCAACACCGCGCCGCTGATCAGCGTTAGCAAGGCGAAAAGATGCGGGAGCAACACAGGAACCCAGGGACCGATCATTCGGGGCAACCACAAGACCCGTTCCTTCTGATGCCGCAACTCGTACAAACCCAGCGTGAGCGCCGCCAGCGCCAGCGGCAAGAGGTAGTAGATCAGCCGATAGGCTAGCAACGCGCCAAGAACGTCAGCGTTGGGCAACTCGTTCTGGAGCATGAGCAGCACCAGCGACTCGAAAACGCCCAGGCCGCCGGGAATGTGGCTGAGCAGGCCCGCAATTTGCGCAATCAGGAATACGCCAAGGATATGATCAAAACCGAGTGTTGTTGTGGCTGGCAGCAGCGTGTAAAGAACCGCGCTGGCCATGACCCAGTCGAGCGCGCCAATGGCGATTTGCGGCAAGGCCAGATGCGCCCGGACCATCGGCAATTTCCAAGACCCCACGGATAGCGGTTGGCGACGGAGGATGCCCAGCAATACATAAACCGCCGGCAGAGCCAGCATCGACCCGCCCAACCATCGGTTGTCCAGCGCCAGCCAGGGAATCCGGCGTAAATCCGGCGGTTCCAGCAGCAGCACCCCGCCGCCTACGGTCAGAATGCCCAGCCACAGCGTCAGGGTTGTGAACAGCACAATGCGGGCAATGTCCACGGTGGTCAGTCCCCAACTGGAGTACAGCCGGTAGCGCAGGGAGCTGGAGGTCAACACCGACAGACCGACTGAATTACTGAAAGCGTAACTGAGCAATGCGGCAAAGCTCACTTTGAGCCAGGGCAGCGGCTGGCGGATATAACGGAGCGCCAGCCAGTCATAACCGGTCGTGACCAGATAGCTGAACGCAGTGACCAGCAGCGCCGCAAAAATCTGCGTTGCCGGTAATTGCCGCAGATAAGCGGTGACGTCTCGATAGCGGTCTTCGGCCAGCGCCTCGCGCAGCACCCACAAGGCGGCAACGAACAGTATCAAACCGATCAACGAACCGGTGTATCGAGCGAAGAATATTTTCATGGCCAGACGAAAAGAAATCCCTCTTTGGTGCAACGCTCATCCAATCAATTGTCAATCAATCCTCATTCGGTTCATAACCCAGACTCGGCGCCAGCCACTTTTCCGCCTCCGCCAGGGTCCAGTCCTTGCGCCGGGCGTAGTCGGCAACCTGATCGCGACCGAGCCGCCCTACGCCGAAATAGCGCGCCTCGGGATAGCTGAAATACCAGCCACTGACTGCCGCCGTCGGGGTCATGGCGAAGCTCTCGGTCAGATGGATGCCTGCATTATGATCCACATCCAATAACCGCCAGAGTAAATCTTTCTCAGTGTGGTCGGGACAGGCTGGGTAACCGGGGGCCGGGCGAATCCCGCGATAGTGCTCGGCAATTAGATCGTCATTGCTCAGTGTCTCATCCGCCGCATATCCCCAGAACTCCTTGCGCACTCGCTCATGCAAACGCTCGGCAAAGGCTTCCGCCAGTCGATCAGCCAGCGCTTTCAACAGAATGGCGCTGTAATCGTCATGAACCCGCTCGAAGGCGGCCACCCGTTCCTCAATGCCAATGCCCGCAGTCACCGCGAACGCGCCCAGAAAGTCGACTACACCCGATTCACGCGGCGCAATCCAGTCCGCAAGACAGTAATGGGGTTTGCCGGCCGGTTTCGGACCTTGTTGACGCAGGTGATGGAGCGTCATCAATACCTGATTGCACGTCTGATCGGTATAAAGCGCTATATCGTCATTGTCGACCCGGTGCGCCGGGAAGAAGCCAATGACCGCCCGCGCCGCCAGCCAGTCTTTGGTGATGATTTTATCGAGCATGGCCTGAGCGTCGGCGAAGAGTTGGCGGGCGTGTTCGCCCTGTTCGGGATCGTCGAAAATCGCTGGATAGCGCCCGCGTAATTCCCACGCCTGGAAAAACGGCGTCCAGTCAATTCGTTCCACTAATTCCGCTAATGGGTAGTCGTCGAACGTGCGAATGCCGAGGAAGCGGGGTTGTGGCGGGATATAAGTCGACCCATCGAGGACAGGCCGGTTAGCGCGGACTTGGGCAAGCGGCAACAATGCTTCGCGCCCACGACGATTGGCGTGTTGCTCGCGTTTCTGGACATAATCGGCTTTGGTTTTGGCCATATAGCCGGCCTTGGCATCGACGCTCACCAGGTTTTGCGCCACACCGACCGCCCGCGAGGCGTCCTTGACATAGACCACCGCGCCCGGATATTGCGGGTCGATTTTCACCGCCGTGTGCATAACCGATGTAGTCGCGCCGCCGATCAACAACGGGACGTTGAAGCCTTGCCGCTTCATTTCCCTGGCGACGTTGACCATTTCATCCAGTGACGGGGTAATCAACCCGGACAGGCCGATCATGTCCGCTCCATGCTCACGCGCCGCGTCGAGAATCTTCTGTGCGGGAACCATCACCCCGAGATCGACGACTTCAAAGTTATTGCATTGCAGCACGACGCCGACAATGTTCTTGCCGATGTCATGCACATCGCCCTTGACCGTGGCCAGCACGATCCGGCCATTGCTGCGGCGCTCGCCTTCCGCCTGTTCCGCTTCGATGTAGGGAATCAGGTAAGCGACGGATTTCTTCATCACCCGCGCTGATTTCACCACCTGCGGCAGAAACATTTTGCCCGCGCCGAACAGGTCGCCGACCACGTTCATACCATCCATCAATGGCCCTTCAATGACCTGCAAAGGTCGATCGAAATGCTGACGAGCTTCCTCGGTGTCGGTCTCGATGAACTCGTCGATACCCTTGATCAGCGCATGTTCCAGTCGTTTAGCGACGGGCCAGGAACGCCACTCCTGCACCTTCTCCGGAGCGGCTGACGCCTCGCCGGTCTGGTATTGCGGCGCGATGTCCAGCAACCGCTCAGTGGCGTCCGGGCGGCGGTTAAGAATCACGTCTTCGACCCGTTCCCGCAGTTCAACCGGAATTTCCTCGTAAATCGCCAACTGCCCAGCGTTGACGATGCCCATATCCATACCGGCGTGGATGGCGTGATAAAGAAAGACCGAATGAATCGCCTCGCGCACCGGATTGTTGCCCCGGAAGGAGAAGGACACATTGGACACGCCGCCGGAGATTAGCGCATGGGGCAAGGCCGCCTTGATGCGCCGGGTGGCTTCAATGAAATCCAGTCCATAGCGGTTATGTTCCTCAATCCCGGTGGCGACCGCAAAAATATTGGGATCGAAAATAATGTCCTGGGGCGGAAATCCCACTTGCTCGGTTAGAATCCGGTAAGCGCGCTGGCAGATGGCGAACTTGCGCTCCTCGGTGTCAGCCTGGCCTTGTTCGTCAAAGGCCATGACAATCGCCGCCGCGCCATAGCGACGGACTAACCGGGCCTGACGGATAAACTCCGCCTCCCCCTCCTTCATACTGATCGAGTTCACCACTGGCTTACCCTGGATGCGCTTGAGACCGGCTTCCAGAATTTCCCATTTGGAGGAATCGATCATCACCGGCGCCCGGCTGATATCCGGCTCGGCAGCGATCAAGTTGAGAAAGGTGGTCATGGCCTCCTTCGAGTCCAGCATCCCTTCATCCATGTTGATGTCGATGATCTGCGCGCCGTTTTCGACCTGCTGGCGGGCGACATCCAGCGCGGTGTTGTAATCCCCCGATTTGATCAGTCGTTTGAATACGGCGGAACCGGTGACATTGGTGCGTTCGCCGACGTTGATGAATAATGAGTCGGGACCGATATTGAGCGGTTCTAGTCCGGCCAATCGGCAATGCGGCTCGATGGTCGGGATTTGCCGGGGCGGGAAGTCTTTGACAGCCTCGACAATGGCGCGGATGTGAGCCGGGGTGGTGCCGCAGCAGCCGCCAACGATATTGAGAAAGCCGCTTTCGGCGAATTCGCGGATCGTAGCGGCCATCATCTCCGGGGTTTCATCATACTCGCCGAAGGCATTCGGCAGACCGGCATTAGGGTGAGCGGAGACGTAGGTGTCGGCGATGCGCGCCAGTTCGGCGATGTAGGGTCGTAGTTGCGTCGCGCCCAGCGCGCAGTTGAGGCCAAAGGATAAGGGCCGGATATGCGAAAGCGAGTTCCAGAACGCCTCGGTCGTTTGCCCAGACAAAGTGCGCCCGGAAGCGTCGGTGATGGTGCCGGAAATCATCACCGGTAGCCGGTTGCCGGAATCGTCGAAAAACTGCTGAATGGCGAACAGCGCAGCTTTGGCGTTTAGGGTGTCGAAAATGGTTTCGACCAGCAACAGATCCACTCCACCTTCAACTAGCGCTTGGGCGGCTTCGGTGTAAGCAGCGACCAGTTCATCAAAGGTGATGTTGCGGAAACCGGGGTTGTTGACATCCGGCGACAGGCTGGCAGTGCGGTTGGTAGGGCCCAGTATTCCGGCGACAAAGCGGGGTTGGGCGGGGTTACGAGCGGTAAATTCATCGGCGACTTCGCGCGCTAATCGCGCCGCTTCGCGGTTTAACTCTGGTACGAGATTTTCCATGCCGTAGTCGTGCATGGACACCGAGGTCGAGTTGAAGGTGTTGGTTTCGAGAATATCTGCACCGGCATCCAGATAGGCGGCGTGAATCTCCCGAATGATCGCTGGTTGGGTTAATACCAGCAGGTCGTTATTGCCTTTGAGGTCGCTGGGCCAGTCGCGGAACCGTTCGCCCCGGTAATCGGCCTCTTGCAGGCGGTAACTCTGGATCATGGTGCCCATCGCCCCGTCCAAAATGAGAATGCGGCGGGCGAGCAGGTCAGAGAGTTCGGCGGTTCGGTCAATGGTCATCAGTAAAATACTCGGGGATTTGGGTAAACAGAGTTTTTAGGTTATTGGTTATTAATTTTGCAAATATTCAATTGATCAAAAAATTGAAAGACTGTCCGATTATATGGCTGTTTAGGGTACGCATTGCGCACCCTACAATTCTTTAAACATGCTCACGCAGAAGCTGATGCATGGCGGTGAATCGATTGGAGTATGTCCTGCTCGTTTTGGTGGGCGTAATAAAGATCGCAGCGAAGTTGCAGGTTCATCCAGAAATCCGCCGACATCCCGAAGAACTTTGCCAGGCGCAGCGCTGTACTCGGCGTGATCCCGCGCTTGGCATTGATGATTTCGTTGACGCGCTGATAGGGTACATGGATGGCGTTGGCCAGTTCGCGTTGAGTCAGACCCATCGGAGTGAGAAACTCTTCCAGGAGCATTTCACCGGGATGAGTAGGGAGGCGATGAGTAGGGATGCGCGTCATAGCGATACCTCGTTGGAGCCTAAGCTAGTGATAGTCGACGATTGTTACCAGATCAGGACCCTTTTCAGTCCACTGGAAGCAAATACGATACTGGTCGTTGATTCGCAGGCTATGTTGCCCTTTACAATGACCGCCGAGAGCTTCCAGGCGGTTTCCTGGCGGGATGCGTAGCTCGTCGAGAGCAGTGACCGAATCAAGTTGATCGAGCTTTCTGGCGGCGATTTTCCATAGGGTTTCGGGACAGGTTTTTCGAGCAACCTTTGAGTTGTACCCGTTGAAAATATCTTCTGTGCCTTGGTCTCTGAAAGCGATGATCATATTGCCATGATAGCATGGATGTCATGCTACGCAAACGACCAGACTTTTATCAAACCTGATCGCTCCCCAGTTGTTTACAATTAATTAAGATAAATGCAAGTAAAAATTAACTGGAGACCGTTTGAGAACACGATGAATACCAACCTTGCGCCTTCCAAAGTATGAATGCTAGGATATTGTACAATATTATGTACAATAGGAAGCAATTATGGAATCCGTTACGCCAAGTGAGTTGCGCGCGCATCTAAAAACAATTCTGAATCGCGTCAACGATGACCATGAGCCGGTGATCGTCGCGCGGGGTAAGGGACGTTCAGTGGTCATGCTGGATGCCGATGATTATGCAAGCCTCATGGAGACCTTCTACCTGACCCGTAACCCCGTCAATGCTGCGCGGCTCCGGGAGGGGATACGTCAACACCAGGCGGGGCAGCATAAGGAGATCAATGTTACGCCTTACCTGGACTGAAACTGCGCTGCAAGACTTGGCGTGGTGGGCGCAACAGGAGCCACGCAAGCTGAAACGCATTATCCAACTGTGTTTGGGAGCGTGCGAAAATCCAACGCAAGGGATTGGCAAACCTGAACCCCTGCGTTTCGACTATCAAGGCTACTGGTCACGGCGCATTGACCAGGAACACCGACTGGTCTACGGTTCTGACGAGCAGCAAGTTACCGCCATCCAATGCCGTTATCATTATGAGCGATGAATCTCGGCAAAGAACTGGAAACGAACTCTTACGAAACTGAAAAGTATTTGAAACAGCGCCAAATTCCCTGGCAACAGGAAATCTGGACAGGAAAATCCCGGATATGTCGATCCACGACTCACCTAACACCTCGGCGCAAGGCGCGATCCCGCCTACTCGCCTGATCGCTTACAGCGTCGCGTTGGCGGCGCTGGCGGTCGCCCTGTCGCCGATTAGCATTCCCATCGGCATCGCCAAGATATCGCCGACTCAACACTTCATCAACGTCATCGCTGGGGCGCTGGTTGGCCCCTGGTGGGGACTGGCCATTGCGCTGGTGACTTCGCTGATCCGCAACGCCATCGGTTTGGGTACGCCGCTTGCCTTTCCCGGCAGCGTGTTTGGCGTGGTGCTGGCCGGACTGGCCTACCGCTATACCCGCAATGTGTATTTTACCGCTTTGGGTGAAATCATTGGCACGGGTTTGATTGGCGCATCAATCGGTGCGTTGTTGGTTGCGCCTTACCTGATGGGTAAAGATCTGGCGTTGACCCTGCTGATTCTTCCCTTCCTGCTGTCTTCGGCAGCTGGCGCAGCGCTGGGAATCACCGGTCTGGGGATTTTACGGCGACTCGGTTATCTGCGCTGAGCAACATGACCCAATCCCCGACCGGGATGAAAACCGCTGTCGCCCATTCCTGGAATCTCAGTCCTGCTGAAGCTATTGCCTTGCAACGGGAATTGCGTCCTCATCTGATTCTGGAGGATCGGTTGGCAGCGGTGCGGCGGGTGGCTGGAGTCGATGTCGGATTTGAGGAGAGCGGCGCTGTGACCCGTGCGGCCATTGCGGTGCTGCGCTACCCGGAACTGGAGGTGCTGGAAACCGCCATTGCCCGTCGTCCGACCTCCTTTCCCTACGTGCCGGGACTCCTCTCCTTCCGCGAACTGCCCGCAGTGCTGGAGGCGCTGGAATCATTGCGGGAACCGCCGGACCTGTTGCTGTGCGACGGACAAGGCATTGCCCATCCCCGGCGCTTGGGCATCGCCAGCCATCTGGGTTTGCTGGTGGACATTCCATCGATTGGCGTGGCCAAGACTCGCCTGTACGGAATCCACGACGACCCGCCGAATCAGCGTGGCGCATGGGCGCCGTTGTGGGCGAAGGGTGAAATTATTGGCGCCGTATTGCGAACCCGATCCAACGTCAAACCGCTGTACATTTCGCCCGGCCACCGGATCAGCCTGGATACGGCCATTCACTATGTAATGGCCTGCTGCACCCGCTACCGCCTGCCGGAAACGACGCGCCATGCGCACCGGTTGGCGTCAGAACAGTAGGTCGGGCCAAAACGAAGCGTTGCCCAACAGCGCGAAGGGGTGAACTCAGGTCATCACCCGTGGCGTCAACATCCGGCGCGCCTGTTCCAGGAAATCGGGTTGCGGCAACAGTTCACTGCTGGGAAAGCGCGCAAACAGCATGGTGAAGCGGCGCGCATCCTGACGCAACACAATCTCATCGAATTCCAGCATGTTCGTGTTATGCCGCGAATTCGCCGACATCTTGACGTTCATGTGGTTGAGATGCAGGACAACCCGTTCCAACCGCAGGTGCTTTTCCGGCTCGCGCAAGGTCGCGGCGACTTTCGCCAGATGGTTTTCAATGGTGGCGGAACTGATGCGGATGTGCGTCAATTCGGTTTCGATTTCCTGCAACTGCTTTTCCAGCGCGCCAGCGTCGGGCGCGGCGGGAACCCGGATTTCCATCAGCGGTTCCAGCGCCAGCGTACTGGCTTTGTAGAGTTGCGCCTTTTTCTGCAACAGCAGGCGCTGTTGCTGCTCCAGTTGCTGCTTGCGGCTGCGGGTGGAGAGCAAGCGTTGCAGCGCAATCTCAACTAGGTAGTCAAATACCCGGTTCATAGCGTTGTGGCGACTCTCGGTCGCACTGTCGGTCGGCAGAGAGACGCGCGGGTCGTGGAAATTCACCACAGTTTGCACAACGTCGCGCCGCATCAAGTCGCCCTGTAAATCCATGCCGATGATGTTTTTCTCGACCCGTTCCGCCACGAGAACCGCATAAAGCGTTTCGGGCAACGGACCAGGGTTTTGGTCGAGATAGCCGAGCATCCCCTGACTGAAGCTGATGACTTCCCGCAGTTGTTCTGGCGAGGCGAACAGTGCGCGCACTCGGGGATCGGTCGTAAAACTACGCCGGCTAAGTTCGACCGCTGGCGGAAAAGTGTCGACGAAAGCGACCACGAATTCGATAGCCTGCTCCACGGCGTCGCGCAATTTGCGCTGATAGTGTCTGACCGCGCGCAGGCGCGGATCGGTGCCGTCCACCACCCGCTCAATTGCGGATCGAATCAACGCTTCATCAAACTTGCCCGGTTTGTTGGGGGCGGTAGTGAAAATGGATTGCAGCAGGCGCAGCACCATGCTTTGGGTCTCCTTTGAGGCGTGGGTTAGCGCCGGTGACTATAGGGACAGCGTTTTTGCATATCAGGATTATAGGCCCACCCATGATTTCGCGCATTGAGCTTGGCTGTGGTGAGCCATGATTTGAACAGGTATGATTAAATCCAGTAAACGGGCATGGCCATCGAAAGCATTATGGGTTTGTCGACGATTATCCAATGTAATGGGAGCAAAAATTGATGCCGGATTGGACACTGATCACCTTGGCCGGAGTGTTATCCATCCTTCTTGCCGCCTGGCTGCTCATCCAGATTTTCCTCAAAGGCCCCAGTCTGCGGAGTTACGATCAACCGATCCCTAACGCGCGCACCGGCTCGCGCGACCACGCCAGTCCCGAACATCAGGAAGTCTTGCGGTTGCTGGAGCAAGCGCAGACCGAAATTCGCGCCGCTCCACGGAAACAATGGCTGGAAACCGTCCGCAAGGTCATGGCGCGCGGATTTGTAGAACCCTCCCTGCTCGCAAGTCATTCGGGATACCAGATTCGCCAAGTCGATGCCGGCGGCGTTGCCGGCGAGTGGGTGCTAGTCCCGGATGCTGACCCGAATCGCCGCCTGCTTTACCTGCATGGCGGCAGCTTCATTAGCGGTTGCCCGCATGGCCATCGGGTGATCACCACGCAATTGGCCCGGATCACGGGCGCTTCGGTGCTGGCGTTGGATTATCGGCTGATGCCGGAACATACGCGGCGAGACTTGATCGCTGATTGCCAGACCGGTTATCGCTGGATTCTCGACCACGCTCCCGAGGAATCGGCGCCCGTTCAGGAATTGTTCGTCGCCGGCGACTCGGCGGGCGGCAGTCTGGCGCTCATGCTGATCGCCTGGGCGCGTGACGCCGGTTTGCGCGCGGCTGACGGCGCGATCGCCCTCTCGCCCAGCGTAGATATGACCTTCTCCAGTCCCACCCTCAAGAGCCATGCCCAATCCGATTGGATGCTCGGTCCGGGTCTGGGCAAATTCATGAAAATTCCCTTTTCCATCCGGCTGCTCATTTTCTGGGCCATCAATCGCATGATGCCGCCCAATCCGTTGCTCTCACCGATTTTTGGCGATTTGTCGGGATTGCCGCCGGTGCTGATCCAGGTCAGCGAAGCCGAAATGATGTTGGGCGACGCTCGTCGCTATGTGAACAAGGCGCGCATTGCCGGAACTCAGGCGAAACTGGAAACCTGGCCGGATATGCTGCATGTCTGGCACTTGTTTGAACCGATTCTCCCGGAAGCGCGGGAGGCGCTGGAACGGATCGGGCAATTCGTAGCGCGCTGCTCAGTCAAATAGCCGCCCAGTCCATCCACGTTTCAACATCGGGCCGCGCCAGCAACTGTCTGGCAAACGCGATTGCTGCTGCAAGGTGGGTCTCCGCCGCTGCGCTCAAAGACTCGCCCAGTTCAAATCGCTCGCCGCGAATCGCTAGTTGAAACGCTGGCGGCGGTGGCGTTTGATTAATTAGTTGATAAACGTGCAGCACCGCAGTCGGCGACAGCGCATGGCTGGTATAGCTGGTATCCCGCGACGGCTGGAGCCGGGTCAACTGGTACGGCGCTGGACAGGATACGCTGGCGTCCACAAACAGGGCCAGCGTCCGGCCCTCCAGATCAACGGCATGTTCGATCTGTAACTGGAAGTCGGTCAGCAACTCAATGTTCCCCCAGTCGCTACGCTGTTCCTGCTCAGCCGCCAGTTGCTCCAGAAGCAAGGGACCCAGAGCGTCATCTCCCCGACTTGGATTGCCAACGGCCAGAATAACCACGGTTTTAGTCAATCTTTGTCTTCCAGGCTTGCTTTTACGAGGGCCGGTGACGGTAAAACACTGCCAGCCAGATGGCGGGGCGCGAAGTATACGTCACCCGATGCCGGGTATGCGCGGGCAGGTTCAGCGCATCGCCCCGCGTCAGGTGAACCCGCTCGCCATCGGCGAATTCGATACCGGCTTCCCCCTCCAGCAACAACACCCATTCGTTTTCGTCCTGATCATACCAGAAGCCGTCCGGGGAGGCGTGGCCGTTCGAGACAATCCGCTCGATACGCACGGCGTCATGACGCAGCAGTTCAGTGAACGCTTCCTCGGTGAGCTTTTCGGGAAGGGGATGAAGTAGGTTCATGGACGATGGGCTGTACTGACCCCGATTTTTTAGATACTTAAATCGGGATGTTTAAGTTATACCGT
>JAGRHQ010000114.1 GCA_020444905.1 Candidatus Competibacteraceae bacterium
CAGGCGATTGCCCCCGATGTGTTGCGCCACCGCGTATTGCTGACCTTTGAGGCGGAAGCCGATGGCATCGATACCGAGCGCTTTATCACTGAACTGTTTGACCGAGTTCCCGCGCCTTAACGAGCGCATCCCGTGAACTCAGCGCAGACCCACGCTGACTTTGCAGCGCGACTTGATCTTTGTGTTCTCAACGATTACGCCATGTGGAAAGAAATCGGCAAACGCCTTTGGCCGAACGTCGTTTCGAGCCAATCGACCCCGAGCGGGCCGCTTCCGTCAACGCCAACCCATATCCTGGGACTGACTGTTTCCATTCAAGAACTGCTACAACTGCGCGACCAGGCGGTCGGTCTTGGATTTTCTCGTCAACGCAAAGCGCTATCCGTTCAGGCCGGCGGCTATCTTTCGCCTTACCGGGGTCGCGGCATGGAATTCGAGGAAGTGCGCGCCTACCAGCCTGGCGATGATATCCGCAATATGGACTGGCGGGTCACCGCGCGCACTGGGCGGCCTCACACCAAGCTGTTTCGGGAAGAACGCGAACGACCGGTGCTGTTCCTGGTGGATTTAGGGCCGAGCATGGCCTTTGGCGCACGGGTTGCCCTGAAATCGGTCGCGGCGGCGCGGGCAGCGGCGTTGCTGGCCTGGGCGGCCCGCGACAACGGCGACCGCATCGGCGGAGTGGTGTTTGCCGGGGAGCGACATCGGGAATTACGGCCCGCTGCGCGGGAACGGGGTCTATTGCCTTTTTTCAAGGCGCTGGTCGAATTGCAGCCGAGTGTTCCGACGCCGATCGCCACACCGGCAAGCACCTCGCATAGCCCTTGGGCAGACGCATTGCAGCGGTTAACCGGCATCGTTCGCCCTGGCAGTCTGATCTTTCTCCTGAGCGATTTTCGCGGCGCGTCGCGCCAAGCCGAACAGGCGTTTGCCCGCCTGGCCACCCATAATGAGATGGTCGTTATCCTGGTGTACGATCAATTGGAAGCTGAAGCGCCGCCCCCTGGCCATTATCCAGTATGCGATGGGCAACGCTTCACTGTCCTGGACACAGGCGCTCCCGGCGTGGCCGACGCTTATCGACAGCGATTCACTTTGCGACGCGATGCGGTTCGCGCATTGTGCCACCGGCATAGCGGGCATTTCCTGATGCTGGCCACTCATCAGCCGGCCCCGGAATCCTTGCGCCATGGCCTGGCGATCCATCACCGGCGTCCCGGCGCCTTGGCTCGGCGCGCTTAGCCCCATGCCTACAGCTAACCCTCTGGCGAATTTGCGGGATATTCATCTTCCCGATGCAGTTTCCTGGTGGCCTCCGGCGCCGGGTTGGTGGCTGTTGACCGTGCTGTCGCTGATGATCATCGCTGGACTGATCGCGCTCTGGCGTCGCTATCGGCACGAGTCGCCCCGGCGCGCTGCGCTCACAGAATTGGCGCGGTTACGCACCGACTTTCTGCGCGATGGCGATGGAACCGCCGTTGCCGTGGGCGTCTCCCTGCTATTGCGCCGGCTGGCGCTGGTTTATTTTCACAGAAATGAAGTCGCTGGCCTGGTCGGCGCAGCCTGGCTGCAATTTCTGGATCGCACCGGCGGCGGCGGATTCAGCGAAGGACCGGGACAGGCGTTGACCCGCGCGCCTTATCGACCCAGCGAAGCCTTCGCCGTGGAAGAACTGCTGAAGATCGCCGAAACCTGGATCAAGCGGGCTGGTAAACGCGGGAGGAGGGTCACCTCATCATGATTCACTTGGCATGGCCGTGGGCGCTGCTGGCGTTGCCCTTGCCCTGGCTCGCGATGCGCGGGTTGCCGCCTGCACCTTCCAGCAAGGGTTCGGCGTTGCGGGTTCCGTTTCTGGAAGAAATCCTGGCGCTGCACAACGAAACGGACGGGCGCAGGATGCGGCGGCAGCGCTGGACAAGCGTTGCGTCGTGGCTGACCTGGTTGCTGCTGGTGCTGGCCGCTGCTCAGCCGCAATGGCTGGGCGAACCGGTGAGTTTGCCGACTAGCGGACGAGATCTGCTGTTGGCGGTCGACCTCTCGGGCAGTATGGCGCAGGAGGATTTCATGCTGAACGGACAGCCAGCGAATCGTTTGCAAGTCGTCAAAGCCGCTGCCCAGGACTTCATTGAGCGACGCACTGGCGACCGGCTCGGACTGATTCTGTTTGGCGCGCAGGCTTATTTACAAACCCCGCTGACCTTTGATCGCGACGCCGTCGCGACTCTGCTTAATGAGTCTGTCGTGGGTCTGGCGGGAAAAGAAACCGCCATCGGCGACGCCATCGGGCTGGCGCTGAAACGGCTGCGAGATTCCAACGTTCAGGACCGGGTGCTAATTTTGCTAACGGACGGGACGAATACCGCCGGAGAAGTGACGCCGCGCCAAGCCGCTAAACTGGCGGCTGAACACGGCATGCGCATTTACACCATCGGCCTGGGTGCTAAACCGATGCGTCGCGACACCTTCTTCGGCCCGCAAATCATCAACCCTTCCGCTGACCTGGATGAAGCGACGCTGCAAGCCGTCGCCAAGATGACCGGTGGCCGCTATTTTCGCGCCACGGATCTTACCTCCCTGGAGGCCATCTATCAGGAACTGGACCAACTGGAACCGGTTGCTCGGGACACGGAATATTTCCGTCCGCGCCAATCGTTGTTCGTTTGGCCACTGAGTTTCGCGTTGTTGATCTCGGCCCTTCTCGCCGCCCGCCGCCTGTACTGGCCCGTGATAGCGCACACTAGAGAAGCAAGGGCTGCACGAGTTGGAGTCAGCCGGTGAGCGCTTTATCCGAATTTCATTGGCTGCGCCCAATCTGGTTATGGACCTTGTTGCCATTGACGTTTATTGTCTGGCGGTTGCTGCGTCAGTCCAGCGGAACGTCCGCTTGGGAGAATCAGTGCGACCCACATTTACTGGCGCGGCTACTGGTGTGCCGTACTTCACATCATCGTCTGCCGCTGCTGTTGCTGGCCGTGGGCTGGGCGCTGGCCGTGATCGCCCTAGCAGGTCCGGTATGGCAAAAACTGCCCCAACCGGTTTTCCAGGCTCAGGCGGCGCGGATCATGGTTCTCGACCTCTCCCCCTCTATGAATGCACCGGATCCGCGTCCCTCGCGCATCGACCGCGCCCGCTTCAAGATATTGGATCTCCTAGCCCGCTTTCGGGAGGGTCAAACCGGTCTAGTCGTTTTTTCTGGGGAACCCTTCGTCGTCGCGCCGTTGACGGATGACACGAAAACCATCGCTGCCCTTCTGCCGGCGCTCACTCCCGAACTGCTGCCAGCGCCGGGCGACCATGCCCATACCGCATTGCGCATGGCTGACGATTTGTTAAGTCAGGCAGGCATCCAGGGTACTGGGGAAATCATCCTGGTAACTGATGGCTATGATGACCCAGCGGCGGTTCTGGAGGCGGTGGCTGCGCTGCGCGCCCACGGTCGGCGGGTGTCGGTGTTGGCAGTGGGTACGCCGGAGGGCGCTCCGATTCCGCTGCCGAATGGTGGTTTCCTTAAAGACACATCTGGGGCGATTGTCATACCACGCCTGGACTTGGCGACGCTGACCGAGTTGGCGCGACAGGGTGGCGGTCGTCTTGCTCGTCTCAGCATCGACGACCGGGATATTGAAACCCTATTGTCCGCTCAGGAGCGCCCTCGGGAAATTCGTCAGGAACCCTCGCGTCAACGATCCACGGATCGCTGGCGGGAAGAAGGGCCGTGGCTGGCGCTGCTTCTGTTGCCACTGGCAGCCCTGGCCTTCCGGCGTGGCTGGCTGATGGTCATCGTTCTCGGCATCTTAATCACACCGCACCCGGCGGCGGCCTTCGGCTGGAAGGATTTATGGGCGCGTCCTGATCAGCAAGGCGTTCAAGCGCTCCAGGCCGGCGATGCGCAACAGGCGGCAAAGTTACTTCAGGACCCGGCCTGGAAAGGTTCGGCGCAATACCGGGCCGGCGACTACGAAAAGGCCCTGGAGAACTTTGGGAAACAGGAGACCGCCGACAGTTTTTATAATCGCGGTAATGTCCTGGCGCACCTGGGGCGATTGCAGGAAGCCATTGGCGCTTACGAGCAGGCGCTGAAACGGAACCCGGATCACGCCGATGCGCAGCATAACAAGGCGCTGGTGGAGCAGTTGCTTGAACAGCAAAAACAGCAGCAAAAACAGCAACAGCAGCAGAAAAACGCCCAAAACCCGCAAAATCAGCACAGCGATCAGAACTCACAGGCGCAACAGGATCAGAAGTCATCCAACAAGCCGGACTCACAGTCGCCAAGCGGTCAGAACAACTCGCAGAAAGATCAGCAGAACGGCAAAGAAAACAAGTCATCTGCAACCGGTAAAGAAAACCTCAACCTCAAGGAAGACCAGCAGCAAGGCAAAGAAAACAAGCCATCCGCAACCGGTAAAGAAAACTCCAAGCAAGATCAGCAGGAGGGCAAGGGCAATCAACAATCCCCGGATTCCAAGCCATCGACTGCTCAAATGGAACAAAAGAAAGCGGATGAAAATAAGGAAGCTCAACAAAACACTCTGACGCCCTCCGCTTCGGAAGCGCCGCAGGATTCCCCATCGGAAGCCCCTGCCGCTTCTTCCCCGAAGCTGACTCAACCGTCGGAAAATGAGCAGGCGCTGAATCAGTGGTTACGGCGCATACCCGATGATCCTAGCGGATTGCTGCGGCGAAAATTCTGGCTGGAACATCTGCGCCGCCAACAACAGGCCCAATAAGGCCGGGAGTCATCATGAAACACTGGCTTTCCATTCTGTTGCTGAGCCTGGTTCAGGCTTTATGGGCTTATCCGGCTCTGGCAGCCCAGGAAATCAACGCCTTCGTAGATCGGAACACGGTCGCTGAAGGAGAAACCTTGCAGTTGATCATCGAAGTGGCGGAGCGCAATCCCAGCGGCGATCCTGATTTATCGCCGCTGTCGAAAGACTTCCAGGTGCTGGGGACCACCAGCAGTAATCAGGTTAGCATCGTGAACGGCGCAGTGAGCGCCAAAACCCGCTGGGTGGTGACGCTGGCCCCGCAACGCAGTGGGACGCTCACTATTCCAGCGATCACCGTCGGTCAACAGCAAACGCAGCCGATCACCCTTCAGGTCGCCAAGGCCGGCGCTGTCCCTGCTGATGGGGCGACGCCCGATCTGTTCGTCGAGACGGAAGTCAAACCGGATGCGCCCTATGTACAGCAGCAAGTCACCTATGTCGTCCGCATTTATTACGCGGTGAACCCACGCGCACCGCAACTGACAGATCCCACAGCGGCGAACGCGCTGATCGAACGGTTGGGCGATGACCGGCAATACCAGACCCAGCGCGGCAGCCGGCGCTATGGCGTCATCGAACGCAGCTACGCTATTTTTCCGCAAAGCAGCGGCGCTCTCACCATTGAATCGCCAATTTTCGCGGCTCAGATTCCCGATACTCGCCAGTCCTCGCACACTAACCCTTTCTTTGGCTCGGGCAGCAGCTTTTTTGGCGCTGATCCTTTCAATTCATTGTTTCAGGCCACCCGCCCGGTGCAGGTGCGCGGTCAGCCCGCCGAAATCAACGTCAAGGCGCGTCCGTCCCAATCCGGTGCCGGCCCCTGGCTACCGGCGGAAAATTTAACCCTTGATGAAGCCTGGTCGCCCGACCCGCCCAAGTTCCAGGTGGGGGAGCCGGTCACGCGAACACTGACTCTGAAAGCGCGTGGACTAACCGGCGCCCAGCTTCCCGAACTGCCCTTACCTTCTCAGGATGATTTGAAGCTTTACCCTGACCAACCAGTGACTGAAACCCAATCCGACCCCACAACCGTGATAGGGAAGCGCGAGCAGAAGATCGCTATCGTCCCCACGCGCCCCGGCGATTTCGTGTTGCCGGAGATCCGTATTCCCTGGTGGGACACTCAAGCCAATCAAATGCGTGAAGCCGTCGCGCCCGTCCGGAAAATTACCGTTATGGGCAAAGCCCCGGCTTCAGCACAACAAACGCCGCCCCAACCAGCTCTGGCCCAAGCGCCGATTGTGAATCCCAAACCGCAGACTCAGGAATCTCTCCCTCCAGTAACCAAGGAAACGCCGCCGCAACCTGCATCAATTCCGTCAATTCCGCCTGTGGTCACACCGGCCTATTGGCCCTGGATCGCGTTGGCTTTTTTGTTGGCCTGGATCGCAACCTTGTTCCTGTGGTGGAAGACGCGCCGGGAGGCGCGCACCGTATCCATATCAACAAACGAACAGGAACACAGCGTCCTCTCTCAGCAACAAGCCCTGCGTGACTTGAAACGGGCTTGCCAGACCAATGACGCCGAACGGATGAAAAGCGCGCTTTTACATTGGGCAACGATTCGATGGCCCGAAAATCCCCCGCGATCCGTGTTACGCATGGCGGCGCGAATCAACGACGACGAGGCGCGTCAGGCGTTGCAGCAGTTTGATCGGTGGCTATATCGAGACCCTGGAGAAGTCCTGGATGGCGCTGCGTTCTACCAACAAATTTCCACAGCCTTCAGGATGAAGGCAGACAAGGTCGAGCACGGAGCGAAAGGAGAGGCGCTGCCAACGTTGTATCCAGCATGACACTGCATCTATTGTCCTTTCTGTTGATCAGCCTGATGGTTTTGCTGTTGTCACCAGACGTTTTCGCCGCCGGGCTGTTGGCGGGTGGGGGCACACACTCACTGGCGATCAGTCCGGGGAATGCCTTTGGTTATGCCTGGGGCGCGAACTAAGACGGGCAGATGGGTAATGAAGAAATCGGGCGCAATCGCCATTGCCACCGGGAGGACGCACAGCTTGGCGGTCACACAGGACGGGACGGTGTGGGCGTGGGGGCAAAACGACACCGGTCAACGTGCACCGCGACTTTCGGGCCGCCGGTGATCGGGCTGGTCACCCTGGGAACGACGGGCGATGGTGCGGGTATGGTGAGCGGCGATGGTGAGTATTTCGCCGGTGAAACGGTCAGTTTCAGCGCCCAACCGAACGCCACCAGTGATTTTGTAAACTGGAGTCCCGCCCCCTGTGCGGCGGAATTTGTGATGCCGGAAGACGACCTGATCTGCACCGCGACCTTCACCGCCGGTGGCTCGGCGGCAGCGTTGATTCAACACTACTACCAGGCGATTCTCGGGCGTGCGGTTGATGAAAACAGCGCGGCCTACTGGCAAAGCGGAGAGGGGAGTTGGCTAAACCCGCTCCCAGGCGAAGCCGGACAGGTTGCGTTGTTCGGCGCTGAAGTCGATGCCGATCAGGGTCACGGGCTGGCCAGCATAGCGCTGGTGATAGCCCTTGATCTTGATTTGATCCAGCGCCTTCTGCCCATCGCTGCCGCCGTCGACTTTGAATTCCAGCAGCCAGATGCGCCCCTGGTATTGAATGACCAAATCCACCTGCCCCCGGTGACTGACCTCTTCCGCACGAGTTTCGACGCCCAGAGCGGCAAAGATGCAATAGACCAGCGAAGCCCAGTAACCTTCGTAGTTGGCCAGGTCATTTTTTCGATACCAGTTATGCGGAATCGAGGCGAAGAAGGCATGAAAGGCGCTTTCGAGGGCAGCGGGATCATCCTGCTTGAGCGCGCGGGCGATGTGGTTGCGGGCCTGCTCCTTGGCCATCAGGTCGGGAACGTAGCGATTCAGCACCGCCCGGGGCAGACTGACGCGCACTTCATGGTTGGGATAGCCCAACCGGTAGCGGTACGCATCGAATTCCCAAAGCTGTTCGTGAATCGTCAGATAGCCGGTTTGGAACAGCAGGGTTTCCGGCTCGATGGTTTCCACATCAAAGCGCCCGAGCAGTTCTTCCTCCAGCCAGAGATTTTCCAGCGTGGGCAAATAAACCTGTCGGGCGCGCATCAGCTCAATCAAAAACGACGGCGTCCCGCTTTCGAACCAGTAGGGTTTGAACTGGCGACTGTCGAGATAGAGCAGAATATCGAAAGGGTTATAGACCGGTTCCCCCAGGAAGTTGTAACCGTTGTACCAGCGTTGCACTTCGGCTAAATCCACTCCTTGCAGATGCTCCGCAAAGGCGGTGGTCAGTTCAGGTTCGGTATAGCCGCACAACGTAGCAACCCGTGGATCGAGGGTTATATCTTTGAGATTGTTCAGATCCGAAAACAGTGAGACCTTGGAAAACTTGCTCACGCCGGTCAGCAGCACAAATTTGAGGTGCGGGTCGAGACGCTTGATCACCGAGTAAAGATTGCGCAGGCCCTCGCGCATCGCCCGCGCCTGTTCAGGATCTTGCAGGTTATCCAGGATCGGTTTGTCGTATTCGTCGACCAACGCTACGACCGGCTGACCGGTCGTTTCGAACAGGCGCAAGACCAATTCCTCGAACCGGCTGGGGATACCGTCTCGCGTCAAGGTAAGGCTCCAGCGGTGCGCCAACTCGTCCAGTTGTGCGATGATGCGCTGATCCAGTTCCTCCCGCGAACGCAATACGCCCGGACTGAAATCAAAGCGCAAAACGGGATAGCTTCGGCTCCAGTCCCAATGCGCTTCCAGGTATAGACCCGCGAATAATTCCCGATTGCCGGCGAAGGCTTCGGCCAAGGTATCGACGAACAGACTTTTACCGAAACGGCGGGGCCGGGCCAGGAAGTAATACTTGCCCTGCTCGGCTAATTGGGCGACAAAGGGCGTTTTATCGACGTAGGCATAACCTTCGGTGCGCATCTCGCGCAGATTTTGCAGACCGATGGGGAGTTTTTTCATGGGACAGACTCTCAGCAGGAAAAGGGCGATTCGATGATTTTATGGGGACGCTGATCATCATCCTTGACGCATTCCCGATAATTTTCATCCAGCGCCGGGCGCATGAGTACGAGTGCGGTGATGCGCCGTGCGATCCAGGTCAATTCCAGGGCTTCATCGGCGGACAAGGGGCGTCTCAGCAATTCCAGCTCCCGATACGACAGCCATTTCTTGATCACCTGGTAGCCGCCCAGCGTAAATTCCCAGACCGGGCGCGGAATATTTTTCCAGTAGCATTGCGCGTTGAGATAAATATCCAAGGTTTCTGCGCCTAAACCCGGCGGTTCGGCGTCGGTCAAGGCGCGGCTGACCGTTTTCCCTTTGCCGGGCATGGTGACGCCGCCCTTGCCGGCGTGGCCCCAACCGGCAGTGACCTTGAGATGTTCCGGGGTGAGTGCGGCATTATTCGGAAGGGTCAGCAGAGCAATGGCCGCCAGTTCCAGGCGCGGTTTGCCCTGCGTGACGCCAGGCAAGGGTGTTTCGGTGTCGAGCAGAGCGGCGATTTTCTGACCTAATTCAGCGGAGGCCAGCAGCCGCTCTCGTGTGGCGGGTAATGGAATGCGCGGCCAGTCCTGTTTCAGCGCCCCGGCATTGTCGGTGCGGTAGGCGGGCGCGTGGAGAATGGCAACGATGTGGTGAAACAACGCTGGCGCGTCGGCATCGAGGCGGGTCAGGTAGTCGGTGGCGACAGGGCTGAGGTTGGGTTGATAAGCGCCTTGGCTGGCGAAGGGTTTGAGATAGATCGGAAAAAGATTTGCGCCTCTTTCGATCAAATGTCCCGCGCCAATTCGCTGAATCACAACGGGTGGATCAAAGTCGCGCCGTAGCTTTTGGGCAGAAGCAACCCATAAATTATTTTGGAAAACATGCGGAATGTACTCGCTCCGGTTTCGATCAAGTAGCTTGGTCTCAGCTTCCCAGTACAACCACCGAACATCAAAAGGCCGATAAACATAGCGAACTATGTTTTCAGGTTTGAACCCTCGCTTTTGCAATGTCATGCGTGTTGCTTTCGGATCGAAACTACTGGTTTTCTCCATCAAAGCAGGCGCAATTCGCCGTATTTCTTCATCGCTGACGTTCGGATCGAAATACTTGCGCATCCGTTGTTCCAGCGCAGCGCGGTCAATGTCGACCAAGGCATCGTCACGGCTGGTTTTGACGCCGGGGAAGGAGGCAGGCAGCAATTCGGGCAGACGGAGCCAGGTCAGATAATGTGCTTCCACCTGCATAGGCACGAAGGGCAGACCCAACGCTAATGGCGGTTGCAGCACCGAGTAATGAGATTCCGGCGATGGGTCGAGGCTTTCGGCAAGTGCTTCACGCTTGCGCTTGCCCCACCAGTGACGGAAATGGAGCAAGGCAGTTCCCCCCTTTGGCAAAGGGGGGAGATCAGCACAGGTGATTTTCAAAGGGGGGAGATTAAGACGGTCTTTATTTTGTGCGGATTTCCGCGCCATCAAGGCAATCGCTGTCCCGACTTGTATCCCTTCCGGGTTGAAATCGGTGGAAAAAACGCTGGGATCGGGCAATCCTTCCGGGGTCAGCTTGCCGGTTTTGTACTTGTCGCCATTCAGGCAATCAATCCAAATCCGATCAAACTTCTCCAGATAGCGTTCCCGCATTCCGGTAAACGACAAGCCATCCAGCCAGGAATAATTCGAGATAAAACAAACCACGCCCCGCCCGCTGTGTTCAACGATATGCCGCTCCGCCATGCGAAAAAACCGCACATACAGATCATTCAAACCCTGACCCTGGGGCGGTGGCGCATGGCGGGTTTGCCGATAGGCGCGGGTCAATTCCTGTTCCTCATCCATCGCCACCCCGGCGAACCCGTTGTAGGGCGGATTGCCCAGAATCACCAGAATCCGTCGTTCCGTCTTAACCTTGCGCGCCGCCTGATTCTCCGCCATCAACTCCGGGAAGTTCAGCATCAGTTGCGCCATGCGCTGCTTGCCTTCCTCATCCGGCGGTTCCCAACCGGTCAGCGCATTGGTCAGATAAACACCCAGGCGCTCCATCTCGCCGGTCAACGAATCGGCTTCCAGCGTCGCGCCCCACTGTTGCAGCAGCAAACCCAGTTGCAAATGCGCCACCACATACGGCGCGGGCAATAGCTCGAAGCCAAACACCCGCTCCAGCGCCGCCTGTTTCAACTTCGCCCCGGCCAAGCTGCCCAAACCCTGTTCATCCAACCGGGTTTTGATCAGGCGCAACACCTCGGTCAAATACGCGCCAGTGCCGCAACAGGGATCGAGAATGAACACACCCGGATCGGCCAACCCGTCGGTAATGCCCAACTCTTCCCGCAACACCGCATCCACTCGCACGGCCATGTAGCGCACGATCTCCGGCGGTGTGTACCACACCCCCAACTGCTTGCGCAGTTCCGGGTCAAACGCTTGCAGGAACGGCTCATAGAAATACTGCACGGCGTTACCGGCGGCGAACAGACGGAAAAACGCCTCCCGATCCACCCGGTTCAACACCCCATTCACCCAGTCCAGCACCTCAGTCAGCCCCAGCGGCAACAACCGGGACGGCTGCGATAATTGCTCAAATAACCCACGAATCATCGGTACGCGCAACGTCCAACTGGCCAGCCGCCAGTCGAAACGATCTTGCCGATTCGGTTGTTCCTGATCCCACAACACCCAGGCGGAAAACACCCCATAGAACAAGGTCTGAATCAGCGTAGACCGGAAAAAATGCTCGCCCTCCTCCGCCTCGAAATGCAGGCCCAGCGCATTCTCCAGCGCCGACCG
>JAGRHQ010000115.1 GCA_020444905.1 Candidatus Competibacteraceae bacterium
GGCTTGGACATTGCAATACTCCTTATTCAGCTAACTTCTTCATTATATATTAACTAATAAAAAACTGTTTGACTATAGTTGCCGTCAATCGCCATGACGGCCATGCGGTGACCTCGTCCGGTCTGCATCCCGCCGGGTCCGGAACCCCAGTCAATATTCCAGGCGGCATGGGTATTCAAGGCGTCTGTGGCGTAGGAAAACACACTGCCGCGGGCCACCGAATACGCAAAACCAGCGTCTTCGATTCGTTGAAATTGATTATTGTGGTCCTGAGCATCGCGGACAATTAGATCGTCGGAATGGGCTTTGGCCGCGTTATAAAGGCGCACGTCAAAAGCAGCCGGGGGCTTGGCCGCGTAACTGGCAAACTCCTCTTGCAACATCTGCGTGTTGACTTGAAAGAAGTTGCGGCCATTAGCGATGGACGGTTCCGTTGAGGTCGCCAACCAGATCCCCTCGGCGGTTGGATCCTGCCGCGCCCGGTTCATCAGCCATACGATTTGTTGTTCGTCGCCATTGGGGTGTTGACCGTCAGCAGTGCGATGATAAGTCCACTCAACCGTCGGCGTAGCAGCGGGCGCAACCGTGACAGGTTCTTCTTCCATAAACATTCCCGACGACAGCGGGCGTTCCTCCCGTGGCGGGTTGAGAGAAGGCTCATGGGGTGTTATTTCAATAAAGGGTTCTGCAGAGGACGCTCGGGCAGCTAAACCGGGTGCCGAAATCGAGAGCAGAACAGCGGCGAATGGATAACCGATTCGTTTTGAACAAGGTTTTGAGATATTCATAATAGTGACTTTCATGAGGTTGATTGGTATTGTCGCCCAGTTGAACAATGTTATGCCACAGGTGCATTAGAATCCCAACGACTGCATGAAATCCAGAAATTCCTGTGAATATAGGAAGAATATCATCACGTCATTGCGCTGGGCGCCGCTGGCCAACTGCTCCAGCCAGAATGCATAGCCTGTTTCATCCGGTTCGCGCTGGAAGAAGGTCAGGTACAAGTTGGCGACGAATTGCTGGTCAGTTGTATTGCGCGCCAGATATTCGTCGCTGTTAAAGAAAAAGTTGGCCATTTCCCGGAAGATTGGCTTAACGTCGATGGGCTGCGTCTGACTCTCCGCGATCAAATCTTGCCAATAGGCCAGCCCTTCCGCTTCCGGAGGGCGTTCGAGAATGGACTCGTAGTAGTGGGTGATGAGCGCGGTAGTTGCGTCATGGTCGCCGCCCACTCGCCAGACATGGACAACCGGTTTGCCGCCATCTGCCAGATACTCCAGGACGTACAGCAAATCGTGTGCGCGGTCATAGGCGACGTCACCAATGCGATAACGGCGCTGGTTGCCTGTTCCCACGCTGATTTCATCCCAAACGGGGGGATTCAAGTAAAGGTGCTGGTCGATGTCCAGCGAGGCGTAAGGCTGGGGTTGCCACGATTCCAGTTCTCCCGACACGACCCGTGCCAGATCCGCTGGGTCAAAAAGAATGAACTGAGCGTCGAAGCGGGTGCTCCACCAACCGCGATAACTGGCGCAGTTGCCCTCGGCTTCATTGCAACAACCGGCAAAATCCTCGGCGGGGCAGGCGTCTCCATTCGCCAGGCGGCAGGTCACGAAGTCTGTGACGTGGTGATCCACGCAAGGGTATTCCGAGCCGCGCGCATTGATATAACCATACCAGTACTTGGCGCCCGTGCTCTTGGCGCCGGCGAACAGCACCGCGGATTGGCCCGAGGTCGTCGTGATCCACGCGCCGCCTTCCCATTCGTCGGGATGTTGGTAGCCGTTCATGGCGCGCACGATCTGATCGGTATTGTAGGCGTTTTCGTAGAGCAGCAAGGGTGTTTCGGTCAGCACGGTCCCGGAAGGCGGCGCTGTGCCATCATCCCGCCAGGGGCGATAGGCGAATAGCGTCGGCCCCATGCCGCCCTGGCCGCCATCGCGCATCCGCCCCGTGCCTAGATAACGCCCATGGGCATGGGCATCCGCCCAAGCAGCGGGGATTTCGAACAAGTAGGCGTTGACGCTGTACAAATTTTGATTGCCAATGAACCAGACGCCTTGAAAATCCGGGTTGGTTAAAGTGGGGTTGAACCAGCCTTGGGATGGAGTGTTTTCCGGTTGCAGATGCTGGCCCCAAGTCAAATGGATCTTGGGACCGGTGGCGGGGTGATTCAGGTAGGCCAGGCCCACCTTGGGGATTTCCTCCATGTCGTGAAAGTAATTGGCGACGACTTCATGAAAGTTCTGGATAAAGCTGGCGTAGGGCAGATCAGCTAGGTTGCGGGAAATAACCGGTTCGGGAACGCTGATTTCGGCGACCTGATTGCCATTGGGGAGGGTTCCGTAGGCGATACGGTCATGACCCATGACGAACAGCGAGCCGGGGTAAGCGTCGGTATTTTCGGGATCGCCGTCCGGATTGAAGGTCATGGCGTTGCCGCCGTAAGCGAAGGTTTGCGGCGGGGTTTCATCGCCGGGCAGGCGAAATGCGCCGAGGTAGGTAAAGTCTTTAGTAGTCAGTCGGTTCGTGGCGTTGGCGGGAATGCAGATCGCGCTTAGCGTCAATAGCAGGAGCAGGATAACTCTGATACTCAGGATGTGAGGCAACATAGTGAGACCTCCTGTGAGTCATAGTGAGCATACCAGTCAAATTCCCTTATTTAGAGTAGATAAATTCGGATAGGTTGAGTCAGTTGTGCAAAATCTGACTCAAAAACTGGGCCGTCAGGTTGATATCTTTGAGAACGTGAAAAGCGCCGTGCCATTTGTGGACGCTTTCCATTGGAATCATTACTTGATCAGACAGCGGCGGGGTAGTAGGAACAGTAGCGGTTGTTGATGCGTTCATTGGGAGAAGTTCCTAACGCTTGTGGCCGGTGTTCATCAGGTCGAACAGGCCAATAATCAGCACTAGGGAGGTGTCCTCGAACAGGGTGATAAAGATGATGACGATGCTGGGAATGATCAGTTTCAATCTCGTTCGGGATACAGACCCCGCAGCTTGCTGTATAGTATTGTCTTTTAATTATGAGAAATCATAGGGTTTGAAAGATAAAGCAGTGCTTGAAAACTGAAATATCTATTTATTCGCAGATGGTTCTTCCAATAAGGGTGGTTTTATAATTCCTGCTATAAATTGAGGATACTCCCAACTCCATAGTCGCTCTGGGTGGGTGTCGATATCAACTGGATGCCAATTCCAGATGTACGGTTCCCTTGAAAATGCTCCTCTCAGATTTAAAATAACGCTGAAAGTAATCATTAAAATTCCTATTGAATAGTGAATTTTAACAGGAAAAATTTTTTTCATTTTTTGTACAATGCCTGGTTTCGATTTTGTATTTCTGTGATGAAGAAGCATAGCTTCAATGCTGAAAATATGTAGCATTGTAAACCATGGAATAATATCAGTCATCAATCGTGGTCCGTAACTATGACCCCCCCACCAGTGAGGAAATGTCGAAATCATAATAGTATGTGAAAGTATTGCAAAAATACTGATTGCTATAAGGGTTTTATGTTTCAAATAAGGGAAATATATAGCTAGTGATAAAGCTATCCATATTGAAAATGGCGTGTACACTAGAAAACCTCTTGACGGACTAATAATATTTCCTGCTAAGGCTTCACAGAAAGTGCTAGAGCCAAGGCGACTGGCAGAGTAATAATTGGGTAACCAATTATCGTAAAAATATAGAGAATAAGAAATAAAAATGGTTACCCAAACAATTG
Organism: Candidatus Competibacteraceae bacterium; assembly: GCA_020444905.1. Classification (GTDB taxonomy): domain Bacteria; phylum Pseudomonadota; class Gammaproteobacteria; order Competibacterales; family Competibacteraceae; genus UBA2383. The sequence continues at coordinate 3,738 of JAGRHQ010000115.1, forward strand.
CCGTGATAAGAAATATAGCTAAGCTTCCCCTAAAGTAGACGATCACCAAAACAGTGATTGCGAAAATGCTGATTACACTAGTCGGACGAACGAAGTACATCCACGATAGCAGAGTAGCCAACACGAAAGGCTGGATAATTTTTTTGTTTTCCAATGAGTTTACAACGAGGTAAACAGCAACTCCAAGGAGAAAGATGCTCCAAGTATGCGACCATAAGGCTCGCGACGCAGTACTGAGCACCGAAGTACCTAAGACATTACTGAATACCACTAAAATACTCCATTCTACAGGTAAAAATAGCCTAGACAAAAAATATAAAGTAATTGATAACCCAGCCATAAGTAGAGCTGCCAAAGCTCTCTGTATAATAGTTTCTCCTTCAATACTATGATCGCTGTCAAAGCTAACTGGATGTGTACCTAAAAATTTTAGAATTGCCTTAGTGCCAAAAGATTTTTCAGAATTAATCGGGTACACTCCAAAGAGATTTGCGACAGCTACAAATGGAACTGATAGAATAGATGAGCCTATAGGAAAATAGTAGAAGATATGATTATTAACTATTTCTAGTTGATAAGGTTGATAACCATGCGACTCGATTTTTGGTAAATTATAGCGATCAAGCTGAATAGACCCATGATCCAGCAAAGACTGACTGACTAGTAGTGCATATTTTGAGTCTGATATCTGACCAGATGGAGCAGCAATAAAAATCAATAAATTAATTGAGAATATTGCCATCACTACTAAGCTGGCGTTCTGCTGGATAGTATTAGTAAATTTCAAGATTCAGTCCCGCAATAAATGTGCAGATAGAGTTAACGAGGCGGTTTTATAGCCGCCTCGGACCAACAAGATTGAACAATCATCGAACCGGCGGCGTGTATTGTAATCCGCACTGCGCTTACCAATGGACTTGGTTAGGTCAGGCTTTTTGGGTTTTAATCGACTTTCACTGAGAAGTGTACTGGAAAGTGCGATCAATCGTTACGCTTGGAGAAACCAACGGATGGAAATTTGTTGCAAAACGCAATGTTCAACCTGGCATGTCAATACGCATTCTGTTACTCGGTAAACGCGGCAGCTTGGTGCTGTGGCTGGAGGACCTGCATCGCGCCTGTCGTCGGCTCGGCCATGCTGCACGGATATTCGCTATCAATGGCGATACGTGGAACTCGCGCCTGCGAGCCAAATGGCAGGGGCGGAGCGCGGCGACTGCTGACTGGATGCTGGCCCGGTTCACGCGAACATTGCGGCAATATCGTCCTGACTTGGTCATTGTGGCGGGAGTGTTTGGCGTTCCGCTGGACTATTACCGGATTTTGCATAGCGTGCCGCAACGACCGCTGATCGCCGGTCTGGTCGGCGACCGTTTTCCGCTAGACAACAAGGCGCGGGCGGATGGTTGCGACCGGCTGTATTTCACTGACACCCGCTTTTTCCAGGATGCCGAACAGGCCGGATTTACTGCATCGAACCGCTATCTGCCGCTGGCGGTCGATCCCGAACAGTTCCAGCCTGGCGATACGCTCCGTGATCCGCAACTGTTATTCGTCGCCAGCCGCACCGGGTTCCGTGAATCGACAGTCCGTGGTTTGCATGAACCGGCGCGGGTGATCGGCACCGACTGGAGCGCGCTGGCCAACCAAGGATTTCACCATGTGCAAAACCGCAAGATCGGTCGCGGCGCGCTGATTCGGCTGTACCAGCGCCATCAGGCGGTGCTCAATGTCCGCAATGAAGCGAATGTTGAACATGGTTTGAATCAGCGCAGTTTTGAACCGCTGGCCTGTGGCGCAGTCGTCTTAAACGATCATTTGGTCGATTTACCACGTTGCTTCGAGCCGGGCCGGGAAATTTTGGTGTACCACAACGCCGATGAACTGAACGATCTGGTCGCCCGTTTGCGGCGGGAGCCGGAGTTCGCCAGGCGCATCGCGGCGGCGGGTCGTCAACGGGTGCTGGCCGAGCATACTTATGCACATCGTGTCATATTCATTCTGAATGATATGGGCATATTGCCTTCCGTAAGGAGAACCTCTTGACGTTGCGAACTGTGACCGCTCCTATCCAGGCCGGTTGTTTGAACTTGACGCTCCGCCAGGAGGAGTGGCCGCTGAACGAGTGCCTGACCTACGCGACCCGCCAGAATCCCCGGCGACTGTACCTGTTCGTCAGCAAAGTGCTGGGCAAGCACTGGCCGGTGCGTCCCAGCGTCATGCGCGAGGTTCACCAGCGGCTGGCGGCGAAAATTGCCGATCTGCCAGGTCCGCTGCTGGTGATCGGCATGGCGGAAACTGCGACCGCGCTGGGACGCGGAGTCGCCGAGGAAGCTGCGTTGCAAAACGGGCGCGATGATGTGTTGTATCTGCAAACGACCCGCTGCCGGTTGACGCGGCCCTTGGCTTTCGCCTTCGACGAGTCCCACAGTCACGCCCCGGATCATGCGGTTTACCTGCCGGAGCCAGCGCTACAGCCCCTGTTTCAGGCAGCGCGCAGCCTGGTGCTGGTGGACGATGAGATTTCCACGGGGCGCACCCTGGCGGAGCTGGCCCGCGCTTATTTACAGGTCAATCCCCAAGTCGAGCAGATTGCCTTGGTCAGCATCGCCTGTTGGCTGAATCCAGCGCGGCAACGCGAGTTGGCGGCGCTGCTGGAGCGTCCCGTCCAATTCCCTGCGCTGATTGAAGGTGAATTCAGTTTTACCGCCGATCCGGCGTTTCCGCCGCCTGCGTTGCCTGATGCCTTCGCTGATTCCGGGCGATACCATGACGCTATCGCCACCGATCCGGCGCGTATCGGCACCGTTGCGGGTGATTGGCGTTTGCCTGAATGTTCGTTCCCCTTGCAGAGGAGCAGCGGGGGTTTGACCGTTATCGGCACCGGCGAATATGCCTACACGCCGTTCCGCGTTGCTCTGGCTTTGGAAGAGGAAGGCTACGACGTGCTTTACCAATCCACGACGCGCTCGCCAATTTTGGTCGGAGACGCCATCGCCATCCGGTGGGAATTTACCGATCATCAAGGCGATGGCATTCCCAATTATCTTTACAATCTGGACCCTGACCGGTTGCCGGTGGTGATCTACGAACATCCTGCCTTGTCCCAGGCGCATGTCTTGCCGAACATGCTCGGCGGTTTGGCGCTTGCCGTGGAAGAATAATGCCGCGCGTGGTGGTTTTTCTCGATCTGGACGACACTATTCTGCAAACTGCTCCCAAGTGTCCGCCTGATGAGCCGTTAGCGCCCGCCGCTTTCAATCGTGCGGGTGAAGTATTGTCATTTATGACCCGCGCTCAGCAACGCTTGCTGAATTTCTGGCTGGAGCAAGGGATCGTGATTCCCGTCACCGGGCGCACAGAGCGCGCGCTAGAACGGGTGGCGATTGACTTTAATTCCTGGCGCATCACCCATCATGGCGCGGTGATTCGCCAGCCGGACGGTTTATTGCCTGTCTGGTGGACGAGCGAAGTGCGTCCGGTGTTGGCGGCAGCCCGGTCGTTGCTAGAGGATTATTGGAATCGTTTGAGCGCCGATGCGCCATCAAGCGGTTACCGGATCAGCCGTCATGAGATTGACGATTGCCTAACCTATCTTTCTGTCAAGGCCGATGATGGCGGTGCGACGCTAGCGCGGCTGGCGGCGCGTTTGCAACGGAAAGGATTGCCAGCGGAACTGGCGTTGCACTGGAACGGCAATAATCTGGCGCTGATGGTTCGGGGGGCGCAAAAGCACGATGCAGTGCGGCGCGTGGCGGAGGAGTTGCGGCGTGAAGGACCGATTGTCACCCTTGGCGCCGGAGACAGTTTGACCGATCTGCCCTTCATGCGCGTCTGCGATTTTGCCCTGGCGCCCAGGGACAGTCAGATTCAGAACCAAACTTGGAGCGAGTATCGCTGATGGCGCTGTTCACCGGCAGTTATCAACCCGAGGATGCGATCTTCCTGTTGAAGCCGTTGCAACTGGAAATGGTGGATGTGGCCGCCAAGGAATGGCTGATTCAGTCCGGTCAGCGTCATTACAGCGAGATGCTCGCCCTAGAACGCGCGCCGGGGCCGCGTTATTTGCAATTGTTTGAGGCGTTGACCGACCGTTACGCCCGACGATTAGCGGCGGAGATCATAGCGTTAGCGCACTACTTGGCGGAGAGTCGGCCCCGACGGATCACCATCGTGTCACTGGCCCGCGCTGGCACGCCCATCGGCGCGTTGCTCGCGCGCGCCCTGCGGCATCGGGGACGCTTCGATACGCGCCACTATTCGATTTCCATCATTCGCGACCGAGGCATCGACGAAAACGCCCTGAAGTTCATTCTGCGTTCTGAGGGCCGCGATCCCGCCGGACTGGCCTTTGTGGATGGCTGGACCGCCAAAGGGGTGATTACCGAGGAGTTGCGCCGGGCTTTGAGACACTGGAATAACCGTCAGCCGGAGCAACTGGAAGAAACGCTGCATGTCGTGTCGGATATTGGCGGAACCGCTGACATAGCGGCCACCTATGACGATTATGCGATTCCCAGCGGCATTCTCAACGCCACGGTGTCGGGATTGACCAGTCGCTCGATTCTCAATGCCGCTATCGGTCCCGACGACTTCCACGGTTGTGTGTTTTACCAAGAATTTACGCCCTGCGACCGTTCAAACGGGTTTCTCGATCAAGTAGCCCGGCATTTTCCCACGGTTGAACCGGGGACCGTGCGCAGCAATCTGGAAGAACGTCAGGAGCGACGGCGAGCGATGACGGATTTTTTAGCGCGCCTTCATGATCGTTACCGCATTAGCGACCGCAATTTCGTCAAGCCCGGCGTCGCTGAGGCAACTCGCGTATTGTTGCGGCGCGTGCCGGGACGACTCCTGCTGCGTGATCCTGCACATCCTGATGTTGAACACCTGCATTGGTTGGCCCAGGAAAAGCAGGTTCCCATCACCATCGATCCCGCTATGCCGATTCAGGCCACTGCTCTCATCAAGGACCTGTTATGAGTGTCATTCCTGTCGACTTTCGCGCGTCTCACGCCCATTTTCACGCCGAGTCCGCGCGCACCCTGTCAGCGACCGAATTGGGCGCATCGTTGTACGTACCGGCCAGTCGCCCGGATCTGGCGCAGATCGCGCAAGGGCAAAAACCCCTCTCGGTGCGCTCGCTGATTTTCTGCACCGAAGATGCCTTGCATGAACGGGACCTGGAGCCGGCGTTGCAGCGACTGGCGGCGCTGTTGCCGGAGCTGGAAACTGGATCGGCGTTACGCTTTATCCGTCCGCGTAATCCAGCGGTGTTGCGCCGATTGTTGCGCATGGAGGGCATTCAACGGATTCAGGGATTTGTCCTGCCTAAGATCGGACCGCGCTCACTGGGGGATTGGTTGCGGGTTTGGGATGACCGCTATGATCATTGGCTGATGCCCGTGCTGGAAACCCCGGAAACCTTTGATCGCCGACAGATGGAGGTGTTGCGCGATGGGTTCGAGGATAGCGGATTGCGCGACCAGGTGCTGTGCTTGCGAATCGGCGGCAACGATCTGTTGAACCTGCTAGGCGTTCGCCGGGCGCGCGGCGCGACGGTGTATGACACACCGCTGCGTAGCGTGATCGCCGATCTGGTCTGCGTGTTTCATCCGGTGGGCTACACGCTGAGTGCGCCGGTGTTTGAACGCCTTGATACGCCGGAGGTGCTGGCGCGTGAGGTGGAGGCTGATCTTCAACATGGGTTATTGGGTAAAACAGCGATTCACCCCCTACAGATTCCGGTGATTGAAGAACAATATCGAGTCTCTCGCGACGATTACGAAATGGCCTCGGCTATCCTGCGTCCCGATGCAGCCGCCGTGTTTAAGTTGCGCGGGACATTTTGCGAACCGGCCACCCACCAACGCTGGGCAGCAGGTGTCCTTGAACGAACCAGAGTGTTCGGCGTGGTGGGGTAAAGCCTATCTTGCCTAACAAATACAATAAGACTAAACCAGCGCTGATGTTGATTGGCCAGAGTAACCACTTTGACTGAAAAGCGTTTATAAAGCGTATTTGACACGAAATTTAACGAGGAATCACCCACATGCGCTACATCAGCACCCGGGGCGGCATGGCCCCCGCATCCTTCTCCGATATTCTGCTTGGCGGCTTGGCCCCGGATGGCGGTCTAGCCTTGCCGGAAGACTATCCAACCTTGGAGCCGGGGGAACTGGCGAGTTGGCGCGGGCTGTCCTACCCGGAACTGGCTTTCACGATCTTGCGCAAGTTCGCCGATGACCTGCCGGCAGAAGATCTGCGCGTGCTGATCGACAAAACCTACACGGTCGAAGCATTTCGCACCGAGGATATTACGCCAGCCACCCTCCTGCTGGATGGCGTCTGGCTGCTGCAATTGTCCAACGGCCCGACTCTGGCGTTCAAGGACATCGCCCTGCAATTGCTCGGAAACCTGTTCGAGCACGCGCTGTTCAAGACCGGCGGTCATCTCAATATTCTGGGCGCGACTTCGGGCGATACCGGCTCCAGCGCCGAATACGCGATGCGCGGCAAACGCGGCATCCGGGTGTTCATGCTGTCGCCGCATCAGAAGATGAGCCGGTTTCAGACTGCACAGATGTTTTCGTTGCAAGACCCCAATATCTTCAATATTGCGGTGCGTGGGGTCTTCGATGATTGCCAGGACATCGTTAAGGCAGTGAGCAACGACGCCGAGTTCAAGGCTCGTTACGCCATTGGCACGGTTAATTCGATCAACTGGGCGCGGGTCGCTGCGCAGATTGTTTATTACTTCAAAGGCTGGCTGGCGGTCACCGAGCATGACGACCAGGAAGTATCGTATGCCGTGCCGTCTGGTAACTTTGGCAATATCTGCGCGGGTTACATCGCCAAACGTATGGGTTTGCCGATCCGCCGGTTGATCCTGGCTACGAATGAAAACAATGTGCTTGATGAGTTCTTCCGCACTGGGGTTTACCGGGTGCGCAAGCCTGACCAGGTGACGCACACCAGCAGTCCCTCGATGGACATTTCCAAAGCATCCAATTTTGAGCGTTTTATCTATGATGCCGTCGGTCGCGACCCTGGGGTTGTCCGTGAACTCTGGCGGCAAGTGGATGACTATGGATTCTTCGACTTGTCCGGTACGGATGCTTTTCGCGACATCCAACGGTTCGGTTTTGTGTCTGGATCAAGCAATCATCCAAACCGCATGGCGGTCATCCACCGGGTATACCAGGAATGTGGCGTCATCATCGACACCCACACCGCTGATGGAGTGAAGGTCGGACTGGAGTATCGCGAGGAGGGTGTGCCGCTACTGTGTTTGCAAACCGCCCTGCCGGCTAAATTCGAGGAGTCGATCGTCGAGGCGTTAGGACGACCGCCAGAACGCCCGGTAGGGTATGAGAACATTGAAGCGCTGCCGCAGCGGTTCGAGGTGATGGAGGCGGATGTCAACAAGATCAAGGCGTACATCCGCCAGCAGGATGCGCCTGTTGTTCAGAGATGATCCTTAAACAGGATGGGAATCAATAGGCGCTCTCCAAACTCTAATGATTGAGACAGTTCATTTAGAAAGTCCATTTTTGACACAGCTCATGGAAAGCAAAAGGAGATCGGAAATGGCTATGATTCGCTTGATCAACTTAACCGCAGTGGCGCTCGCGCTCAGTACTGGATTGAATCCGCTGGCCAGCGCACAACAGACAGACTCTGTTCCTCCT
>JAGRHQ010000116.1 GCA_020444905.1 Candidatus Competibacteraceae bacterium
AACCGTTCCCATCGTCTCCTCGCCATTTCAGTTAAACTCGCCTTAGAGTCTAACTCAGAACTGATAGGTGGTGAGGGCCAGCAGCAGACCAAGCAAGGCAAAGATCGCGCCGTCGATGGGACCGGTTCCGGCAGCGGCGCCTTCGGGATCCTGCGCCCGTCGGCGTATCCCGATGCGTCGCCCCAGTTCCAGAAACAGCACCACACCAAAAAACAAACCCAGGGTAATCAGGAAGGCTGACAGTGCGTCCATAACGATTTACCGACCTCGCTGCATATTGAAAACAAATAGAATTAAGAGTGTAGCCCGAATGGGGCGAAGTGGGAGGAAAACTTGGATTTCGGTCTGACGGTTTGCATTCAGGCTACAGAGCTTTTGTATAAGCTCTTGGCAATTGCAGGCGATGCGCCCGTCATCATCGGAATGATGATGATGTTGGAAAATACAGAGAGCCTCAGTCAGCGGACATTGAGTTCGTCGTCAGGTCAGTAGCGCGATCCAGTCAGCTTCGCTGCGATCTTCCAACACAAGTTGGATGCCTCATCAATGCTGTTCTGATCAGGTATCTTCATTGGTGATAATGAACACGTCATCCACCTCGACGATACGGAAGACTTGCGGTCTGCGCGCCTCAGGGAGGCTGGCCTCGCTCAGGCCGGCGCTCTGTAGCAGGTACGCGCGCATGGTTGGATCATTCAGCGCCACGCGGTCATCCTCCAGCCATTCCCGGATTTTCGGATCCTGCGGCTGGAAGATATGCGCTTCGTGGTGGCTGCGCCCTAGCATGGCGTAAACCGGCGGATCGCCGACCTGTATGTACTTGACGTAACCAAGTCCTTCATACTGCCGGACCATCTTGGCGACGCTGGAGTGGGTGTGGGTCTGGGTCTCGTAGCGCGGGCCCCGCTCGAAACGATGACCCTTTTCCAGCAGGTAACTCTTCAGGGATTTGATAACTGCAGCCAGATCGGTAGCGGGTTTGGACTTGTTAGTCATAGGTAATCCTCCGTTTGAAGCAGTGATCCGATTCTGTCAGTGTGAAACAGCGTTTATGGTTGTGTTGCGTTAGTTTCTGACAGACAAGCTTAACTCTCTCTGGAAGCCGAGCATCGGCCGGACGATCCGTTTAATCGCGCGATGATCTTGTTCCACTAAATTATTTAATTACGTGTTTTGGCGAATCTCGATGGCTTGACCGGTTTCCCCTTTCCGGACCTCAATCGCCGCCGTATTCGCGCCGCTCTTGTCAATCGTGACCTTATCCGGAAGGCCGCGCTGCCGCCCCGCCTTCTTGAAAAAGCGGAGCGCGGCTTTCTGATCGCGATGCGCCGTGAGCAAGAAGTCGGTCGTCGACGCCTCGCCCCGCCCGCATTTCTTCGAGGTTCCGATAGCTCAATGGGTACGCAAGATACCAACGAACACCCGTTAGGATGAGGTCTTGTTCAAAGCGGTGGCCTCTAAAGTCGATCATGCGGGTTCTCAAGTCAGGACAGGGGTATGGCTTGTCCCGAATGTAAAAACCGTTTGACTTTGGTGGATACTTTTTTGCCAGACAGGTTCTAAATTTTTCGCTCAAAGGGGGTCAGCGCCCGGCGGGTCAGCCGGTAAAGCTGAGCCGGTCGATGCGCGCCAGTGCGGAATCGGCCAGGGATGGCTTCAATAATGTCCTGCTCCATGATCTTGTGGCGGAATGAAGCCTTGTCGAGTATGGCGCCTTGGGTCTGTTGATAGATGCAGTGCAAGTCGTTCAGGGTAAATTCTTCCGGCAGCAGAAAGGCGGGTAGCGAAGAGTAAGTCGCTTTGCTGCGCAGCCGCTCTACGGCTTTAGCGACAATCTGGTCATGGTCAAAGGGCAACTCTGACAGGATATCCACCGGAAAGGTTTCGGTGGTCTGGCTATGGCCCAGCAGAGTGGCCGGAACCAGCGCGTAGTAAGCGATGCTCACCGACCAGCCTCGGGGATCGCGGCGCTTGCCGGAAAAAGTGTAAAGCTGCTCCAGATAAGGCGCGTCAAAACCAATTTTGTCGCGAATCACTCGCCGCGCCGCATCCTCCGCGTCACCATCTTCCTGAGCATGTACGAACCCGCCCAGCAGCGCGCGCGCGCCTTGAAAGGGGGGTTCCTTACGCCGCGCCAGAATCAGGCACAACTGTTTGTCAAGGATAGTAAATAATGCGGTGTCAACCATCACCAGCGGTCTGGGAAAAGCATCTTCTTGCAGCATCTTTTCTAGCGTCTTCTGCTTGCATGTTATTAATAAATAACATCCTACCAGATCATCATTTTTGATGTCGCACAATTTCTTGTGTGTCCTCAAGAACGCGAGGATCGCGGCAATGATCTTGATGTCGACTTGAACCTTTTAGGCGCCAGGATTTCCCTAACTGTTTAAGTGATGTTTGCAACTCTGCGAGTTCATTACCTGGCACATCATGCTTTATCAAAATTTTTATCAAGTATATCAAATTTATAGATTGCTATGGTTGCTAATGTGGCTGCTTCCGCTCCTAGCGACCGTCCCCAGCGCGGCATGGGCGCAGGATGCCTTGACCCTTTCGCCATTAAGCGCCGATCCGGAGAAAGCCATCGAACGGCGGAATGTTCTGAATCAGACCCTGGCCGAGCAGCAGGCGACCATCGAACAGTTACAGCGGGACATTGCCCGGATCGAGACTAGGCAAACAGATCAACTGCAAACCCTGCAAGCCCAGCATGTGAGCGCGGACATGATCGAGCAGGCCCGGCGGGAACTCGATGCGCTGCGTCTCCGGCGGGAAAACGTGCAAACCGGCATCGATAGCGCCCAGCGTCAGATCGGCATCCTCAAAAAAACGATCGCGGAACTGGAAACGCAGGAGCAACTGCTTAGAAATCCCGCCAAGGACAACGATCCATCGGTCGGCAACCGCGCCGAGCAATTAACGCAGACGCAATATCGCCTTGAACAGCGTCGCGCCGATCTCGAACTCGAACAACAGAATTTGCGGGCGCTGAGGGAATGGTTGACGCTGCTTGAGCAACGGCAGACCCTGGCTACGACCTGGCGTGCCCATTTAGAAGAACTGTATTTACAACATCAAGTTCAGGGGCGCCAAGAGGCCCGTCAGGATCGCGCTGCCCGGCTGGAGCAGGAACAGCAGGCGCAATTGAATAAAGCTGAGGAACTGCGCGCTCGTTTGCAACGCGAGGCCGAAACACTGACCGACGCGCAGCGCGCGGCGCTGGAAATCGGTATTCAGGCTGCTGAAGACCGCGCCAAACTATTGCGCTGGGACCATCAGATGGCCACGATCGGCGACGAACTGGCTAACTGGGACGGGATTGCCGACGCCCAGAATATCGATCCCCAACGCTTGCAGGAAGGAATCCGCCAGTTGACCATGCTGCGGGGCGAATTGCGCGAAAATGGCAAGCTCATCGAGAGTCGCCTGACATTGCTCAATCAGCAACAACAATCGATCCCGCTTGAATCGGGCGACGCCGGCGACCAGCGCTTGAACAAGCAAACCCACCAATTGTTGACCGATATGGAACAGGAATTCCGCCAGCGTCAGGATTTGCTACGGGAACAAAGCGATCGGCTGGACCGTTTGCGGAAGCGGCTGGAATCCGTTCACGAGCAACGCAGTCGCCAGGATTTGCTGGCACGGGAATCTTTTTTCCTGTTCACCCCGCAACAGTGGCCTAATACCGTTGTGGAGTTGAGCAAGGCGCCGCGCATTCTCCTGCATCAGATCTGGCTGAGCATCGAATCCGCGCTGGTGGCCATGGCCAAAGCCAGTTTCGAACAGTGGTTTATGATCGCCGCTTTGACCCTGCTGCTAGCTACGTTGGCGACGTTAAGCCGTCAACGTCTGGCGCGGATTTCCGAACATCAAGCCGCCAGTCAAGATAGTAGCTTCGCCAATAAACTGGTGCTGACCGTCGTGCGGCTCTTGCGTAGAAACCTGTGGGGCATCGCCCTGGCGGGCGCGTTGGCGCTGGGTCTGTGGCTGCTGAAAGTATCGCAGCCAGGACTGGCGATTCTATTAACTTTGGTATTGTTCTGGGTTAGTCTCAAAACGCCGCTTGATCTGGCCCAGCTTCTGCTTGCAGCTCCCGGCCTGCCTGTTGCACAGCGCAATCTACATCTTTATACGCTGGTATTCTGGATTTTGCTGGGCGGCGGCATTCTGAGCGCGTTGGTGATTCTGGCGCATATCAGTGAATTGCCGCAGCCTGCGGTCCGGGTGCTGGATCAGATTTTTCTGTTTTACTGGCTAATTTTCTGTTATCCCGTACTCCGGTTACGTCACCTGCTGTTGGAGGCGCTGGCGGAACGCTTTGCCGGTCAGCTCTGGCTGAGCGCCATACGCCTGTTGACCCTGCTGTTGCCCCTGGCGCTGACGGCGGCGGCGCTGCTCAGCCTGGTGGGTTATCTCAATCTGGCCTGGCTAATTGTCTGGCGCACACTGGTGCTAGTCGGCGTCTGGCTGGCCTGGCTACTGGCGCGGAGCCTGATTGACGAGCTGATTGTATTGCTGAAGAACCACGCGATTGCTCACAGCGGCTATGGCCTGCTGTGGACGCAGGAAATCCTGGCACCCCTGAATAAGACGTTGCGCTGGCTGCTGCTGTTAACCGCCGGCGGCGTTCTGCTGGAGTTGTACAGTGAACGAGGTTACCTCTTTACCTTCTGGACGCCGGTGGCCTGGGAACCGGTGCTGACGATCATGGCGCTGGCGTTGCTAGGCTACGAGGGAGTGCTGGTGGTGGCTGCAGTGCTGGTGGAGCAGACACGCAGCGCGTTTGGCGGCGCGCTGATCCGCCATCTGCGGCAACCGATGGGTTGGTTGGTCACGGTGATCGTTGCCCAGATCGCTCTGCCAACCCTGGAGTTGTCCACGCTGGCCACCGAACACCTGCGGCATGTGCTGGCGTTGATCAACATCGCCACGATCGGTTGGCTGCTGGTGCGTCTGACCTTGGTGGCCGAGGATGTTCTGCAACAACACTATCTGGTGGATATCAACGATAATCTGGGCGCGCGGCGCATTCGCACCCAGTTTCAGATGGTGCGGCGCATTGTGGTGATCGCCGTGCAGGTTCTGGCCCTGGCGGTGATGATGATGACGTTCCCGAAGATCAGGGAACTGGGTGCGGGGTTGCTGGCCTCGGCGGGCGTCGCCGGTCTGGTGATCGGTGTGGCGGCGCGGCCCTTTCTGGAAAATCTGATCGCCGGGGTGCAGATTGGTCTGACGCAACCGATCCGTATCGATGATGTGGTGATCGTGGAGGGGGAATGGGGCCGGATTGCGGAAATCAACGCCACTCATGTCGTAGTGCGCATCTGGGATGATCGACGGTTGATTGTGCCGCTCAATTACTTCAACACCAAACCGTTTCAGAACTGGACCTGGGCCAGCGCCGACTTGCTGGGCACAGTATTTTTTTACGTAGACTATACCTTTCCGGTCGAGGCGGGTCGTCAGGAGCTTAAACGCATTCTTGACGAATCCGGTTTGTGGGATGGCCGCGCTTGGGGTTTGCAAGTGACCGATACCACGGATCGCACTGTTGCCTTGCGCGCTTTGATAAGCGCGCCGGACGCTTCGGTAGCCTGGGATTTGCGCTGTCTGGTGCGCGAGCGCTTCGTGGCGTTCCTGCAAACCCACTATCCGCAATGCCTGCCGCGCACCCGGTTCAGCGAATCGCCAGAAAGGGAGTCCAGCCTCGCCTCAGCGCATTGCGGATAACCATGACCGGAATACAGCATTCATATGCCCGAATGCGCCAAGGCCCGATCCAGCGCTGTTTCCGGATTAAATAACGTTTCGGTGGAAACGGCGAAGTTGCGATGATGAAAATTTCCATCGCGATCTGCCTGATACTGAATGCGGTAATGGTCAGGTTTGGCCAACAAATCGTCGATACCGTTGAGTAGCGCTTTGATATCGTCGTCCGTGGAATACAACCCCAGGCTGGCGCGCACCATGCCCTGCCACGGTTTGATCAGCGCTTCCGCATTGTCCGTATCGAAGTCAATATCCAGTTCCCACAATTCCGGTTTGAGCAATTCGCGGACATAGGGATGCGCGCAGAAACAGCCGTTGCGGACGGCGACGTTGTGATAATCGTTCAGCACCGCTGCAACCAGCCCATGCTCTAGCCCGGCCAGATTGAACGAGACGACCCCCAGGCGCGGCGTGCGTTCTAGATCGGGGTCGCCATAAATCCGTACTTGCGGAATGGCCGATAATTCCGCCAGCAGCCGTCGCAATAGCCGTTGCTCGCTGGCGTGAATGCGCTGCATGCCGATCCGTTGCAACACATTCAGCACTGCGCCCAGTTGCACTGCGCCCGGAATGTTCGGCGTACCCGCTTCCTCGCGATCCGGGAAATGCTGGGAGACTTGATAGCCGCTCAGGGAAACATCGTCTACCATGCCGCCGCCCAGCTCGTCCGGTTCCTGATCTTCCAGCAAGTCCCGCCGCACGACCATCACTCCGGGCGAACCAGGCGTATAGAGCTTGTGGCCGGAGAACGCTACGACGTCTAGTTCCCGTTCCACTGTCCCGTTATCAGTCAGCTTCAGCGGCGCGTGGGCGATGGATTGGGAGGCGTCGACGATAATCCAGGTATTATGGGCATGCGCCAGCGCGGCAATCTCGTGAATCGGATTGACGATGCCGGTGACGTTGCTGGCGGCGGATAGCGCGATATAGTTGACTCGGTCCCGGTAGTGTTCCAACAGCCCTTCCAAAGCGGCTAAATCGATCGCGCCCAGCGCCGGCGCTTTACCCATCAGGGGGATGTGGATGACCTGGCCAGCATGTCGGCGATGCGGCAGGTCATTGGCGTGATGCTCCATCAGCGAAACCAACGTGATGTCCCGCTCGGGACGCCGCGCCGCCAGCAAGCGCGCTAAACGGTTTAAAGGGGCGGTGCTGCCGCTTCCGGCGAAGCAGGCAATGTATTTTGCATGATGTGATCCGACGAAATTTAGCGCTTGCTGGTGCGCCCAATCGTAAGCGCGGTTAGCGATCCTTGCGGAAAAATGGGCCTGGCTGTGGGTGTTGGCGTAGTGTTGCAGGAATTCATCAGCGACTTGCCGGGCGCAATTCAGCGTCAGCGTCGAAGCGGCGGAATCGAGGTAATAACGATGGGTTTCCCGGCCATCAGCCAGATGGTAGCGAGTGTCCAAACCCGTGAAGTCCTTCCGCAAGCGGTCGAGCAATGTCAGATTCTGCATGATTCGTGTTTACTTCTTACCCTGATGTACTTTGTGAAGATGTTAACTTACGGTGTTTGGAATGGTCCGCCGCCAGTGATCCCATGCTAATGCCTGTCAGGGTTGCCGCCAGATAGCTTCAACCGCCGGTATGGTTCATGTGGCGCAGGATGAAAGGTCGCCAGTTCTTCCAGCGTCAGCACCCGCGCGCGGCAAAAAGGTCATTTGCTCGCTCATGCAGTACAAACAGCGGAAGTCGCAGCGGTCGGTCACCGAGAACCGGACGTGGTTCACCCGGCGACCGAAACGGTCGATCAGCGGGATAACTTGAACATTTTATGTCGACTGATGAGTATTTCGAGGAGCGATTTTGTAATTCCACTCCCCTCAGGTTGACGACGACTTCTCGACTAAGCAATGGGCGCCCACGCCAATTCTGGGTGATGTGCGGATTTTTTCGTATCTGTCCTCGATAGACTGGAAAGCGAGGGTGCGGACGCTTGCCGTTGAATCCACTTTGAAGACCGGCTACTGTTCGTGAACAGGCTATATTCCGAAATCAATGGATAACGATCCTCATGCACATCGACCGATATTTCCTCTGTATCGTCATGATCTTATTCCTGCTAATGCCCACGATGTTAGCGCCGCCCGTCCAGGCTGCCTCCATCTCGCCGGCGGTGCTGACACAGATCCCGGTTCCCTTGCATCCCTGGCTGGATTGGGTGTTGCGCAGCGTGCCGGAGGAACTGCGTTGCCCAGTCTACTTCAATGACATCAAGCGCCATCGCTGCGTCTGGTTGACAGGGCTGGAATTGCGGCTCAATGCCCGGGGCGGCGAATTCAGCCAGCGAGCGCATCAGGACGCTGAGGATTGGTTGACCTTGCCGGGCGACCGGCGCTACTGGCCGCAAGCCGTGCGCTTGGATGATGTGTTGGTTCCGGTCCTGGAGCGCAACGGACGACCGGCGCTCAAGGCATCTGCGGGTGATCATCGGGTGACCGGGCAATTTTTCTGGAGCGCCCTGCCGGAGTCGATACGGGTTCCCCCGGATAACGCCCTGCTTGATCTTTGGCTGGATGGAAGACCTACGCCGGTGTTTCGATTGGAGGATGACGGCGTATTGTGGTTACGCCAGCGACCGGCTGAACCCGCGCAGCAGGATGCGCTGGAACTGCAAGTCTTTCGCTTATTGAGTGACGGCATTCCCTTCACGGTCGACACCCGTTTGGAGTTGCGCGTGTCCGGGCAGGTGCGCGAGGAATTGCTCGGTCCGGTGCTGTTACCAAATTTTCTGCCTTTAGCCCTGAACAGCCCGTTGCCGGCCCGCCTGGAAACCGATGGCCGGTTGCGCGTGCAACTGCGTCCAGGAACCTGGTCGATCCATCTGAAGGCGCGTCATCGTGGCCCCTTGGACGCACTGACCCTGCCTGCCGCCAAGCCGCCCTGGCCGGTGCAGGAAATCTGGAGCTTCCAGGCGCAAAACGCCTTGCGCGTCGTCGCCGTAGAAGGCGCGCCGGCGCTGGATCCGACGCAAACCAATTTGCCTGAAGAATGGCGATCCTGGCCCGCGTATCTTTTACAGCCAGGGGAAACCCTGCGGTTAGCAGTGCGCACTCGGGGCATTGCCGAACCGACGCTGGAGCGCCTGGCGCTGAGTCGCACCCTCTGGCTCGATTTCGCTGGCGGGGGCTATACGGTCCAGGATCGCCTGAGCGGAACCCTGGAAACGACGCGCCTGAACGCGGCTCCTGCGCTGCAATTGGGCCGGGTGGCGATTGGAGATGAAGATCAGTTCATTACCCAGATGCCCGGGAGCGAAGGGGCCGGGGTGGAAGTGCGACAACTGAATAACCTGGAATTGACCGCCGACAGTCGGCTGGAGCCGGAGCGTATTGAGGATCTGCCGGCGGTGGGGTGGCGCATTGCCCCGCAGCGCATTGACGCGATCCTGAATTTGCCCCCCGGTTGGCGATTGCTGGCGGCGGAGGGGCCGGATCGCACCGGCAATGCCTGGCTGTATTCCTGGAATCTACTGGATCTATTTTTGGTGCTGGTGATTGCGCTGGCTTTTATGAAGCTGTGGAACATGGGCTGGGGCCTGATTGCGCTGGCCGGGATGACCCTGATTTATCACGAACCCAATGCGCCGTTGTATGTCTGGCTCCATATTCTGGCGGCGATTGCGCTCCTGCGAGTGCTGCCGTCGGGCTGGTTTCGAGGTGTGGTGGAATTCTATCGACGATTGGCGTTACTGGGGTTGCTGGTCATCGGCGGATTGTTCGCGGTCCAGCAGGCGCGCAGCGCGCTGTATCCGCAGTTGGAGCCTTTTACCTTTGGCGGGTTGGGGTTCAGTCCGATTGGGGCTAACGCGCCGCCTCCGGCTGCCGCGCCGATGTCGCCTGCCTTGGAAGAGGCGTCAAACGTCTATGATCGCGCCCAATCCTTGGTCAAGGGTCAGTCATCGCTTCAAGGAAAACTGCCGCAACGACTTCAGCAGCAATACGCCGCGAATATCAAGGTGCAAACCGGCCCTGGCGTACCGGTCTGGAACTGGCAACGCGCGACCTTGCGCTGGAGCGGGCCGGTGGCGGTGGATGAGCGGCTGCGTCTGTGGCTGTTGCCGCCCTGGGGTACGCGCGCCCTGATGCTGGGTGGCTTGTTGCTCATGCTGGCTATGGCGGCGCGGGTTTTCATGACCCGGCGGCGGTCTCCGCCTCCTGAGGCGACAGCGCGCTCCACTGTGCCTCCGGCAGAAGGGGAGGAGGTTGCGCCGCCTGCCGATGCTGACGCCTCCCGGCAAGAAGGTAACGGGGCGGTTGCCGCATTTCTAGCGTTATTCATAGGCGGAGGGTTGTGCTTTGCTCCAGCCCCGGCCCAAGCGCAATTTCCCTCCCCGGAGTTGCTCCAGGAATTGCGCGACCATCTGACGCAACCCCCGGATTGCCAGCGCTGTGGGGATCTGGCGGCGCTGGCGCTGAATCTGCGGAATGGCGACCTTCGCCTCCAACTGTCGTTGCAAGCCCAGACCGAAACGGCGACGCCGCTGCCTTTGCCGCATGAAGGATTGATCCTTCGCTCCATTGCTCTGAATGGCCAACCTGCTGTGCTGTTTCGCGATCCTGCACAATTACTTTGGCTGCGCTTAACTCCAGGTTTGCATGAGGTGATCATTCTGGCTGCGGTGCCCGCCGAGGTTACCACTTTGCAATTGCCGTTGCCGATGGCGCCGGGCCGCGTGGAACTCAACGTCGACGGTTGGCGGGTGGAAGGCTATGTCGAAGGTCGCGCCGACCAGCAGTTGCAATTCACCCGTCAGCGCGCCGACGCCGCAACCCCTTTGCAGTCCGGGGTGATGCCGCCTTTCGTGCAGGTCGAACGCGATATTCTTCTGGATGTGGACTGGCAGGTAAACACCCGGGTGCGACGGCTGAGTCAGGCGGATTCAGCGGCGGTGGCGGAAATTCCCCTGTTGCCTGGCGAACGGATTACCACGCCCGACATTCAGGTGCGCGAGGGGCGGGTATGGGTCAATCTGCCGCCAGAGCGCGCCGAGACGGCTTGGTCCGCAACCCTGAGCCGTGCCGATGAGTTGCTTCTCCAGGCGGCGGACAGCGAGAACTTTGTGGAAATCTGGCGCTTGCAGGCCAGTCCGCTTTGGCATGTGCAAAGCGCCGGGATTCCCCTGGTGCGGCGAGTGGATGGCGAGGGTCAATGGTCCCCGGAATGGCGACCGTGGCCGGGTGAACAGGTGACGCTGAACATCATGCGTCCCGAAGGCGCGCCGGGCGCAACCGTGACCATTGACCGCAGTCATCTGGGGATCAGCCCTGGTCAACGGCTAAGCGAGGCTACGTTGGATTTGAACATTCGCGCCAGTCGCGGCGTGGATCATCCATTGACCCTGCCGCCCGGCGCAACCTTGACCGGGGTGCAGATCAATGGGGTTGCCCAACCCTTGCAACAGCAGGGTCAACAAGTCGTGTTGCCGTTGACGCCCGGCGCGCAGCGCGTGGTGGTGACCTGGCGCAGCGAGCAGGCCATGGCGGCGCGATATGCAACGCCGACCGTGGATTTGGGCAGTCCGAGCGTCAACAGCACGTTGAGTTTGCAGTTGCCGCGCGACCGCTGGTTATTGTGGGCCGAGGGGCCGGTGCTGGGA
>JAGRHQ010000117.1 GCA_020444905.1 Candidatus Competibacteraceae bacterium
CGGCTGCTCACCAGCGCCAATCGCGATTAAGACTCCGGCAATATTGCGCACCATGTGGTGCAGGAATGCGTTAGCTTTGATGTCCAGCGCCACGCCATCGCCTCGCCGCTGCACGGTTAATTCCTGAACTTCGCGGATTGGATGCCGCGCCTGACATGCGGCGGCGCGGAAGGAGCTGAAGTCATGCTCCCCGACCAGGGCCTGTCCGGCCTCATGCATCCGTGCGGCCTCCAGTGGTCGATAATGCCAAGCCGCCCGTTCCCGCCAGAGCGCCGAGCGCAGGGGGTGATTGAAAATCAGGTAACGATAACGACGAGCCCGCGCCGAGAATCGGGCGTGAAAGTCATCCGGCGCTTCACGGGACCAGATCAGACTGATGTCGGGCGGTAAGTGGGAGTTGCCGCCTCGCACCCAGGATCGTTCCGAACGAGCCGCTGTGGTATCGAAATGCGCGACCTGACCGACGCTATGCACGCCTGCGTCGGTGCGGCCCGCGCAGACCAGTCTGACCGGATGATCCGCGACTTTCGCCAGTGCTTGTTCCAGACAGCTTTGCACTGTTCGCATACCCGGTTGTTGCGCCTGCCAGCCGCAAAACCGGGCACCATCATATTGAACGCCCAATGCTATTCGCATGAACTTGGAAATGTCAGGTTGCCAAAAAGACGACAATCCTGATCTGCGCTGGTTGAAAACTGGAGCCTGGAGCCTGCTCAAGCCCCTTTGCGCCCTGTCTTGTCGTCTTGATACAGCGCCCGTACCAAGGGCTTGTCGCGCTTGTAGATATCGTCGCGGAAATTCAGAAAACCCTCTTCATCCACCCAGGCAGTCCAGTACAGCAGATAAACCGGCACTTCCTCCGGTAAATGAACCACGCGCTGTTTGCCACTGGTAGATGCGGTTTTGATGCTGTTCTTGTTCCACTTTGGGTCATGTTTGAGCAAATACTCCGCCAGTTCCACCGGTTTGGAAATTCGGATGCAACCTGAACTATAGGTGCGTTGATTGCGGCTGAACAATTCTCGCGATGGCGTATCGTGCAAATAAACACTATGGCGATTGGGGAACATAAATTTGATCCCGCCCAGCGCATTGCGCGGACCCGCATCCTGGCGCAAATAATAATTGAAGTTCCTGGCGCTGACCTCGCTCCAGTTAACCGAGGCTGGATTGATCTCCTGGCCAGCCCGGTTATAAATACGAATCCGCTGCTGTTTGAGGGCGTTGGGATTACGCCGGAGTTGCGGCAGCTTGTCCTTCACTGCAATTGATCGAGGGACGTACCACTTTGGACTCATCACCAGATATTCCATGTTGGCGGTGAAGGTCGGCGTTTGCCGCTCTTGCCGGCCAACAACTGCTTTAGATTCCAGCACGACCTTACCGTCCTCGAAAACCTGCATTTTGTAGCTGGGAATATTCACCAGAATATGGCGCGCGCCAAAGTCATCCGGCAGCCAGCGCCAGCGCTCCATGTTCAGCTCGATTTGCTGAATGCGCTCGGAGACCGGCACGTTCAAAGCAGCCCGGGTCGCGGCATTGACCGTTCCTGTTTCGGCCAGGCCATGCCGCCGCTGGAACCGGCGCAACGCATCGGCAACCGTCCCGCCGGTTCCGACCAGATCGCCACCGGCTTCCAGTCGCGCCCGCAGCGTCTTTGCCGAAGCATTGCCCGATATGGTGGGCCAACCGCCCATTTGTTCAATTCGTCGATATTTATGGAGCCTGTCGCGTAACTGAACATAGCCTTTGGCTTGGGGCGCCAATGCTCTGAGGGATTCAATAATGGAATTCCTGGCCAATGCTTGCTGTAGCACGGTAGCCAGATCCTGGTACCGGGGTTTGATTTCCCAGTCACGATCCACGGTGCGCGGCGACAATCGACCTGACAGCAAATGAGAGCCATAGCTTAGAAAGGCATCGGTGAGCAGCAGATCGAAATCGGTCAACCGAGCGATGTTCAATGCGTCATTGTGCTGTTGGAGCGTCGTAATGCGCTTTTGCAAGCCGTTCTGTTGATAATCGCTGGACCGCAAGCCGTCGCGATCCGCTTCACCCAGCGCCTCGATTAACGCAGTCGCCGCGGGCAGGGGTTTGCCATTAGCGTCCAGCCAGGCCGGTTGATAGCCTCGCTCTGCATAGAAAGGGAGCATGGCATCAAGGGTGCGCAACACGCGATGGTCAATGGTCAGTCGATCTGGCAATGGCTCGGTGCGGATTCGCTGACAAATCTGTGCAGCGATTTCGTCCTTCACCCCCAAGGCGCTTGCCGGACAGGGCGGTAACGGCGGTGGACCGACGAGTTCGGATGCGGCGGACGCCGGCGCCCCATTCACTTCGGGTTCCAAATCGTCGCTGGCGTTCTGCGAGGATTGGCCTGTGTGCAGACTGGCCACCACAGGTTCGTTCACGACGCTGGCGACCGGGACTGGATTCGCCAGCGCTTGGCCATCGGCGATTTGTGCTTCGACCGGGATGTTAAGCGCACAAGCGCCCACTACCAGGCAAAACCAGACTGGAATAATAATTTGCTTAGACATGGAGACGACTAATCCAATGCTCGAAAGTGGCATACTGTGTGTCGTATCATCATACCAACAAAGTATTAAAGTAGCCACATCCAGATTTCTGAATGCAACAGACGCTAAAAATCATCTTCTGAAAGATTAGAGGGTGGGATCCATCGCTGATTCCATCGCTACCAATGCGAAACCTCCCGTAATTCCAGCATGATTTCATTGAGCAGCGCCTCATCATTATCCACCAGGCAAACCAGATTGCCGACGCTGCACACGGATTGAGCGACGCCGCGAAGAATCCAGCCGTGTGGTGGAGTCCAGCCGCGCATACCGGTGAACATCGCCAGTTGATCGGCATTGCCCTGAGCCATGCGCCGATAGTCATGCGCGAACTGTGCCAGTCGCGCCATGTCATCGCGCGCCATGAGTCCATAGCCTTCGAGCAGGTAGCCATCATCGCGGAAATGGCAAACCACGTTCACCCCATCCAGGGCCAGGATGCGCCGGATCATGCTCATGGCGCCGGCTCCGGTTTTTCCATCGTGGCAAAGGCCGCTTCGTAGTCAGCCTTTTCATTCGCCAGAACGACGCCAGTGAAGGGTGGCAAACTGGCTTTGCCCCGGTCCTTGAAGCGCTCCCGATCCAGGCCGCTCACCACGACTGACCAATCGAAGCCGACCAGCGTGAACTCCTGGATCGGATAAAAACCTTTCATGTGGGTGACTTTTTCCCAACCTCGCGCCTGCATGGTGGCAATGCTCATATTAGCCGCGCACATGTGGGCCAGCAGATCGAGGGTTGATTCATTGATCCGTTCGGGATAGGCGATGCGTTGTTCCAGCAGTTCGCCACTGCCTCGGAATTCGAAAGCCGCCATTGCGCCAGGTAATTGCATCAGTTCATCCAAGGTTGCCATGAGGGGTTCCTCCTTTTGCTCTTCGGTGGGTTTGGTTTTGTGAGCCAGGTTCAAATCAGATCGGAAGACGCTTTAGCCAAAGCCTGAGCCATGAAATTGATCGTATTATTGATTGAACCACTGGCGTTATCGAGCATGCAAAACACATTGGCCATCACGCAGACGGTGTAGTCTGGTCCATGCACCACCCAGCCACGCGGAGGAGATAATCCGTTGCGCGGCTGGAAGACTTCCAGCATCCGGCCTTCCATGTTCGCGCCCATGGTCGTCGCGCGGCACATGATGGACGCCATGCGGGCATGCTCCTCGCTTAGAGCGCCCCGGTAGGAAAAACGGTCGCCTCGATAGGCGTACTCGC
Organism: Candidatus Competibacteraceae bacterium; assembly: GCA_020444905.1. GTDB lineage: Bacteria > Pseudomonadota > Gammaproteobacteria > Competibacterales > Competibacteraceae > UBA2383. The sequence continues at coordinate 3,794 of JAGRHQ010000117.1, forward strand.
CAGCGGCGATAACGCCCGGCTTGGCTAACAGATCGGTCACGATGCTCATGCCGGTCGGTCCTCGGGTGGTGAAGAGTTTTATGATGAGCGCGGAATTTGGATGGACTCCAAAACTAAACGCATTTTTCATAAAACATAGTCAAAATTTCCAGCAAATGCATCTGACGCCGCAATGTATAATGAGCAGCGTCAAAAAGTACGTAATGCTGTAGGCCAAGTAACATGCAAATCCTGATCAGTAACGACGATGGCTATCAAGCGCCGGGGCTACGCCGCCTGGCGGAAGTCCTGCGCGAGTTGGCGGAGATTGTGGTGGTTGCGCCCGACCGCGACCGCAGCGGCGCCAGCAACTCCCTGACCTTGAAGAGTCCTCTGTACATCACCCGCCATGACAACGGGTTTTACAGTGTCGAAGGCACGCCCACTGACTGCGTCCATGTGGCCATCACCGGTTTACTGGAACAAGATCCGGATATGGTGATTTCCGGCATCAATAACGGTCCTAATTTGGGGGATGACGTTATCTACTCCGGCACCGTGGCGGCGGCGATGGAAGGCCGCTTCTTGGGGTTGCCCGCTATCGCGATTTCACAGGCTTCTTATCAACCACAGCACTTTGCGACTGCAGCCCGCGTTGCTGTTTGGCTGGTCAATCGGTTGCGAGAATGGTCGCTACCCTCCGACACCATTCTGAATGTCAATGTCCCCGACCGGCCTTGGGAAGATCTGGCCGGTTTCCAGACGACGCGCCTGGGCCATCGTCACAAATGGGAACCGGTCATCAAAAGCATGGATCCGCGCGGTCGACCCATCTACTGGATCGGTCCCGTTGGGTCGGAACAAGATGCGGGTCCTGGCACCGATTTCCATGCGGTGCGCGCCGGCTATGTCTCGATTACCCCGCTGCAAGTCGACCTGACCCGGCATGGCGCGATCGATACCTTAAATCAGTGGTTAGGTGAAAAACCACCGCAAATTATTTAATGTAAACGATGACGTTCAAAATTTTTACATTCCAATGGTAGACTTGGCGCTTTTGAAAGGCTTATTATTGCTAGGCATTTTGTAGTGCGGAGCAGGGAAGAGCATCGTCCGCGTTTTTTTAGCCGTGACCGAAAGTGAACGGCGGCGCCTTCATCATCAATTCGATGAATGCGGGTTGCCTGGCATAAATAAAACAATAAACAAAGACGCAGCCGACCGTTTTCCGGCCCGGCGTCAACAGTGAAGTTCCACCAAGCGAAGTAGGTCGAGGAGGTTATCGATGTCCCGACGGATCAGTGCCTGTCTGGAAGAAGTAGTTGTTTGTGACGACGAACTGATCATGGAAGATCGCCTGTTGGACGAGGACAAGCTGGAAGAAAATAACGACGAAGAGATCGTCGCTGGTGATGAAGAATTACAGGAGGTCGCGGATCCGGTTTGGTCATCCCCTGCTGCAACCGCTACACGGGAAGTGACCCTGGAGGAATTGGACGCCACTCGTATGTATTTGAGCGAAATTGGCTTCTCTCCCTTGCTGACTGCTCAGGAAGAAGTGTATTTCGCCCGCCTGGCCATTCAGGGCGATGCCGCCGCCCGCAACCGCATGGTGGAAAGCAACCTGCGGCTGGTGGTCAAAATCGCCCGCCGCTATATGAACCGGGGCCTCAGCCTGCTTGACCTGATCGAAGAAGGCAATCTGGGGCTGATTCACGCCGTCGAAAAGTTCGATCCTGAACGCGGCTTCCGGTTCTCAACCTACGCGACCTGGTGGATCCGGCAAACGATCGAGCGGGCGCTGATGAACCAAACCCGCACCATTCGCCTGCCTATTCATATCATCAAGGAAATCAATGGCTATTTGCGAACCGCACGCCATCTGACACAGACTCTGGATCATGAACCCGGCACTGAGGAGATTGCTCAGGCAATGGGTAAGTCAGTGGCGGAAGTGAAGCGGATGTTGCAGCTTAACGAACGAGTCGCCTCGGTGGATACGCCCATCGGCAAGGATGAAGATCGTTCATTGCTGGACGCCATTCCCGATGACAACAATACCGATCCTTCGCAACTGTTGCAGGATGCCGACCTCAACGAAAAGCTGGAATCCTGGCTTGATCAGTTGAACGATAAGCAGCGGACCGTGGTGAAGCGGCGGTTTGGACTCTGCGGGCAGGAAAAGGCGACCCTGGAGCAAGTCGGCAACGAAATCGGCGTGACCCGCGAACGGGTGCGACAGATCCAGATCGATGCCCTGCGGCGACTGCGCAAAATTCTGGAAGGCGAAGGATTTTGCCAGGATTTCCTGTAAACGGCTAACGTCCCCGTTCGGCTGGCGGCATGCGCGGGGACGAAAAACGCTGAAAACAGTCAATCACTGTCAATCATCAATAATGCTGCTGCAACCCGGCGATCCTCCAGCATGATCACGTTGTAGGTTCGGCAAGCAGCGACAGTATCCATGATTTCGACGCCAATCCCTTGGGTTAGTAGTGCCTGGGTCAATTTTGGGCGTGGAAAGCGCTGTCGATCGCCGGTGCCCAGCAAGACAATTTCCGGCGACAGCGCCATGATGGCCGCGAAATGTTGCTCCTCCAGATCGGCAAAGGTCTGGGGCGGCCAATCGGTGACCAGTTGCTCGGGCGTCACGATCACGCTGCGACGGATTTGTTGCTCGTTGACATTGATCCAGCCTGGTCCATAGCTTTTGATGAAATGTTTACTCGTGTCGGTGTCGAGACTGAAACGCATGAAAAAACCCTCTGAACCCCGGAAAAGGAATCAGCCAGTCTGGCCTTGCGCCACACGGGCTGATTCAGCGCACTCGCCATTCAGAGTCGCCGCAGTGGTGAATGTTCCAACATCATGCTGCACACGCTCCTCGTTTCACCATGAGAATCCAAGATGACCGAGACCGCTCCTTACACCATTCACGCCCTGGAATTAGGGCGCATGAGCAATTTCATCTATGTGATCCAGGACCACGCCACCGATCGGACAGCGGTCGTCGATCCGGCCTGGGATGTGCCAGCGATTCTGGCTGCTACAGAGCGACGTAGTCTGCGAATCACCGATATTCTACTAACCCACAGCCATTTCGATCATATCAACGGCGTCGAAGCGCTGTTGAACGCCAGCGACGCCCAGTTGCACTTACTCCGGGCTGAGGCGGCGTTCTGGAATAATTATCTTGATCTGCCGACTCTGCATGAGGGCGGCGACCGCATTCAATTGGGCGAAACCGCGATTGAAGTTCTGCACACGCCGGGGCATACCCCCGGTTCGGCCTGTTACCGGCTGGGCGACCAGGTGTTGACCGGCGATACCTTGTTTGTATTTGGCTGTGGGCGCTGCGACTTGCGCGGCGGCGATCCCGAGCAGATGTATCAAAGCCTGCGCCGACTGGGCGAGCGGTTGCCCGGCGATACGCTGATTCGTCCTGGCCACAATTACGGTATTACGCCGACTTCGACCATGCTGGAACAACTGGACGGTAATCCCTTCCTGCATTTCGATAACAGCCCAGGGTTTGTCAAATACCGGATGCATTTGCACGATCGCGAGGAGCCTTACCAACCGGAGCCGCATCTGCATCGGCATTGATCGGGAAAGCGTGTTCACGCTCAAACCGATTGGCGTCATCCGTTCCTGTTTCCGCGAGAAATTCGGCATTCCCCGTCAATCGGGACTGGTTCCGGCGGCAAGGGCAACGCTGGAATTATTGCCGCCTTATGCGCAGTCGGCTGCCGTGCGCGGACTGGAGGATTTTTCCCATCTGTGGCTGCTATTTGTGTTCCACGGTCTGCCGGAGGGTCGCTGGCAGCCGACGGTACGACCACCGCGCCTGGGCGGCAACCGACGGCTGGGCGTGTTCGCTACCCGCTCTCCGTTTCGACCGAATTCGCTAGGATTGTCCGCGGTCAGGCTGGAGCAGATTGTGGTCGATTCAGGGCGGATCACCCTGCATCTAGCGGGAGTAGATCTGCTGGATGGAACGCCAGTGCTGGATATCAAGCCTTATGTACCCTATGCCGACTGTCTTCCCACAGCCACGGGCGGTTTTGCGCCTGAAGCGCCTAACGCGGAATTAGTTGTTGAATTCAGTCCCCAGGCCGCGGCGTTTTGCGCGAATTGGCCTCACGATGATTTGCGCGAATTGATTACGCAGATTTTGCGCCAGGATCCGCGCCCGGCCTACGTGCGGGAGCCGGGCGATGCTGCGCCGAAATCGTATGGCATGAAACTTTATGATTTTGATGTAAAGTGGGAGGTGGTAGATGAGGTGGCTTATGTGATGGAGATTTTGTTACTTTGATCGACCGCCATCGAAGTGAGAGGTAGCGGAGCATCTGCTCGGGGCAATCCATACCCACTGCTTTGCGCCTCCCAACGCAGACAAGAGGCCTTCACCTGTTAGGCGTCGGTCTTGAACGATTTTACCGGGATCGTGGTGCGTGATGGCGGATCCAATATGCTATTATTAATCCAGTGGTCACATTATGACTATACGATCAGCATCTGCAATATCCATTCAACAGCGTTGTGGGTGAACTTAACTAATGCGGATAGCCCTTTTTCTCGGCAGCGCCGGCAGCAATTCCGGAGGCCCGGAGCGTCATGACATTGAGTTAGTGCGCTCGTTGACCGCGCTTGATCATGACTCCGACTATCTCGTGGTGTGCCTGTTCCCGGAAGGGCCGGCTCGGGTCGGCGTACAGCAAGAAAATGTATCCTACGAGGTTCTTGCACCGCCGATTCGTACTGTGAGCATGTTAACATCATTGCCTTGGGCGATGTGGCGGCGACCGGTTGATCTGTGGCACGCCACTTACGTACCACCGCCGATTGCTCCCAAGGAGTATATCTTCACCCTTGTATGCTCAAGCATGTTCGAGCGGCCCGAACTCTATCCGCCTGCGATTAGGGTGCGATTGGTGGCTCTGATGCGTCGAGCTGTTGCCAAGGCGCGCTATATCATCTGTATTTCTGACCATATTCGCCAGGTTTTGATTGAACGCTTCGGTGTCTCGAACGATCGACTAGGGGTGATCCATCTGGGGGTAAGTGAAGCGTTTCGACCATTCGCCAAAGCTGATTGCAGCGAGTTTGTCCGCAAGCATTATGCTATTGAACATCCGTATTTCCTGTTTTCAGGACGCTGGGAGCCGCGCAAGAATATCGTTCGAATCCTCGAGGCTTTTGCGGCATTCAAGCGCGAGACAGGCTCGGAGGTCAAGATGGTTTTCAGTGGCGAACGGACTTGGGCGGCTCACGAGGCGGATGCGGTTATTCACCGTAACGGACTTGCCGCCGAGGTTATCGACTTGGGTAAGTCGCCGGTTGATGAGTTGCCAATCCTGTACTCTGGTGCAGAAGCATTGGTGTATCCGTCGCTGTGGGAGGGTTTTGGTTTGCCGATTGTCGAGGGGATGGCGGCCGGAATTCCGGTGATCACCTCCAATAATTCTTCGATGGCGGAGGTCAGCGCCGACGCCGCGTTGTTAGTCGATCCCCTCTCGGTCGAGGACATCGCCGAGGCTATGATCCGCATTACCGCTGATGCGACCTTGGCGGCTACAATGCGCGAGAAAGGTCTCCGCCGCGCGATGGATTTCACTTGGCGGCATACCGCTCAACAGACGCTGGAGACTTACCAACGTCTGATCATGCTATAAGTCATGGTGAATACGGTGTGATCTCCGTGCTTTGTCGTGACCAACTACAACAGTCTTTACCTGTTATAGGGTCGGAGGACGCAAGATGGACGATATCAAGGTAGTGATTCTATGTGGTGGTAAAGGGACACGTTCGTTTCCGTTTACCGAGTATTTCCCCAAGGTCATGATGCCCATTGATGGTACGCCGATCATTATTCACCTGATGCAAAGCTATGCGATGCAAGGCTTCACAAAGTTTGTGCTCGCAGCAGGCTATCGGCAGGAAATGTTGCGTGACTACTTCAAGGGACGCTTTCGTGAATGGGAGATCGAAATCGTTGATACTGGCATTGAAAGCGATACTGGCGAACGCATAAAGTACTGTTCGAATCACGTCGGCGAGACTTTTTTTGCGACCTATGGCGATGGTCTTGGTAACGTGAATGTTACGTTGCTTCTGGAGTTTCATCGGCGAATGGGAGGGCTGGCGACACTCACCTCGGTGCCGCTCAGATCGCAGTACGGTCTGGTGCGCTTCGATGAACGTGGGCGCGTTGAATCGTTTGCCGAGAAACCGCTGATCTACGGCTATTGGATCAACGCCGGATTTTTCGTGTTCCAGCGCGGCGCGTTCGACCTTTGGCGTGGCGGCAATCTGGAGATGGATGTGTTGCCAGCATTGGCTGAGGCACAGACCCTATACACTTATCACCATGAAGGTTTTTGGCGATCCATGGACACGAGTAAGGATCAGCACGAGTTAGAAAAGCTGCATCAGCAGCATGGTCCGGTTTGGCTGGACCACACTGGTCAAGCTGGCATCACTCATTAGGCCGAGCATGGCGCACGCAGAGGAGCCGTTATGAATTTCTGGCCAAAGCGACGAGTATTAGTAACAGGGGCTACAGGATTGCTTGGTGGTTGGCTCACAGCAGAACTCATACAGCGTGGAGCCGATGTGGTGGTTCTTGTCAGAGATCGCATACCTGCGTGTATGTTTTTTCGTGATGGTCTTGATCGTAAGGTCTCGCTGGTCAGCGGCAGCCTTGAGGATGCAGGATTGTTGCGCCGGTTGATGGCGGAATACGAGGTGGAAACCGTGTTCCATCTCGCTGCCCAGACCATTGTCGGCGTAGCGAAAAAAGATCCGGTTAGCACATTGAAAGCCAATGTCGAGGGAACCTGGAACCTGCTTGACGCAATGCGTCAATATCCTACTGCTCAGGTACTTATTGCCTCCTCGGACAAAGCCTATGGGAATGCCGATAGCCTGCCTTATACCGAGGAACATCCCCTCAAGGGTGAATATCCCTATGATGTTTCCAAGAGTTGCACCGATTTGATCGCACGAATGTATGCCATGACCTATGGTGTACCTGTGGGAATCATGCGATGTGGCAATCTTTTCGGCGGTGGCGATCTCAACTTCAGCCGCACCATTCCTGGCGTCATCCTCGCTACGAGTCGTGGCAAGCGATTCGAGATCCGCAGCGATGGTCTGTTTATCCGGGATTTCCTCTACGTAGAGGATGCGGTGGACGGTTACCTGTGTCTGGCCGAAAAGTTAGCGAGCGATTCCTCATTGACTGGAGAGGCGTTTAACCTGAGTCTGGGTTTGCAGCTTACAGTGTTGGATGTAACGCGTAAGGTGCTAGAGTTGATGGGACGCGTCGACTTGGAACCCATTATTCTCAATCAAGCCAGCGCCGAGATCCGGCAACAATATCTGTCGGCGGAAAAGGCGCGTTGTCGCCTTGGCTGGACCCCGCGGATCGGCATGGACGAAGGATTAAAGCGCACTATTGATTGGTATCGACAACACTTCCAGGCCGTTACCTGACTCCAGCTGTCTGCTCTGCCCGCTCTGAGACAAAAAAATCATTACGTTAA
>JAGRHQ010000118.1 GCA_020444905.1 Candidatus Competibacteraceae bacterium
CTGTGGAAATAACTTGTCGAATAGGCGAATTTGAACAACTTCAACAAGTTATTGAGAACTTATGACTCACGAGTAATTTATCGTCAAGTAAACATCACTAAAGGCTGGGGATTTACTGATCCATCAATCCCCCATCACTGCGCAAGATACCTTTTGATATGAAAACTTTGACGAAAGGCGCAAATGCCGTACTCACCCGGTCCGGCGCTGTCCGGATTAATCTGTCATGGAAAGCGCCCCGTATCGAACTGGATGCGTCATGCTTTGCAATCGATTCCAATGGCAAGACGCCTAACGATGCTTGGTTCCTGTTCTATAACCAACCGACCAGTCCCGGTGGTGCTATCCAGTTTTTCCGGCTCGACGCTCGTCAGGCGGAATTTACCATTCAACTCGATCAGCTTCCGGCAGATATACAAAAATGCGTGTTTGCCGCCACGCTAAATCAATCAAGTTTTAGCGATGTCACGAACGCGACGATTACCGCGACTCCACAAAATGGCGAGATGTTGCAATTCAATATAAGCGGAGCTACTGAAGAGCAAGCGCTGATTTTCGCCGAGATTTACCGCCATGGGCTGGATTGGAAAATGCGCGCAATCGGCCAGGGATTCAAAGGCGGACTCCAGCCTCTTGCGGAACATTACGGCATTGAAGTTGCCGATGAGCCTACCCCCCCATCCGAATCCTCCCTGCCGTGTCCTGCTTCTGATCATGCTCCATCGCCTGATTCGCCCGCTGACCGCCAACAAGACGCCCCTACTGCGGGCCAACGCGGCGCTGGATTTCTTAAAAAACTGCTGATCTCCGTCGTTACTTTATTGTTGTTAGCTAGCGCTTCGATACTGGCTTTGGCTTACTACTATCCACAGGCGCTATTTACCGTTAGTCCACAACTATCGTCCCTGTTGCATCCCCTGATCAATGGCGCTGCATCGATTACGTCGTCGGAGATATCCGATACATCGGATGTCTCAGAGCAAGCAGTTATGGAAGAAGTTAACCCGAAATCCTATGTCGAGTCGACCTGTCCGTTTACCGATGAAAAAGTTTTTGAACGCTATCATGAGCTTGGTAAGAACTACACGAGAATTGTTGAAATTATCAACGACAGCAACCAGAATTTGGCGGACATCCGGGAAGATTTGAAAAAACTGGACTTGGGATGCTCATCACAACTTGTAGAAAAAAACCGGCAGGAAATCGCCCGCTTGGAGCAATTACCGATTCAGGGCTGGATGGAGGAAAGCACTCAGCTTAATACTTGCGCAAGTATCATGACGAAAAAGATTGATGCAGAAGTAAATATTGAATCCAGGCCGATTGTATTGAGTCGTTTGATGAAAAATGCGGATCGTTCCCGGAATCTGGGTTCCGATCTGACCGATATATCGAGGGATCTTTCTTATCTCAACAATAAAAAGGCCCGCCTGATTGAAGGGTACCGATCTAATCTCGCAGCGTGCGCGAAGTAATCTGCTTTTTAATATGCAGTAGGCACTGAAGACGGACAGAAATAATGATGAACAGGATGAAACAATCTATTGGCTTTTTAAAAAAATTAATTAAAATTCAGCGAGCTGAAGTGATATATTCCCGACTGCGCGTCATCCATGGCGTATGCCTGACATTAACTGTTGTTATCAGCAGCGCTTTGTTAATTTCCTCTGCACAGGCTCAATCTCAATCCAGACAACAGCGATTATCGCCCCAGGAACGCAGGATATGTCGCGATCAGGCCCTCGCGGGTGCTAGCAGACACGAGCAGAGAATACTGTTCCGGGAATGTCGGCGCGCCATGTTAAGAAGGGAAGGTCTTGCTAAAACTCATGTGTCACCCTCGCCGAATGAGAAAGAAGCGACCCCGCCCAGGCCAACGACTACGCCGCCGGATCGGGAGAGCAGTCCATCACCCGTTCGCCTAGCTCCTCCATCCCGTCTGGCGCCTGAGGTTGCTACACCGCTACCCGCTACTCCTCCCATGCTCGTCACCCCGCCGGTAGCCACTCCGCAAGTGGCCACGCCAGTCGTGATCGCACCGGAAGCACCACCACCGGCGACTACTCCGCAAGTGGCTACTCCGCCTGTTGATCCCATCCCATCAATTGTCGCCGCGCCGCCGGTCATTGCGCCTGCAACGACTCCATCGCTGCCTGATCCTCTGGATTCCACGTCCGCCACTTCGCCCGTTGCAACACCGGCAACCACTGTGCTTCCCGATACAACATCCTCATCCTCATCACTTCCGTTAACGATTCCCGCGTCTGCTGATGATTCCAAACCGGTTGATCCAGGCAATGCACAAACCGGGGAGGTCGTGGTTGCCGCCGATTCTGCGGAAGCGACCTGCCCATTTCTCGATGAGGAGGTCTTCGCGCGTTATCACAAGCTGGGCGAAAATTACGGAAATATCGATAAAACTATTACTACCAGCAATGCAAATTTCAAGGAAATTCAGAAAGAAGTACTGCAAGCAGAAGGGTGTTCACCCAACCAGATAGAAAAAAACCAGCGCGAAATTGACCTGTTAGCGAGCTTGCCCGTACAGGGTTGGATGGAAGAAAGCATCCGACTGAATATCTGTGCTGGTCTCATGATGAAAAAAATCGACAATGAAATGCAAGCTGAAACTCGACCGATTGTGCTGAATCGGTTGATGAAGAATGCTGACCGTTCCCGTCATCTGGGATCGGATCTAACCGACATATCCAGAGGTTTAGCTTATCTGGGCAACAAAACGGCCCGACTTATTGAAGGATATCAATCCAACCTGGATGCTTGCGCAAAGTAGGAATTCCCGTAGCCAGCGTTGGAAATTCGTCGAAAATGATCCCGATCATGAGGTCAATCCATGAAATACATCAATAGCATCCTGCTACTCATCAGCCTGGCCTTGACATCGATGTCTGGTGCAACTCAGGAAACCCGCTATGGTCCGCAAAACACGGAAACCACGACGATTCTCGGCAGTGAGATGGCGAATATCCGCGCGTCAGGCGCGCAACTGGACAGTCAAATCAAAACCGCCAAGGAAAAACTGGAAGCGGTCGCGAAAATGAATTCGGAGAACGAGCGGGAATCCCAGGTTGATGATCTGTTTATCACCTTGCGCGAGGAAATTTACAGTGTCCTTGATCGACTGGATAGCAATAGCGAATTCGCCGACGCGCTTAACCGCGCCAAGGAAGGCGCTATTGTTCTAAAAAGTTGGTTCGAGCACCAACCACCAGACTACCCTAATCGGGATCAAAACATCGATCAACTTGACCAACTCATCCAGGAATTCGATAACGTCGATAATCAACTCGCCGAAAGTCGCAGAATCGCTCAGGAAAAACTCTCGACGATCATTCGCCAACATCATGTCACCGTTCAACAAATGAAAATCGGCAAGGTCATGGAGGCGCTGACCGCCGCCCGCACCGTTGTTGAAGGACTCAACGAAGTGACCCGCGCTATGACCGTTGTGGAAGAAAAAACTAACGCTAGCCTCAAGGTTTCGGTTTCCATCTCGAATTGAAAAATTAAAATTTGCAACTTCCTACATCCACGCCCACGAGGAATTCCCATGAAAGCGATTACTACCCTTGCAAGCCTGCTGCTGTGTCTGGCCACGGGGCTGGTCAACGCCCAATCGAGTGAAACTGTCAGCGCCGCGACGGTAGAGTCAACGGGATCAGCTAACGCATCGGGGCCACCGAACATGGCCAACCTGCTACAGAGCGTCAACGACGTTGCCAACCAGTTGCAAAATAATCTGAAGGATCTGGAAGCCAGCATTCAGGATAGCCGCGACTCGCAGGAGAAAGGCGCAAAAGTGCTGGATGAAATGCTGGCTTCGGTAACCGCCGTCCACAAAAATATGGCTGAGGACAGCGCTATTTGGAAGGAACTCGATGGACTGTTGGACCTGTGGGAACAGCGCCGCAAGGAGACATTGAAAAAATCCGAATCCAATCCCGCTTTTGTGCCGATTGCCAAAGCCTGGCAAGACAAAATCAATACCGCTAGGGAATTGCGCAAACAAATCAGCACCGAGCGCGCCAATTCCGTGGCTTTAATGCGCGCTATCGAATCTGACCGGGACATCGTACTAGCCTATTACGATTTGGGACAAGCCGACAAGGCCATCGAAGGATTGCAAAAGGTTGGCGCTAACTTGACCAACCTGAATAACAATATGCAAAAGATTGTCAAAACCGCCAGCTCGGTCGACCAGCAACAACCCATTCCCCAATGAACATCCGTGTATTGTCTTCTCCCTGGCCTGGAATCATTGCATCGCTAGCTCTGAGCTTGCTCGCGTCGCCATTAGCGATTGCGGCGCAAAGCGCAGCGCCAACCGGTGAATCCGCGCCACTCAGCGAGACGGATTTGGCCACCCTGCAAAATCGTGTCAAGGACTTGCAGGATATGCTCGCCAAAATGGAGAAACTGCGCGGCAATCTGGTCGAAATCGCGGAAAAAGCGTTGGACGCCGCCGACGCCGCGCCCGACCTTACCGAACGGCAACGTTATGAGCAGCTCTACACGCAAACCAACGCCCGTATCGGCGAATTGGATGTAACTCGCGCCGAAATCGCACGCCTGGTCAGTGAACTGGAAATGCGCCTGGAGGCCCTGCGCCGTGCTGAGTAATCCCGCCGCCGCGCCCTTCGCCAGCGAAGGGCTGTTCTCCGAGCGGCAAATCATTCTGCCGCTGATGGTGGTGACGCTCATCACCCTAGCTGGTTATCTGACCTTTGTCCACTTCTACGATGACGCTGCCGGGCGCGAGGGCTGGCGTCGTTACCTGGGCAACGGTTATTGTCAACTCATGATCAGCGTGTTTCTAGGCGCCACGCTTTATGCAGCCTTGCATGCGCTGGGCTTGCGCGTTGAGCGTTATCATTTGCAATTGTTCAGCCAGACCAGCGCCCCGCCTGCGCCGCCATTACACACACTCATCGGCTTTTTGTCGGGCCGGCGCGACAGCGATGAGAACGGCTTGCTCAAGGCGTTGCAACGCTGGCGGCAAAACGCCCGGTCGCGGGAGGACTTCGCCAACCTCAGCGATTATCTGCTCCTGCTGCGTGGCCAACAGCATCAGCATAATTTCGCGCCCTTGCAATTCACCATCTGGGCGCTGCCGCTACTGGGCTTTATTGGCACAGTGGTCGGTATTACGCAAGCGATTGGTGGGTTAGAGCAAGTGGTTGCAACCGTTGGCGCGGCGCCGGGCAACGGGGGACTCACCGAGGTGCTGGCCGGGTTGCAATTCGCTTTTGACACCACCTTCGTGGGACTGATTCTGGTCATTCCCACCATGCTCTATACGCTGATTCTCCGCGCCAGCGCGCAAAAGCTGGATATGTATTATTACGAAATCCTGCTTGATCGCCTGTTCCACAACGCGCCCGCCTGATGCGCAACATCCCGCGACACACCTTGGATGGCTTTTCTGCCACGGGAGGATGGGGAGCCGCCCTGCCGTCGCTCAGCCTGTTGCCTTTTCTGGATATTATCTTCGCAACCATCGGCATTTTCATTGTAGTCTTTGCTTTGCAGCAAATTGTGCCCCAGGCCAGCGGTCGACAACTGACGGTGGATCATCTGGTGATTTGCACCGATGAACGCACTGTAAGTTTTTATCCCGGCCCGACTCGCGAACCTGCGACGTTCACCTCACGACAGTTTCCCGCACTCATGAATAGCTTGGCCGAGTCGGCGGGCGGCGTGCGCAACCTTGTGTTCGCTTTTACCAGCGCCTGTTTCGAGACCCGTCGGACTTTTGAGGAGGAATTTGCCAAAATGACCGCTCTGTTCCACGCTCAGCAGGCGAAACGGGCGGATCAAACGATCTTTCGGCTGGCGTTTCAGCCCCTGTCGGCTCAACCGGGGGCTGTCGAACGGTTACTCGCCGCCTGGCGCAGCGGGAGCAGTGACGATGCAAAATGACGACGCCACCGACAGCGCCTTTTTGGACATCGCCGCCAACCTGTTGGCGATCATTCTGATCGTGACCCTGTTTTCGCTGGCTGCAGCCCGTCACCAAACCCACAGTTCCACGTATCCCGACGCGCGTCAACAACCGACGTTACGGTTCGTCGAACCCCAGCGGGATTTGTTTCCACCGTTCTCCACCTTTTTCTTCGTCACTGACGAGCGCATCGCGCGTTGGGATCAACAGGCGGTTCTTGATGCACTGCGCCGCGATCCACGCGCCTTCTCGGGGCGCACCGCGCAAGGACGTTATGAATGGCTACCCGAGCCGCTGATCACGCGCGACATCGATACCTATCAGCTCAAATTCTTTGTCGATCGCCAGGCAATCCAAGCTAATGAACCGGCTTTCACGGAAAGCAGGATTCCGGTCTTTCTGGCCAGTCTGCTCCGTGAATATCAGCAATCCCGAACCGCGCCAGTGTTTATGGTCGATCCGAGCGGCATGGAGGTCTTTGTCAAATTGCATGACGCCTTACAGGAGAGCGGTCTGCGTTTTCGCTGGTTCGCGCAACTACCGGACGAACCGCTGTTCCTGGGCCGGCATCCGGGGCAGTTCACCCGCTATGCGATTTACTGGTAGCCTTAATCCTCAACAAACCGTGCATGCAGTCGCCGCAATCCTGTTGACGCTGCTTGGAGGGTTAACCTTGATCAGTCTGCTGCGGTCACCGGTCTCGCAGTCATCCACGGAAATCGCTGACGGGCAGGAACAGGCGCAAGCGCTGGCGCAATGGCAAATCTTGTGGACGGAAATCGCTGAGCGTGGGGAAGCGGCGCTCCAGCCCGAACAGATGGATGTCTCGTTACGTTCTGCCGGAGACACCGTGTTCATGCGCTACCGAAATCTGTGGAAGAATATCGATCCGGCGGCGCGGCGGATGTTTCAGATAGCGGCGCTGACCAATGATCCCCAGCAAAAGCTGATGTGGCTGGAGCCGCTGACGACGGTGGACGCCCCGATGATTCGGGCGCGGGCGCTGCTGGAAGTGGCGCGGGTGCAACTGCGCCGGCGCGCGCTGGATTTGGCCACAGCCGCCGCCGAAACGATGCTGGCTATCCCTGAATTGACTGTTCAATTGACCGCTGACGCCTATTTCATTCTGGGTTACGCGGCGCTGGAGGCGAATGATCTGGATCGTGCGGAAGCGGCCCTAGCCCAAGCGGTAGATCGCGATCCAGGCTTCTGGGATGCGCGCCAGGCTCAGTTGCTAGTGCTGAACCGGCAACTGAATCAACCCCGCCAAAGCGTGGCTGCTTGTCTGAACCGCAGTCGGCTCATGATCGAGAACCTAGGGGCGTTGCCTACTCTGGCGCAGGATCGCACCCAGTTTCGCGATATTGCTGACCGGTTTGCCGCTCAAGCCGCAGTCACCAATCCTGCGTTTCGGCTATTGTCGGGATTGGGTTATCTCTGGGTCGGCGACCATGACCGGGCGAGAAAGGCGCTTGCGGAAGCCCGCAAAGCGCAGGGTCAGTTACCGCGCCAGTGTGAAACGCTCATCGCTGCACAAGCGGAAGCGCTCTTGCAACGGCATTTTTAGCCCATGCACATCCTGCTCACTCTCGGTCTCTGGCTGGCGCTGCTCGGATTGGCGGTGCGCTGGCCAAAGATAGGGCGTCACCGCGCCTGGATGTTGGTATTGCTGGGTGTGTTGGCGATTATTGGCGGGTCCAGGTTTTGGCAAGGTATTCTTCACGCGGCATGGAGCGGTGACGAGCTGTACCTGTTGGAGCCGGCAGCGGCTTTCGCCAGCGTTTGGCTGCTGGTATTGCCGTCGCTCTGGCAACGGCGACTGGACCGGACCCGCCTGGTTGCGTCACTGTTTACGGGGCTGGTGGCTATGGCGGCTATCGGCACGGCGCTTGATCTGGGGCATCTGGTATTCAGTCGATTTTCACTTGGCGCTGGTTCCTTGGCTATTGTCCTGATGATCAGCATCATCGCTGCTTTGGTGTTGACCGGTTTCACGCTGGATCGCTGGATTTCCGACGAGTATTTTCCCTGGGAATACGCAGCCTGGTGCGCCGGGCTGCTTGTCATCGTGCAGCCCGCTCATCCGGTGCTTCTTCAGATTAACCCCGCCGGCGAACATGGCTTGTGGACGCTAGCGGTCCTGCTGGCGATGATCGGTTGCTTGGCGCAAAGCCAACGTAGCCATTCCTCCCTGATCTGGATCGGAGGCGCGCTGGTCATTCCGGTGAGCGTGGGCTTTGCGGTCGGTGGTTAAGTCGTTTCACGTGGAACCATGAAACAATGAGCAAGGTTTCACGTGAAACATCCTATTAGAGCTGATTGAAACTTGGCAGGATGCGTGGAGCCCTTGCGGAATGGGTTTCACGTGAAACATCATCTCTGATGAATTGGAGTTTGATTAGGATGTGTGGAACCCTTTGCGGAGTGGGTTTCACGTGAAACACTCAGCGGAAATGGAAGCCGACGATAAAAATTTTGAGGAAGTTGAAATGGTTGCTTGTTGCGATTTCTATTATCCATGACTATCGCTGTTATCGCCGAAAAACCCTCAGTCGCCCGCGATATTGCTAAGGTGCTGGGCGCACGCCAGCGTGGCGAGGGTTTTCTGCATGGCAATGGCTATGTCGTGACCTGGGCGATTGGCCATCTGGTGCGGCTAGCGGAACCTCATGAGATTAATCCTAACTGGAAGCGGTGGCGGCGTGAACTGTTGCCGATGTTGCCGGAGCGATGGCCGCTGATCGTCGGTGACCCTACCCGTGCACAGTTCGAGGCGGTGCGCCGTATCCTCAACGACGACGCGATTGACCGGGTAATCTGCGCGACCGATGCCGGACGTGAAGGCGAATTGATCTTCCGTTATCTCTACGAAGCCGCCGGTTGCCGCAAGCCAATCAGCCGACTATGGATTTCCTCGCTAACGCCGGATGCCATCCGCCAAGGTTTCCAGAAGCTGCGCGATGGCCGCGAATTCGACCCACTGGCGGCGGCAGCCAGAGGACGCAGTCAGGCGGACTGGCTGGTGGGCATGAATCTGTCGCGGGCTTATACCCTGAGCTGTGGAACCTTCGGCGAAGAGGTGTTATCGGTCGGTCGGGTGCAGACACCTACCCTGGCGATGGTAGTGGAGCGGGATTTAGCGATTCGTGCGTTCGTTCCCGAAGATTACCATGAGGTCGTGGCGACCTTTACGCCGGCAGAGGTAAAAGTTGAGTATTACCAGGGTGTCTGGTTTCGCGGCGCGCGTCCGGAACCCAAGGCCAAACGCTTGCCCGCCGACGGTGAGGAAGCGGAACGGATTATGGCCCGCGCCAAGGTAGGTCAAGCCGTTATCGAATCCCGCAATGCGGAGACCCGTCGCGCGCCTCCGCCCCTGTTGTATGACCTGACGGAATTGCAGCGTCACGCGAACCGCCTGTATGGCTTCAGCGCCCAGACCACGCTGGATATTGCCCAGAAGTTGTACGAGCAACACAAGCTGATCAGTTATCCGCGCACCGACAGCCGGCATCTCTCGACCTCCGTAGCGGGAACCCTGGGCGCAGTCGTCGCGGCGATTGAAGAGCCTTATCGGAATCAACTGGCGCCTGGCGCGGGTCAACAGCCATTAAGCAGTCGTTTCGTTGATGACAGCAAAATCACCGACCATCATGCGATCATCCCGACCCCGGTACCGGCGCGGACCCTGGCTACCGACGAGCGCAAGATTTACGATCTGATCTGTCGCCGGTTGTTGATGGCCTGGCACGATGATCATGTTTGGGCGGTTACGACGCTCATCACCGCCATTCACACTCCAGAGAAGCAGGCAGTGCTGGTCGACCGCTATCACAGTAGCGGCGCGGCGGTTGAGCAGGTCGGCTGGAAGATTCTGGACATCGGAGCGGATAAACCGGTGGCAAAATCCGGAGGTAAACGTAAATCCGCCAAAACCGCTGCCGCTAACAATGTCGCCGAGCAAGAGGCTGAACAAAGCCTGCCCGCAGGGTTGGCGGTCGGTCAGCCGCAACAAGTGCTGGAAGCGTGCGCTGTCGCCAAGCAGACCCGCCCGCCGCCGCGCCTCACCGAGGCCACGCTATTGACGGCGATGGAGACCGCCGGACGACAACTGGAAGACAAGGAACTGTCGGCGGCGATGAAAGAAAGCGGTTTGGGGACCCCGGCCACGCGCGCCGACATCATCGAAACGCTTATGAAGCGCCAATACCTGACCCGCGATGGCAAAGCTTTGAACGCTACCGAGCGTGGCATTCGCCTCATTGAAACCGTGCAGACGCCGATCAAGAGCCCGATCATGACTGGTGAATGGGAAGCGCGTTTAAAACGCATCCAGCGCGGCGAAGGAGATTTGACCGGTTTCATGGCCGACATTGCTAGCTTTGTGGTCCAGGCGGTAACGCTGGCATTGACCGCAACGCGCCCGCTGGCGTCACTCGCTCCTCTCGCCACACACAGTGGGAAAGTCGTTGGCGCATCCGCGCCGCGCCGAGAGCCGACGCCGGTGGATCGCTTGCTTGATCTGCTGAAAAATGAATTTCGCTTGCCCGCTTTCCGTCCCTATCAGGAACAGGTCTGCCGAACCGTCACTGAAGGCAACGATGTGTTGCTGGTGATGCCGACCGGCGCTGGCAAGTCGCTGTGCTTCCAACTGCCCGGCATTGCCCGCGCTGGAACGACGCTGGTGGTGTCGCCGTTGATTGCGCTGATGGAGGATCAGGTCGCCAAATTATGCGAACTGGGCCTGCGCGCTGAGCGGATTCACTCGGGACGCGATCGGGCGGTTTCGCGCCAAGTCTGTATACAGTATTTGCAAGGGGATCTGGATTACCTGTTCATCGCGCCGGAACGGTTGCGCGTCCCCGGTTTTCCCGAAATGCTGGCGAAGCGTAAGCCAGTGCTGATTGCTGTGGACGAGGCGCATTGCATTTCGCAATGGGGCCATGATTTCCGTCCGGATTATCGGATGCTTGGTCAGTATCTGCCCTTGCTGCGGCCCGCGCCGGTGATTGCGCTGACCGCAACCGCGACCGTACTGGTACAAGATGACATTATCAGCCAGCTCGGGATGAGTACGGCAACGCGCTACATTCATGGGTTCCGCCGGCCCAACCTCGCGGTGGAAACAATTGAAACGCGCAAACCGGACCGGCACGAGAATGTTCGGCGGATTCTGACAGATCCGAGTCGGCGTCCCGCCATTGTTTATGCACCCACCCGTAAGGAGACTGACGCGCTCGCGTTGGAACTGAGCGCGGATTATCCGACCGCCG
>JAGRHQ010000119.1 GCA_020444905.1 Candidatus Competibacteraceae bacterium
GGCGCTGTTTTTCCTACTGCGCCGCACCCTGCAAACCAGCATCCAGGGGGGATTGCAACTCGCGCGCGATTTCGCCGACGGCCACCTGTCCCGACCAGCGCCGATCGTCGCCGATGATGAGTTAGGTCAGATGACGCAGGCGTTGAACCAAGCTTTAACCAACATTCGGTCCGCTTTCCAGATGGATCAAGTTGACTGGAATCAGGTCGCGGAACAACGCAGCCAGGCTAACCGTATCCTGTCGATGGCGCAAAGCGCGCCCATCAATATCATGATCGCTGATCGCAACCTCCAGTTACGCTACATGAATCCAGCCATGGAGCGGACACTGCGCGAACTGGAGCCGCATTTGTCAGTCAACGTCAGTCAACTCATGGGGCAACCGATCGACGCGCTTTACCGGCGCCAGGACGATTTACGGCGAATCGCCTCCGACCCGGCTTATCTTCCAGCTCACCTGCCACATAAAGCGACCCTTACTCTGGGTCATGAAGCCTTTGCCGTGCATTTCATCGCCACTCATGGTCCGGATGGCGCTTATCAGGGGCCGATGATCATCTGGGAACGCTTGACCGGAGAAGCGGAATCACCTCGTCCCCGTGAAGTCATGGAAAAGGCCCCGGTCGCCCCACCTGTGCCCAAGGAAATCGTTGGGCTCGATAAGGAATTCTGCCAACTGCTGCAAACCCGGATTGAGCAGATGCTGCAAGCGGTGCGAGCGGCTGCCGATGGCGATCTGACCCAAGAACTGAACATAACGGGCACCGATCCCGCCGCACAGGTCGCGCAGGGATTCAATCAATTGCTGGCGAATTTACGCGATAGCATGGCCCAAATCGGGCAAAATGCGCAAACCTTGGCCAGCGCCGCTGAGGAGTTGACGGTGGTCAGTCATCAGATGGGCGGCAACGCCGAGGCGACTTCCAGCAAAGCCTCCATGGCCACTGCGGTTGCCGATCAGGTCAGCAACAACGTTGAAGCGGTGGCGGCCTCCACCGAAGAAATGGGCGCCAGCATCCGTGAAATCGCCCAGAATGCCGCTGAAGCGACCAAGATTGTGGCCTCGGCAGTGACCATGGCGCAAAACGCCAACGCGACGATTCGCAAACTGGGCGATAGCAGCGCAGGCATCGGCAACATCATCAAGGTCATTACCTCGATTGCCGAACAAACACATCTGCTGGCGCTCAACGCTACGATTGAAGCGGCGCGCGCGGGCGAGGCGGGTAAGGGGTTCGCTGTAGTCGCCAACGAAGTCAAGGAACTGGCCAAGGAAACCGCTAAGGCCACTGAGGAAATCGGTCGCAAGATCGAAGCGATCCAGATAGACACCGGCAGCGCGGTGGACGCGATTGGCGGAATTAGCGCAATCATCAATCAAATAAACGACATACAGATTACTATTGCCAGCGCCGTTGAAGAACAGACGGCCACCACCAATGAAATCAGCCGCAGCGTCGCTGATGCAGCGCGCGGCAGCACCGACATCGCGCAAAATATCACCAATGTTGCCCAAGCTGCGCAAAATACCCTGAGCAGCGCCAACGACATGCATACAGCTTCAGATGAGATGGCGCGCATGGCCGCCGAACTGCAACAATGGGTCGACCGCTTCCATTATGATGAGTCCCCCCCTTATCGGAGTCCTGGCCACCCGCGGCGCGCTGGTTTACGCGCCCATCGATGAGTTCGGATTCCAGTGGGTTGCTTATCTTTGTATTACTTGGAGGGTTTTCCTGGATGGCAGTGTTGATTGTCGATGATTCCAAAGCCATGCGTTCATTGCTCAGACACATTTTGAAAGGCGCAGGCTTCGAGGTTTTTGAGGCGTGCGACGGTCAGGAAGCCCTGGATTATCTGCAACGGACGCACGAGATTAATCTGGTGTTGGTGGACTGGGACATGCCCGGCATGGATGGATATGCCTTCTTGCAGGCGGTGCGCGCTATTCCTGTTTACCATCAGTTACGATTGATGATGGTCACCGCTGAATCCGAAATTGAACAGATTTCCAGGGCGCTGGCTGCAGGCGCCGATGAATACGTGATGAAACCGTTCACCCGAGACGCGGTGTTGGAAAAACTTAACCTGCTGGGAATTCTCCCTGACTAGCTATGGCTGAAAAAATCCGCATCATGCTGGTCGACGATTCGGCCGTGATTCGTCGACTGCTCACTGACGTATTGACGGGCGATCCGCAACTAGAGGTGGTGGGCAGCGCCCAAAACGGGCAAATTGCTCTGGAAAAATTGCCGATTCTTAATCCTGATCTGGTGATTCTCGATGTCGAGATGCCGGTGATGGACGGTCTGGAAACCCTGACCGAAATCCGCAAGCGTCAACCCCGGTTGCCGATCATCATGTTCAGCTCGATTACTGAGCGCGGCGCGGTGGTCACATTGGAAGCGTTAGCGCGCGGGGCGAATGATTACATCACCAAACCGGCGAATACCGGCAACATGAGCAAATCCCTGCAACGAGTGCGGGATGAATTAATTCCCCGGGTCAAAGCGTTTTGTCAGCACTTGCTGGGTCCGTCGACCCCAGTTTTTCCCACCAGCCGTCCCGCCGCCCCCATACGGCCGATTTCTCCAGAACCCGCGCCAGCGCCCTTACCGGTTGCGCCGCTGGTTCCGATCGCCGCCCCGCCGCCTCGCCACCCCGCCGCTGGTTTGCGCACGCGCGTCGACGTCGTAGCCATCGGCGTTTCCACCGGTGGCCCTAATGCGCTGGCGACGCTGCTGTCGCGGTTCCCGGCACAATTCCCGGTGCCGATTGTGATTGTTCAGCACATGCCGCCGATTTTTACTCGACTACTGGCGGAACGACTAGCGACGCAGACGACGCTATCGGTCGCCGAAGGGGTCGCTGGCGAAGCGCTGCAACCAGGCCAGATCCGTTTGGCGCCGGGTGGCTCGCATATGGTTTTAGCGCGTCAGGGGAGCCAGGTTTGTTTGCAGTTGAATCAGGATGAGCCGGAAAACTCCTGTCGGCCCGCCGTAGATGTATTGTTCCGGTCCGTGGCCGCTATCTATCGAGCGAATACCCTGGCGGTGATCCTGACCGGCATGGGCAACGATGGACTCAAGGGGTGCGAGGCAATCCATAATGTGGGTGGACAAATCCTGGTGCAGGATGAAGCCAGTTCGGTCGTCTGGGGTATGCCCGGTTTTGTAGCGAAAGCTGGCTTGGCGGATGGACAAATCGCTTTGCCCCAGTTGGCTAGGGAAATCCTGAATCGCGTGCGAATAAACCGTTAGCGCTTGTTAATCCCGGCGACCGCTCCTCTCCGATGAACGCAACCTGCGCCAGCGATTTCAACTATATCCGCGAATTGGTCCGACGCCATTCCGCTATTGTGCTGGAAGCGGACAAGGATTACCTGATCGAGACGCGGCTGACGCCGTTAGCGCGACAAGCCGGGTTTGCTTCATTGGAAGCGTTAATTGCGGCATTGCGCGCCAATTCCGCAACCAGCACCCTTCGCAACCAGGTCGTAGAAGCCATAACGACTCACGAAACCTCGTTTTTTCGCGACTTTCACCCGTTTGAAGCGCTTAAAACCACTGTATTGCCCGAACTGCTTGCCAAACGTTCATCTTCAAATGTGACCATTTGGTGCGCGGCCTGCTCCAGCGGCCAGGAACCCTTTAGCATCGCCATGCTGGTGCGCGAACACTTTCCCACCCTCAGGAACCGGGTGCGCATCATTGCCACCGATCTATCCGGCGCGATTCTGGCGCGCGCCAAAGAAGGGTTGTACAGTCAAATCGAAGTGAATCGCGGCCTGCCGGCGGTACTGTTGACAAGGTACTTCCAGAGACAGGGCCTGCAGTGGCGAATCAGGCCGGAAATTCGTCAGATGGTGGAGTTTCGGCAGAACAATCTTGCCGAATCCTGGCCGCCTATTCCACCTCTGGATATTGTATTCATGCGCAACATCCTGATTTATTTTGACCTTGGAACCAAAAAAGCGATTTTGGCCAAAATTCGCGGCGTCTTGAAATCAAGCGGCTATCTGTTTCTCGGTTCTTCGGAAACGACCCTGAATCTGGATGCCGCTTTCGAACCGATTTCCATGGGGAAGAGCGTATGCTACAAACTACGCCAAAACCAGATGCTATAGCGCTGTCTGCCAACGTTCTGCTCGAATTGGCAGAGAGTATTTGGAGTTCCCTGTTGGAATTGGATATCCAGCGCAGCGATGACCCTGTAACGGAATGGCCATGCGACCAGCCTCTGTTGACGGGTCGCGTGGTCGTTGATGGCGACTGGCAAGGTTCCATCCTGCTGGTTTGTCCCAAAGCGATTGCCTGCAAAGCAGCGGCAGCCATGTTTGGCGTCTCGCCATCCGAGGTCGCCGAAACCGATTTATCGGATGCTATGGGCGAATTAACACATATGCTAAGCGGAAATTTGAAAAGCCTCCTGCCGACGCCCTGCCGACTCTCGCAGCCTTCGGTCGGAGAAGGCTACAATATCACAACGGAAGAACGAATAATGGGACAGGTTTTCTTGCGTTCCGAAGGCCTGCCTTTACAGATCATCTTATTTGAACGGGAGAAAAAATCATGAAAATCCTGATAGTTGATGACAGCAACGCCATGCGTATGATCGTCCGACGCACACTGCGCGAGGCCGGCTTCGGTCACCTTGAAGTCCAGCAAGCCGGTGATGGCAACGAGGCGCTGGAGTCAATTCACAAGGATCCGCCCGATTTGATCCTCTCGGACTGGAACATGCCCAACAAATCAGGATTGGACTTGTTGCACGCGCTTAACGAGGAAGGTTATAAAATCACTTTCGGCTTCATCACTACCGAGGGCACCGCAGAGATGCGAGCCAAAGCGGCGCAAGCCGGTGCCAAGTTTATCATCAATAAACCTTTCACTGCAGAGACCTTCGCCAAAACTCTTGGCGCTTTCATCAAGGATTGACGACAACCGGCCGGGAACATCGCCAGCGTCATCTTTGGCCGAGACATTGCCAAATTTCCAGATCCGAACCGTCGAACCGCTATTCAAACAGGAAGCGCCATGCCCACCACCTTTATTCTGCCTAAAGCCGCCGATGTCAGTAAAACGCTGGTGATGTTGTTTGGGGGCAACGTGCCGGCGACACCGGGGAAGCCCGTGGATTCCAAAGCAGGTTCCGGCAATCTGATCGCCAGTTATATCGATGACAACGGCAAAATTGTCGCGGCTTTCATCTGTGACATTCCCCTCGCTGCTAACGCCGGTTGCGCCTTGTCAATGATGCCCGCCGCGGCCGCCAAAGACGCTATCAAGACGAAGAAGCTGGAGCAAGCCATGCTCGATAACCTCTATGAGGTGGCTAACATTCTCTCAACCCTGCTGATGAACGACAAAACGCCGCATCTCAAGATCGCTTCGCTGTATCCTGACGCCGGCAAGATACCAACCGAGGTTCGAGAGATGTTGAATGCAGCCAAGGGACATGTTGATTTCACGGTCAATATCCCTCGCTATGGCAACGGACGCATGTCTCTGCTGGTTCTTTGAGAGCGACCCGCCCCCTCGCTTCCCTCTCCCCTTGAGGTAACGGGATAGGGAACCAATACTTACTGTTTATATTCCTGCGTTCCCTAACGCCTGGCGCCATTCTCGCTGCGACAAAATTTTGGCGATTTTCCCGTCGATCCTTCAGCGGCTCGTTCTAAATTATTCATAAGCTGTTCATTAAAATATAAATAGCGCCATAAAAAATTCATGGTGCGCTATTTGCTTAGTGAGAACTCGTTCATTCCAAGAAGACTCAGGAACACCCATGGCTGAAAAAGACGCCGCCAAACCCGAAAAGAAAGGTTCCGGTATCCTCAAAATCCTGCTTCTCCTGATCGGCGGCCTGATTCTGGTCGGCGGATCGATCGGCGCAACCTTGTTGCTGACCGGCGCGTTGAACAAAGGCGCTGCTAGTGGGGAAGAACATGCGGCCGCCGCGCCAGCGCATGGCGCTGAGGCGCCCGCACATGGCGGCATTAATGCTGCAATGCCAATACCACTTAGGGGACCACCGATTTATCTGCCAATCGATCCAGCGTTTGTCGTCAATTTCGAGGATCAAGGCATGTTGCGCTATTTGCAGATTGGCCTGACGGTCATGGCCCGCAACCAGCAGATTATCGATGCGGTTAACCAGAGCATGCCGCAGATTCGCAATGACCTGATTCTCCTGTTTTCCAATCAAAAGATGGAGGTTCTTAACTCTTTGAATGGAAAAGAGAAGCTAAGAATGCAGGCGCTTGCGCAAATTCAAGGCATTTTGACCCGCGAGATTGGCATACCCGGTATCGAAGCCGTGTACTTCACTGCTTTTGTGTTGCAATAACACCCATGTCCACCGACCAGTTCCTTACCAAGGACGAACGCGACGCCCTGATGGAAGTCGTGTCCAAGAAATCGCGGAGCCGCAGCATCAGTTCCGGCGTCTTCAAGGATGAAGCGCAATCGTATGATCTGACCAGCCAGGACTACGCAATCAATAACCTGCTGCCGGTACTGGAAACCATCCATGAACGCTTTGCGCATCGTCTGCGCATTAGCCTGTTTGACTTGTTGCGCAGGGACTTAATGGTCACAGTCGGCGCCATCGAGAAGCGTAGTTATACGGATTTGACCACTTCTCTCAGCGTTCCCTGTAGCGTGAACGTCATCGACATGGCGCCTCTGAGCGGTCCGGCCCTACTGATCTTTGATCAGGAACTGATCTTCATGATAGTGGACACCTTCTTCGGCGGAACCGGGCGTTTGTACAAATCCCCCAGCGCCCGTGCGTTCACCACAACCGAGACTCGGTTCATCCAGCGCCTGATTGAACTGTCTTTCCGTTGTCTGGAGGAAGCCTGGGAACCGTTCGCAACCCTCAAATGCGCTCGCGAGGGTTCCGAAAGCAAACCGCAATTTATTACCGCGTTGAATCCAACTGAAACCCTTGCGGTCAGTAGCGTCCACGTTGGCCGGGACAATATTGCCGGCATTCTGCATCTGGCGCTGCCGTACTCCATTCTGGAACCGATTCGCAAAACATTGTTGAACAGCTTGCACAAAGAACACCCCAACCCCAATCCGCAGCTGACTGCGCGCTTGCGGGAAGGCATCCAGGACAGTCAGGTTGAAACGCATTGCTATCTGGCTGGTTTTGAACTTTCGCTCAACGAGTTGTTGGAGTTGAAGGTCGGTGATGTCATCCCCGTTGACATTCCCAATATAGCGACTTTACAGGTTGAGAATGTGCCAGTTTACCGTGGCTCCTATGGCGTCGCCCAGGGATGGCGCGCGCTCAGGATCGAACAAGCGCTAGGTCGCCCTGGTCAGTTAGCCGCACATTCAGCACCATCAACAGATTTTTCGCCTTTCGAAGTCAAAAACTGACGATGATCACTCTTCAATCCGCAGCTTTATCTCAAGAGAATGTCGCATCATGAATGATGAAGTCGATACCCCGGAGACCGCGACGACGCTGGATGAAACGCCGGTACAAAACGGCGCCAAATCTGAACCCAATCTGAACATGGTGATGGATATTCCCATCACCTTGTCATTGGAGCTGGGGCATACCCGGATGAGCGTCCGCGAATTGTTGCAATTAACCCAGGGTTCAGTCGTCAAGCTGGATCGTCCGGGGGGCGATCCGTTGGATATCCTGGTCAATGGCTGTCTGGTGGCGCGCGGCGAAGTGGTCGTTATTAACGAGCGTTTTGGGGTGCGCATCACCGATATCGTTAGCCCCGAAGAGCGCATTCGCCGCCTGCGGTGATCGTCATGCGCGCCGCCCTGACTGTGATGCTGACCTTGCCAAGAGAAGTGCTGGCAGCGAATCCTGAAGCAGGTCACGCCGAATCCACGCTATTCAGCAGCGGTCTACTGGCGCAAATGACACTGGGATTATTGTTGGTGCTGGCGCTGGCAGTCGGGTTGAGCTGGCTATTGCGCCGCTATGCGCTGCCCCGCGATGGACTCATTCGCGTGATCGGCGGCCTCCCACTCGGCGCTCGGGAACGCCTGTTGCTGGTTGAAGTGGATGAAGTGCGATTGCTCATTGGAATTACCGCCCATCAAATTCAGGCGCTACATGTTTTTACCACCTCGACTGCAAAACCGGTAGATGCTCCCATTTTTCAAGTGACGCCCCTCGCCCCTTCCCCGGAGCCGCTTCATGACCCACCGCCTTCCTGAACGCCATGGGTGGCGAGAGTTCAGCATACTGAGCGTCCCACCGCTGATTTTACTGGTCAGCGCAGGATCGGCGTTGGCAGCGCCAACCGGCTTACCGGCTGTGACCATTACTCCCACAGAAGGCGGCGGTGAAACATGGTCCATGAGTCTGCAAATCCTGGCGTTGATGACGGTATTGACGTTGTTGCCATCGGTGCTGCTGATGATGACCGCCTTCACTCGCATCATCATCGTACTGGCCCTGCTGCGCCAGGCCATAGGCACCATGCAAACGCCAAACAACCAGATTCTGATTGGCCTGGCGCTGTTTCTCACTTTTTTCATCATGTCCCCGGTTTTCGATCGTATTAATGACCAAGCGCTCGTTCCCTATTTGAATGAGACGCTCAGCTTCCAAGATGCGTTGCGAGAAGCCCGGCAACCCTTGCAAGCCTTCATGCTGGCCCAAACCCGGGAAAGCGATCTGGCGTTGTTCACGAAGTTGTCCGGGCGGGCTTCGCTGGAATCTCCTGACCAGGTGCCGTTTTCGCTGCTCGTACCTGCTTATATCACCAGCGAACTTAAAACCGCTTTTCAAATTGGTTTCATGTTGTTCATGCCGTTTTTGATCATTGATCTGGTGGTCGCCAGCGTGTTGATGTCGATGGGTATGATGATGCTGTCGCCAATGATGATTTCCTTTCCTTTTAAATTGATGCTGTTTGTGCTGGTGGACGGATGGGGATTGATCATGAATACGCTGGCTTCCAGCTTCTATATTCCCTGAACCTTGTTGGAGATTGTCATGACCCCGGAAACGATTATCACCCTGGGCCAGCGTGGCCTGGAACTGGCTATCCTGGTTTCAGCGCCCATGCTGTTGACGGGACTAGTCGTCGGCGTTCTGATTAGTATGTTCATGGCCGCAACGCAAATTAATGAAATGACGCTGACTTTTGTACCCAAGCTGCTGGCGGTCGCAGTAGTGCTGCTGTTGACGGGTTCCTGGATGGTTGGGCTGATGGTCGATTTTACCGAGACCCTGTTCAAGGATATTCCGAATCTGATCGGCTAGACCATGCAAATCAGCAGCGCCGAAATTACTGCCTGGGTCGGAACATTTCTGTGGCCATTGGCGCGGGTCGCTGCATTGGTCATCACAGCGCCGGTCCTGGGTTCGCGGGTCACTCCGCGTCGAGTTCGCTTGATGCTGGCGCTGGCTTTGACTTGGGCGATCCTGCCGCTGATGCCGCCGATGCCGATGGTCGAGCCGCTGAGTCCGACAGGTCTGCTGGTTACGGCTCAACAGGTACTGATCGGACTGAGCATGGGTTTTTTACTCCGACTGGCGTTTGGCGCCCTGGAATTGGGCGGCCAAGTGATCGCGACCCAGATTGGCCTCGGTTTCGCCAGCTTGGTCGATCCGCAAAGCGGCGTACAGGGTCCCTTGTTGAGCCAGTTCTATACCTTGCTCGGCACCTTAGTATTTTTAGAGCTGAATGGTCATCTGATGCTGATACAACTGTTAGTGGACAGTTTTACCGTGCTGCCCGTTGCCCCAACCGGCGCCGATCGAGACTGGCTATGGATTGTGGTCAGCTGGGCCAGCCAAATGTTCGCTGGCGCTGTTTTAGTCGCATTGCCGGCGATTGCCTCGCTTTTGACCGTTAATCTGGCTTTCGGGGTCATGGTGCGCGCTGCGCCGCAGCTAAATATCTTCGCAGTTGGATTTCCAATTACCCTGGTGCTCGGTCTGTTGATTATTCTTTATAGTTTGCCCACTTTGTTGTATCAGTTAAATAACCTGTTTGCCGAGGCATTTCGCAGCATCAGCCAATTGGCGGGAGGAAACAGCTAATGGCCGAAAATGAAGACGGTCAGGATAAAACCGAAGAACCCACTCCACGACGTCGACAGGAGGCATCCGAAAAAGGACAAGTTGTCCGCTCCCGCGAGTTGACAACCCTGATGATGCTGTTCGTTGCCACAGGGAGCCTGCTGATTCTGGGACCGAGACTCATCGAAGGACTGGCTGCGCAGATGCGCGCTGGCCTCGCGTTGGACCCGAAAAAAATTACCAATCCCGGACAAATCCTCGAAGTTCTAGGCCAGCTATTCGCTGACCTACTGCTGCTGTTAGCGCCCTTTCTCAGTCTAATGATGGTCATCGCCCTGTTTGCTCCGTTGGCGCTCGGTGGTTGGACCTTCAGCTTGAGTTTCAAGGGTATTCATCCTATTAAGGGACTGGCCAAGCTATTTTCCTGGAACTCGCTGATGGAGCTGCTCAAGGCGCTCATCAAGTTTCTGGTGGTCGGCGGCGCAGCGGTATTTCTGCTCTGGCATAGTGAAGCAGAATTACTGCATCTGGGCCGCGAACCACTCCAACCGGCGTTGGTTCACACTGCTCGGATTCTCGGCTGGACCTTTTTGATCCTGAGTCTGCCCATGCTGCTGATCGCTAGTGTCGATGTGCCTTTTCAAATTTTCAATTACATTAAAAACTTGCGTATGACCAAGCAGGAAGTGCGCGATGAATCGAAAGACATTGAAGGCAAACCTGAAGTCAAAGCCCGGATTCGTCGTTTACAAATGGAATTCGCCCAGCGGCGGATGATGGAAAAGGTGCCAATCGCCGATGTGGTCGTTACCAACCCCAGCCATTATGCGGTAGCGATGGAATACAAGCAGGCCACCATGGCGGCGCCGGTCATCGTTGCGATGGGCGTTGAACAGACTGCTTTGCGTATCCGCGAACTAGCGGTCCAGCATCGGGTGCCATTGGTCCAGTCGCCCTTGTTAGCACGCGCCTTGTACTATAACGGCAAACTGGATAAACCGATTCCCAATCCCTTGTACCGCGCGGTTGCCCAAGTACTGGCTTATCTGTATCGCCTGCGTCAGGAGGAACCCTTCAATCGGGATCCCATTATCATGGA
>JAGRHQ010000011.1 GCA_020444905.1 Candidatus Competibacteraceae bacterium
CCCGCAGGTCGCATGATGATGCAGATGGTCGGCAGCTTCTCTGAGTACGAGCGGGAAATGATCCGGGAACGCACCCGCGCTGGTCTTCAAGCTGCCCGCACCGAGGGCCGCACCGGCGGCCGCCCACCCAAGCTCACGGAACCACAACGCCTGGACATCGCCGACAATGTTCTCTCAGGCCGCAAGTCCGGTGCCGACATGGCGCGACTTTACCATGTCAGTGAAACCACGGTGTCGCGGATCGCAAGCCGAGCCCGCCAAGCCGACGTTCCCGGATGATCTCGCGATAGGATGGCTGGAATGCACCTTTTCGAGGCGTTGTGCAAAAACACCCAACATGCAAACAGCCAACTTCCACGGTGAATGGAACTACACCATCCTGCCATCAACGTAAAAGTTGTTGCAATTATTTATGGACAAGCCCAAACCACCCGTGCCAATGCATTCAAGCCGCGTCGTCGTCCGTAGTCGCAGCGATCACATAGGAAGCGTCGACAGGGTACGCACCCTCGCTTTTCGACAGGCTCGACCGCTTGTTCCAGCGGACGAGCCACGATGGGAATAGACCGAACGCCAGGATATTGTCAACCGCCAGTCGGGTCAACCGCCGGAGATCGTAGCGGGAACGCCCCACGGATTGTGGGTGATGCTCAACCTTGACAGTAGTGAAGCGCGTCGTGCTTCGCCCCAACAAGGCATCAATAGCAACCCGGTCAACGCTAGAGTTGGCAAACGCTTCGCGTAGGCGTGTACGAAACGCGCGAAATGCGGAAGGCCGATAAGCACCGCCAGGTCCGCTAGCCCGTGCGATTTGCACCATAATCCACGAAGCTGCCACACGCCACGCCGTGTGCCGCCGGTGCATGGGCAGACCATACACGACGTCCACATCGTCCCGCAGGGCGCGCAGCAGTTTGGGAATCTCCTCCGGCGGATGCTGAAGGTCATCGTCTAGCGTCACGATCACTTCATAACACGCCTGCCGGACTCCGCACAGCAGGGCGTTATGCTGACCGAAGTTACCAGCGAGATTCACACCATGCACCTTCTCGAAGCGTTTCGCCAGCCTGACTATCACATGCCAACTATCATCCTCGCTGCCATCGTTCACCAGAATCAGCTCAAAGGGAAAGGCGTTTCCGGCAAAAGCTGCATGGAGGCGTTCAACCAATTCCGTCAGTATAGCGGCGCTGTTATAGACCGGGATGACGATAGACAGGCCGTCAGGGGAAAAAAACGCAGAAACCGCCATGATTTAACTACTTTTCCTACCTTGATTCTGATATAATCCGTTCCATGCTTATTGAATTAATAAATTGAAATTTAAATATAAAAAATTCTGAATTTTTCATTATGACCACCCATTTTTGCGTCACCTGCTACGGCTTGTCCGCCAGCCGCTGGACGAGTTTTGTCCTTGCTTCCAATCCACGTGTCTTTGTCGCACACGGGACCTACCGGCTTGATTCGATTGTGAAAGGAAGCTTCGATGCCGAACGCCCCATCGGCAAGAAAACTGCAAATTTTGACGCGCTGGAACGCGGCAGAGAAGCATTTTCATGGGTCAAGAGCGCCTCGCTTAAAGCGCTGTATGCGCGCTACCGCGAAATTGCTCCCGACGCCGAAGCCTACGGTAATGTGCATACCTTCGTGCCGGCGGAGTTGTACACAAAAAGCGATTTTGACGAGATGTCACTGACCGTCGTGAACCTCATCAGAAACCCGATCGGCTTTGTCGATTGCCACAATACCGTTGTGTCGCATGCGCAACAGATTGAAGAGCTTGGACAGCACTATGCAACGATGTATGCCGACCGGGTTCTGCCCCGTCTGGAGGCGCTCGATGTTCTGGATCTGGAACGCTATGTGACCGCCCCGGACCGCGCTTTTTTGCTGAGCTGTTTTTCAGTAATCGATCAGGCGGAAGACCTGAAGCGCTACCCGATCCCCTTGTTTTGCATGGAAACGCTCACTTCCGATGCCGGCTATCTGGCTGATTTCTGCCGCAAGGTTAGCGGATTCGCTTACAATGAGGCAACCCTGGAGCGCTTCATCGCGCAAGGCGCCATCAACAATCACCGCAGCCCGCAAGCCCTACGTGAACCCAACGCCATCCGCGCTGCCTGGCCGCCACATCACCGCGCTGCTTTCGATGTCCTGGTAGCGCAATCTTATGGCCGGGTCTTCGCCAGCGCCGGCTATCCACTCGACTGACGCACCATGAATCTTTCTCCTGTCGTGGTCATCGGGCCGCCCCGCTCTGGGTTTTCCCTGTTGATCACCCTGATCCAGCACATTCTGGATCATCGGCAACTGGCTTTCGCCCGCACGCCGAAACAGCAGGCGATCCGGCGGCTGATGCCCTTTTTTTCCTATGTGCTGAACAAGTCGTACTCCGCGGTTTTCGCCAGAGCGGGCCTTGGCGACGAATTGCTGTTCAACGGGGAATTTCAATTGCTGGTCGGCGGACCCAAATGGCTGGTTCCCGGCAAGCCTCGTATGGCGGTACGCAAATACATCGGCTGCCGGGGTCATGGCGACTTCCTGCTGGTTACCCAGCATCCCAGGCTTCTGTTCGAGTACTATGGCATTCACCATTCCCATGAAACGCCGCAACGCTGGACGGAAGAGCCGGACTACGTCGACCTCACCCGCTTCGCCACGCTTCGCCATCCTCTGGATATGTTCAATTCCGCCGTTCACTCGTTTAATGCCTTGACCAGCGAGTACCTTCAGCGCTTTGTACCCGGAGCCGACGAGAATGCCCTGCGGCGCGAGATGGCACTGAACAAGCTCACCGATCTACGCGTTTGTGCAGGATTGATGCGTCATCAGCTCAAGTACTGGCGCGAGTATCTGACGTGCCGACGCTATTACGCCGAACTGCGCTGGGAATCGATCATTGCTGATCCAGTCGGCAGCGTGCAGTGGACGGGGCGGCAACTGGGCCTGGATATCGGTGCGGAAGAAGCTCACGCGATCTGGGCGCCGCTGGACCACCGCAATCTGCTGACCTATCATCAACACAATTACCGCAAGGATCACGGTATTCTGGACGACTGGCTGACGCATTTGCACCCCCGGCATATTGAGATGGCGCGAGCTTTGGGATTGATCGATCTGGCGCACACACTGGGCTACGACCTTGACGCCTGGCAAGCAGCTCGTCCGATCAACGCCTTCCAGGAGAAGCTGGATGACTACCTGCGGAATGAAACAATTGCGCCCATGCAGGATCCAGTGCTGGCCGGTTTCTGTTTCAACAAATCGAACATCGACGCCAGCGCCTTCCATTTCAAGAGTTTCCCTGGAAAGCAATGGACGTATGTGGAACGTTCCACCTTGACCGAAGACGCCCTGGCGCTGGAAGTGCTGGAGCACGCCGAGGTCGGATGCCAACGGATCAACGCGATGATGCTGACGCTGGACGCCAGCCCGCTCGATGATGCTGAAGCGCTGTTCCATCAGGTCGAATCCGCCTGCCATGCCCTGGTCTGCGACGATATCGCCTATGAACTGCTGACCCGGGCCGGCTGATGGCTGACATGAACATCCAGACTGCGGTCGTGCTGGCGGGAGGCCAGGGACAGCGATTGCGCCCGATGGTTGCGGACCGGCCCAAGCCCCTGGCGGACATTGCCGGGCGTCCCTTTCTGACCTACTTGCTGGATTTCTGGATTGAGCAGGGCATCCGTTGCTTCATGTTGGCCGTGGGCTATCGCTGGGAGATGATCGCCGGGCAACTGGGCGACGACTACCAGGGTGCGCGGATCGACTACGCGATAGAATCGTCCCCACTGGGCACCGGCGGCGGGTTGCTCCTAGCTTTGCAGCAACTGGACCAGGACGATCGCCCGGTGTTCGTCATTAATGGCGATACTCTGTTTGCCGTCGACGCCCGCGCCATGCTGACCTCGCACCGTAAGCGCCAGGCCGACTTGACGCTGGCCTGCTGCCGCCAACCGGATAGCCCCCGCTTCGGCGCGCTGACGCTGGATACGACCGATCGCGTTATCGAATTCAGCGCCTGTAGCGCGCCGGGAGAGTGCTGGATCAACGGCGGGGTGTATCTGCTGGAGCGCTCGCTGGCGACAGACTCGCCGCGACCGGTTGCCCTGGAACGGGAACTAATTCCCGGTTGGCTGGCAGCGGAACGCACGGTGTGCGCCTTCCGCGCCGACGCTTTTTTCATTGATATTGGCATTCCGGAGGATTACCAGCGGGCCAGACGCCTGTTGCCGCAACGCCCCTGGGCGTTGCGGCTTGATCAGTCACCTCCAAACCCTCCCGGAGGACTACGCAACGCATGAGCGATACGATTCTTGTGACCGGCGGCGCCGGTTATCTGGGTTCCATTCTGGTTCCGGAACTGTTGGCGCAGGGTCACCGCGTACTGGTGCTGGATAATTTTCTCTATCGTCAAAACAGTCTGGCCGCAGTCTGCGCGCATCCCGCCTTTACCGTGGTCAACGGCGATATCCGCTCCGAAGCAACGCTGCGCCCGCTGCTGGCTCAGACGGATGTCGTCATTCCCCTGGCAGCGATTGTCGGCGCGCCGGCCTGCGCCCAGGACCCGGTCGGGGCGCACTCGGTGAATTTTGACGCCATGCGGATGCTACTGGACCGGCTGTCGTCCCAGCAGAAGGTGCTCATGCCGACAACCAATAGCGCCTACGGGACTGGCGGTGAACAGAACCATTGCACCGAAGAGTCGCCGTTGCGCCCGATTTCCCAGTATGCTCAGGAGAAAGTGGAGATTGAGCAGCGGTTGCTGCAGCATGAAAACGCCATCAGCTTTCGCTTGGCCACGATTTTTGGCATGTCGCCGCGTATGCGCATGGATTTGCTGGTCAACGATTTTACTTACCGGGCAGTGACAGACCGCGCTCTGGTACTGTTTGAAGCCCATTTCAAACGCAACTATTTGCATGTCCGTGACGTGGCGCGGGTGTTTTTGCATGCGCTGGACCGGTTCAAGGAAATGCGCGGGCAAATTTATAATGTCGGGTTGTCCGACGCCAATTTGTCCAAACTGGAGCTTTGTCAATGCATCCAGCGCTATTTACCGGATTTTGTTGTCATGGAAGCGCCGATTGGCCAAGATCCCGATCAACGCAATTACATCGTCTCGAATGTCAAAGTTGAGGCCACCGGTTTTCGCCCGGCCTTTTCCCTGGATGACGGTATTCAGGAGTTGATCAAAGGCTATACGATGATCCGCAAGCAGGGTTATGGCAACATATAAATGCAAACTAACTGGCAATGCGCTTAATGCAAGCAATTAAGATCATCTATGAAAATCATGACACGGGTATTCATATCGCCGATACCTTGCTCATGCTGCTCTGGGGCCTGGAGGGGGCCGGTTATCGGGCCGATATTGAAAGGGAATTGGCGCCTGGCCATCTGAATATTCTGTTGGAGAACTTTACCGATGAGTTTACAGACCGGGCATTAAAACTGGCTCATTGCGGGACTGACTTTATTATTGTCGCCACCGAATTCCTGACCGGTAATACCTTTAACGATTTTAGAAAATCCGCTTCGGCGCTGCCCAAGGATGCGCATTATGACAATGCGGCTTACTGGGCAACGCGCTACCGCAATTTCCTGCGTCTGAGCGAGTACGCTCTAGCGGTATGGCACCTCTCCGAACATCAGGTGCCCGTCTATCAGACGGCGCTGCCCGGACGGGGCGTCGAATACTTGCCACACGGCTATCTGGCAGCCTTTCGCCGGGTCGTTATGCGTCCGGATGCTGAACGCGATATCGATTTTCTGTTTACCGGTAGCTTGACACCTTATCGACAGCGAATTCTTGCCAATTTGGAACGCAAAGGGTACCGGGTCCATGCAGCACCGGCCATGACCGGCCATTTTCATCGGGAGCAGTTGCTGTCTCGCACCCGGATTGCGCTGAATTTACGTCAACACGCAGATTGGTTGTACCCGTCGAATAGCCGTTTTCACTATCACCTGAATAATGCTTCGCTGTTGCTTAGTGAACGCTGTCATTATTCGTGTGATCTGGATGCTTATGTAGAGCATTCCACCGATATCGTCCATGACGCTATCATCAGTTTGTCTCAAGGCCACTTTAGTGAGCGCGCCGAAAGCGCTCTGGCGGAATTTGCCAAGGCGCGACCTATGGAGCGCCTGATGGCGTCCCTGATGAAGTCCTCGCTGACAGAGGAAAAGCTGGCGTGGCTTGGCGTCAAACCAGACGATAAAGCTGCCGCCAGGACCGGATATGAGAATGTCGAGCGCTATTATGACGCAATTCCTGTCAAAGAGAAAGAGAACGCTTTGATTTGTTTATCGATTAAGCCACTGTGGGAAGATCACTTATTATCTTCGCTCAAAGAGATGTTCAATATTTGTCAAATTTTTTATCTGACTGAGTTAATCGATAGGCTGGGTAGTGTCGATAATTTATCCAGCTTTGTTAATGATTTTGTGAGCAGAGAAAAAATTTCGGCTATCTTTTTGGGAGTCGAGAGGCTACATAAGAAATATACTAAATTTTATCAGAAATTTATCGATTTTTATTCAGCCATTCAATGCAGAAAAATATATCCATTACTGTTTGATGATGTGATCTTTCAAAAAGAAAATTTTGATCTTTTATCAAGCGGTCCTTTTGAACTCATATTAACGGCTTGCCCTCTAAGTGCTTTCAAATATCATGAGCACAATATGCCGGCTGTTTTCTTTCCGCTTGAAGGACATGAAAAGTGGTATTTCTATAAACACAATTGTCGGGATATTGATGTATTGTTTTATGGCGACGTTAGTAAAGGGAAGAGAAGAAATTATCTTTATAAAATAGAGAAATCCGGTCTTTCAGTTACATACGTTGGTGACCAAAAGAGATCACTATCTATTGCAGAACTTTGTGAATACCTCCGTCGATCAAAAATCGTGTTAAATTTCTCCGAATCATTCAGTGCTTCTGGAGGGATTTACTACCAGTTTAAAGGCCGAATACTGGAAGCCGCATTTTGTGGGGCATTATGTATTAGTGAAAAAAACCCACCAGCCTCTTTAATTTTTGGCAACGACCTTCCTCAATTCAATACAGCAGATGAGTGCGTTCATTTAATTAATTTCTTTTTGAGCAATCCAGTTTATTATGAAAAGGCACGTATCACATTTGTTTGTCGCAGTGAATTATATCGCCCCACTAAAATTATCAAGGAAATCTTCGGATTTGATGTAAATCATGAATGTTCTTTTGCCAATACAACGTCATGGCCTTTGCCAGACCGGCCATGCTTAACCGTCAGTGCGACGCGCGAAGGCCAGAGGGTTACTGTTCACTGTATCGCTAATCCTGAATATTTTCACAGCGATCTGGAATACGCTTTTTATTTGGTGGCGATTGGTGCCAAGGCGCAGGTGCTGGAGTACACGTCCAGTCCGGAAGCACAGTTCGTAATATCCGACGACATGCTGGGAAAATCCATGGAAGTCCGCAGTTTCGTGCGTGAAATTATTAATCCGGACAAGAAAATGATGAAGACTACGCCGGTCGTGGAGAGTAGAAAGATGTAGGTTGTGTTGATGTTTTACCGCAACCAATTAAGGTGCTTCGTGGGTTTCTATGGAAAGTGGGTTTTTAGGCCAAAACTAGCCTGTCAAGATGGCGTTGCCTCTTGCAAGCTCAACGAGCTGGAGCTGCGAGCGGCTCTTGGATCAACTGGCTCCACAAGAATCCTCGAAGAACCGATTATATTTTAATAGAAGTGATTGTTTCGAACAGGACATTATCCTGACGAGTGTCCGTTGGTACTTGGCGTACCTGTTGAGTTATCGGCATTTGGAAGAGATGATGGCGGAGCGCGGTGTCGACGTGGATCATTCCAGCGT
Organism: Candidatus Competibacteraceae bacterium; assembly: GCA_020444905.1. Taxonomy (GTDB): domain Bacteria; phylum Pseudomonadota; class Gammaproteobacteria; order Competibacterales; family Competibacteraceae; genus UBA2383. Next base: position 7,870 of record JAGRHQ010000011.1, read on the forward strand.
CTATCGCTGGGTTCAGAAGTTCACGTTGCAACTGGAAGCCGCTTTCCGCAAAGGGCAGAAGCGCCCGGTGAGCCAAAACTGGCGGATGGATGAGACCTAACATCAAAAGCCAGTGGAAGTACCTCTAGATCAAGAAGGACAGACCATCGACTTCCTGCTCACCGCCCATCGCGATAAGAAAGCCGCCCGACGCTTTCTCAAAGAGGAAAAACCTGCAAAATTGCCGGAAACTAGAGGAAAAAACCTATGAAAATCTGTCTGATTCGCCCCCCTCTGGTCAGAAGGACGAAATTGAGCCTCACCGAGGTTTTTCTCCCGATCGGCTTGGCCTATCTGGCGGGCTATCTGCGCAAGGCGGGCATGGAAGTCGCGCTTGTTGACACCTACGGCGAGGCGATTGAGAGAGTCAGCTCAGTTGATGTGGATGGATTTGAGAACATCATGCGGCAAGGACTAACTGACTCGGAAATCGTTACCCGAATTCCCTCGGATAGTGATGTGATTGGCGTCTCTTCGATGTATTCCGCTGACTGGCCGGTGGTCCGGCAAGTGATTCGCGTCATCCGTCAGCAGTTCCCGACAACCCCGCTGATCGCTGGTGGCGAACATGTCACCGTATTGCCGGAATTTTGCCTGCGCGATGCCCCGGAACTCAATTTTGTCGTGCTGGGCGAGGGCGAAAGGACGACCGCAGGTTTGCTAAAGGCGCTGAGTGGGAAAGGCAGCGAACTTCAATCCATTCCAGGACTGGCCTGGCTTGATCAGAATCAATTCATGATGACCGGAGCGCCCAAACGTATTCGGGATCTGAGCGAACTGGCACAACCGGCCTGGGATTTGTTTCCGGTCAGCCAGTATTTCCGCCAAGGTAATCTGTCAGCGGTGGTGACCTCCGAACAAGCGAAAACATTGCCGATCATCGCCAGTCGCGGTTGTCCCTACGCCTGCGCCTTCTGCCCCAGCGTTAATATGTGGGGGCGACTCTGGGTGGTTCGCGACCCTGAAGAAGTGATTGACGAGATAGAGGGTTATATTCGGGATTACGGAGTAACCACCTTCGATTTTTACGATCAGGCGGGAATCGTCAGGAAATCCTGGATTATCAAGTTTTGTAATCTCTTACTGGAGCGGAAACTACCCATCACCTGGAATATACCGGCCGGCACCCGCCTGGAAGCGCTGAATAAGGAAGTGATTAAATTATTGAAAGACTCACGCTGTGGGTATTTTGGGTTTCCCCTTGAATCGGGATCGGAGCGATCTCTAAAACTGGTTAACAAACAGTTGGACAAGCAAAAAGCCTTGCAAAAACTGCGTTGGGTTATCGAGGCTGGACTGAAAACAAAAATTCATTTTGTCATCGGCTTTCCCGACGAAACCTGGAGGGACGTTCTGGCCAGTTATCGCGTGGCGATTCTGGCGGGTTGGCTTGGCGCGCAAGATGCTTCCTTCTTCCCTTTTTATCCGATACCGGGTTCGACATTTTTCGACAGGCTGTTAAAAGACGGTCATATTGAGATCAATGACAAGTTTTTTATCACACTGACGCCCTACGAAAACATGTCCGAAGTCAAATCTTACTGCAATCATATCGGCAATCGAACCCTGGGGTGGCTGTGTTTTCTCGGCATGGCGCTGTTCTACGGGGTCAGCTTCCTGCGCCGACCGCAGCGCGCCTGGTCGCTCATCCGGGAAATTTACACTCGCGAAAGCGAATCCCGGCTGGGTTGGCATTTTGTGCGCACTTTGAAGAGCAAAAACAGAAGATTTATTGACGTCGGACAAAAGAACCAGCCGATTTGAAACTGTTGACCGATCAGCCACCGGTAGTGGCATGTCTGATTCTGTGGCGGTTTTTCATCACCATGACCAGAATAGCCGCCAGTTTGGTTTTGCCTTCGCGGCGCCTGACATCGCGGACCAGATACCAAAGCCGATAGGGTCTTCTGATGAAATTGACGCTATAGAACAGCGCCATGCCGATCAGACAAAGCCAGCGCAGGCCATGATCGCTAAAACGATAGGCGACCGACTTCATGTAGCCGACGCTGTAGAGCGCGAGCCGGAAAAAATAGGGGTCATTGACCTCGATTTTGCCTTCATCGACCAGTCGCTGGAACAGCGCTGATCCGGGGTAGGGCGCGAACGGAAAAAAGCTGGCGTCATGCGCCCCACGCCAAGCTGCGCGCGCCACCATCCGATAGCTGGCCAGAATATCCACCAGACGGTCATCGGGAAAACCGGCGACAAAATTCATCTTGACGCCAATCCCCGCGTCGACGACCGAGGTGATCGAGGTCAGCATGGCTTCCTTGTCCAGTTTCTTGCGGATGCTCGCCAGAACGCGATCGGAACCGCTTTCCGGCGCGTAGGTAATATAGGAACATCCCGCCCGTTTTAACCACTGGGCCACTTCGCTGTCGATCATTTCCGTGCGGGTGGCGATAATCTGCCAATTCATTTTCAGATGACGCTCGATCAACAACTTGCAGAAAGTAATGATCCACGAGCGCTTCATCACCGTTGTCAAGTCCATGAAATCGAGATGCGTGATCCGGTAAGTGCGGATGTTATGCTCAATTTCGGCAACTACATCCTCCGGCGCACGCACACGCCACAGACGCCCCCACATGCCGGGACTGGAGCAGAAGGTGCAATTGTAGGGACAGCCGCGACTGGTCATGATCGGCATGGTGCGCCCATAATCCAGACTGGCGGTGACGTTGTCCAGGTAATCGGCGACGGGCAGCAAATCCCACGCCGGCCAGGGAAATACGCTCAAGTCTTTTTCCCGGAGGCGCGCTGTCGTTGCCCGATACTGGCCATTGCGTAAAAAAGCGATGCCTGGAACGGACTCGTCCACGCCGCCAGCAGCCAGCGTTTTCAACAGTTCGACAGTGGTCTGCTCGCCCTCGCCGATCACCAGGTAATCGATTTCCGGCGCGTTGCGCAAGCAATATTCCGGCAGGGCCGTCGCATGTTCGCCGCCGACCAGCAAGAGCGCGGTGGGAAAATGCCGCCGTAGAGTCTCGATCAAGTGTCGGGTCACTACCCAGTTCACCGAGAACATGGACGACACGCCAATCACCTCGACATCCGCGGGAATGCGCTGGGCGGTTTCTTCGTGGGTGAGTCCGCGCAGAAAACTGTTCGGCAGGTCGTCCAGCGGCGTGTACTGGTTCATCCCTTCCCCCAGCGCATCGATGAACGATATGTCAAATCCCTCCTGACGCAAGTACGCCGCCAGATAGGCCGGGCCAAACGGCAGCATGATCTCGACCCCCAGTGAATCGGAGGTGGTAAAGATACTGGGACGAATCAGGCAGACTTTGTTAAATGGCATTTGAATTTCTCCGACCAGCCAACAGGTTCAGCCCTGGATTGACGATGCTGTTTCGACAGATGCTTCTTCCTGCTGAAGGTAGTGCTTCTCCAATTCAAGCATATCCTTTCGGCGGTCCTTGATGCGCCGCGCCGGGACACCAAAATAAATCGACCAGGGTTGGGTGGATTTGGTGACCAACGACTGGGCGTAGACCGCCGTACCGTCCGCCAGGGTCACGCCGGGGACAATGACGCAATGGGTTCCGACATTACAATGTCGGCCAATGTGAACCGGTTTCTTTGTTTCCCACCGCAGATCGCGCGGCAAGGTGGAGTTGTTCAGATAGCGTCCACTGAAATCCTCGCTCTGCGCAAAGACATGGCAGCCATAGGCCAACCCGGAGAAGTCACCAATCGACACGCCCGCCTGACCTCCGGCAACGTTGCAAAAGACTGTGATCAGTACATTGCGACCCAGCGTCACTCGTCCGGAAATCACACAAAAATCATCAATACGAACCTGATCGCCCAGTTCGATGAGGTGCGGTTCATAAAACACGGCCCGGGTGCTGACCTGCACATTTCGTCCGAGCTTGTGAAAACCCATGGCCAACAGTTCATCCGGTGGTAAATAAGCCATTGTCAGGACTCTCCGATGGGAAATTTCAGCCGATAATACCAGATGACCAGGTTCACGAAGCAGACAACGCCTGATCCAGGACCCCGGCCAGTCGATCCAGTTGGGCGCGCAGGTCTACCGGATAGTTGCCGATGAAAAAGCCGCGTTCATGCGCGAGGCGGGCGTTGGACAGGTCGTCGAGGGTATCGTAATCAAAATACCGAATCACCTCATGGCAAGGAAAGCAACCCCCGGTGATGATGCGGAATTCAATATCAGCCTGGCGCAAGGCATCCAACACCTGGCTCCGAATATCACCTAACTCGGGAGGCAGGATCAGGGTAAAGGAAAACCAGCTGCTGCGCCCATGTTCTCGTTGAATGATCACGTCCCGGCGACCACCAAACAGTTCAACAAAATGAGCGGCATTGCGCCGGCGCACTGCCAGAAAACCATCGAGTTTCCTGAGCTGCTCCAGACCGACCGCGCCACTGAATTCCAGGGGACGCAGATTGTAACCGGGCAGGATGAAGCGATACGCCTCGAAAAAATCGTCGTCGCGCTTCTCACAGATTTGATTGGGTTGCGGCAGGTTGCGGGTCCAGCCATGCGCGCGCAGGGAACAGGCCCGTTGATACAGCTCGGGATCGTCGGTCACCAGCATCCCACCTTCCATGGTGGAAATATGATGCGAGAAGAAAAAGCTAAAGGTGCCGAGGTCGCCAAACGTACCGGCATAACGACCGTTCAGTTCCGCCCCCAACGATTCGCAATTATCTTCAAGGAAAATCAAATCGTGGCGATCGCAGAAGACGCGCATTTGATCCAGTGCCGCCGGATTGCCCAGGATGCTGACGGCCACCAGCATCCGGGTGCGCGGGGTCAGTGCCTGTTCTAGTTGCGTAACGTCCAGATTCAGCGTCTCCAGCTCTACGTCCACGAAGCGCAGGCGCAACCCATATTGTTGCAGCGGGGCGTAGGTGGTCGCCCAGCCAATCGCCGGGACAATGACCTCATCGCCTCGTTGCAGGGGTCGTTCCTGCCGATAGCACAACGCGGCAACCGCCAACAGGTTAGCGGCGGAGCCGGAACTGGTCATCAGCGCATGGCAGACGTCGAAACGTTCGGCAAAAGCCGCCTCAAAAGCCGCAACCTGCGGTCCCATCGTGAAGCGCCCACTGTCGATGGTGCGGTGCAATGCGGCGATTTCCTCTGCGCCGAAGGTGTTCCAGGACAGTTCAAATTTCATCAGGCGCGTTCTCGCAGGTAGCCAGGTGGGAAACCTGTTGCCATAGGGTTGCTTCGCTCAGACCGGCCTTCGCCAGCAACTGTTCCCGCGAACCCTGGCCGAAGCGGTAGCCGGCAGGGATGCCATGAGCGATCACGCGGCAGCGCAGCCGATAGTCATTGACTAGGTTCAGCGTCAGGGCGTCCAGGCCGCCGCAGGCAACGAAGCCTTCTTCCAGGGACATGATCGTGGCGTACTGTGCCAGCGCTCCGGCCAGCGCCGAAGTGTCAAAGCGCAACAGGGTATACAGATCGATTACGCCGCAGGTCTGGCCAGTCGCTGCCAGTCGATCGGTCAAGCGCAGAGCGACATGACTCATATAGCCGGTGGCCAGCAGCACTAGCGAGCCGCCAGTGCGCAGGACGCGAAAACCGAGATGCGGGCCAGTTCCGAGCGGGTCAGGCAACGCCGGCAGCGCCGCCGCGTCCAGCCGCAGATAACTGATGCGAGAACGGTTCAGGCACTGGACCACCAGCGCTTGCGCAGTCGGCCAGTCCGCCGGGCAGTAGACATCGAGGTTGGGCAGGGCGCGCATTACGGTCAAATCTTCCAGGCACTGGTGGGTCGGCCCCGCCAGCGTATAGCTGAATCCCGCGCCGACCCCGATGAGCACTACCGTCATCGGGCGGAATTCCGCCATCAGGGACAAGTTGATGCGAATCTGTTCGAACGCACGCAGAGTGAGAAACGGAGCGATGGCGTAAGCGACGACTTTGCAGCCTTCCAGGGCCATCCCGGCAGCGACATTGATGAGGTTTTGCTCGGCGATGCCGACATTGATAAAGCGGTCGGGGTATTGCGTGCGCAACCGGTCGAGTACCGGCGAGCCAAAGTCGCCGCTGAGTAGGAAAAGATCGGCGTCGGCGGCCATCCGCTCGATCAGCGTTTCCAGTACCGCGTCGCGCATCGGGCGCACCGTGGCGCTCATGGCGTCTCTCCGAGCAGGTCGTCGAGCTGGGCGGGCGGGATACCCATGACGTGGCTCAGAGGCGCATCTTCCAGTCCGGGAACGCCTCGACCCTTATGGGTATCGGCAACGATGCAACACGGCTGGCCGGGTGTCGCAGCGGCCAGCACCGTCAATAGCGCTTCCAGGTCATGGCCGTCGACTTGATGGGCCGCCCAGCCGAACGCCGCCAGTTTGACAGTCAGGGAGCGGTGACTGACGATCTCGTCAGTGGGACCGAGCATGCTGATGTGATTGTTATCGACGATGACGGTCAGGTTGTCCAGCCGATGCTGGGCCGCCAGCATAAAGGCTTCCCAGTTGGCGCCTTCGTGCAACTCGCCATCGCCGACCAGTACCACCACGCGCCTGGCCGGATCATGGCGCCGCAGGGCCAGTGCCATGCCGCAACCGACGCCGACGCCGTGGCCGAGCGCGCCGTTGATGGTCTCAACACCGGGAATGGCAGGTTCCGGGATTACACTTAACAGCGCATCCGGTTGCCCGATCTGCGTGAGCGCTTCGCGGGGGAAAAAGCCGAGATCAGCCAGAATCGGGTACAGGCTGATGGCACCGTGGCCCTTGCTGGCGATGAAGCGGTCTCGGTCAGGCCAGGGTGGCAGCTTCGAGTCGTAGCGCAGGAAGCCGCCATAGTACAGCGCGACCAGAATTTCAATGCAGGATAGTGCGGACGCCACCCGGGTTTCCGGGGAACGGCGGTGGATGCGCAGGGTTTCGCGCCAGACCCAGTCGGCTTTCTGGCGCAGCGCTGGCAAATCGAGTGGGAGAGATGTTGCAGGGTTCATGGCATAGCCTCCAGCAGTTTGCGCCGCAGCGGAATAGCAGTCATGCGGTGCAGGTGTGCGGAGGCCGCCGGGCCGAAGGTGCGCTCTACCATTGCTAGATAATGCGGCGAGGTAAAGTAGGTGGTGAACGCCCGGTCGCGAAAGGCCAGCACCTCGGCGGGCGTTAGCGTGGCGGTGGGCAGCGGTAGAGTCTCCGCGCTGTGCTGGGAAAAGTGATGCCAGCGGCGCGGCAATTCTAGACCCTGGGCGACAGCCTGGCGGTACAGGGCCGAACCGGGGTAAGCGGCGGCGGTATAAAAGTTGGCGAATTGGCAATTTAGCGCCAGCGCCAGATCCAGCGTGTCCTGCATACTCTCGGCGGTATCGTCGGGCAGGCCGAAGATGTAGTTGCCCAAGACGTGAATGCCGGCGGACTGAATCTGCCGCACCACGGAGATGATGTCCTCGTTGCAATAATGCTTGTCAGCGCCGTCGCGGACGTGGCGGCTGGCGCTTTCGATGCCCAGGCACAGCCAGTTAAAACCGGCAGCCTTGAGTTTGGGCAGCCATTCTTCCCTGATCGTGTCGACGCGCGCGTAGGCCCAGAGGTTGAGCGGATGGCCGAGCGCGATGAGGCCGTCGCACAAATCCAGGACATGCCGGCGATTGAGGACAAACATTTCATCGATAATTTTGATGTTGGTCACCCCATAGTCATTGACCAGTCGGTCGATCTCCCGCAGGACACTGGCGGCGCTCCACATCCGGTAAGACGGCTGATGGAACGGGGCGTTGATACAGCAGAAACTACAACGATAGGGGCAGCCCAACGCGGTGTGGATGGAGGCGTAGGGCGCGCGCCGGTCGAGACGATCCAGGCAGTGCCAGTTATGGGCGCGATAGCGTTCCATGGGCAACAGATCCCAGGCGATGCCAGGCATGGTTTGATCTAGATCCTGGATCAGCAGTTCATGGGCCGTGGGCGCAACAATGTGGCCATCCTGGCGTCGCCACAGACTGGGGATGGTGCAGAAATCACGACCTCCAGCTTGAAGGGCGGTCAAGGTTTTCAACAGCGTAACCGGGCCTTCGCCGTCGCAGACAAAGTCGACCGCTTCCTCCTCCAGCGTGCGGCGCGGCAGGGCCGCGGGGTGGGTGCCGGTCATGAAGATCGGGCGCGTGGGATCGAGCGCTTTAACGGCGGCGGCAATGGCCCCGGCAGCGGTCATGAGCTGGGTAGACGCTGAAGGTTGATGGCCATAGACAGCCAGGGCGATCAGGGTCGGATTCCAGTCTTCCAGGGCCTGGCGAGCAACCTCGGCGGGTTCCAGGCCCAGGGCAGCCGCGTCCAGGATGCCCACCGAGCAGCCCTGAAGACGCAGGTAGCTGGCAAACAGGCCGGCGAACGCGGGCGGTTCAATGGCGCTGAATGCGTCGCTCAGTCCCTGGTAAAGTGGGCGGTGAGAGCCGGGATGGATGAACAGGATGTCGATAGCGTCAGCAGACATGATGGTACAGAGAGTGGTCCATGATCACAGTGTGATGGTGGTGGGCAACGCTCGCGATATTCACGCTACTAATCGAGATAATCGATTCTGTTGCCGAAGAAGGAGACGCGAAACGAGGTGTGATGACATTCATCATAATTCATTGTCGAGAAAATCCTGATAGGCTTGGGCAATGCCGATCTCGAGTGAAGTTGTTGGTCGCCAGCCAAGCGCGCGGATGCGTCGAATGTCGAGCTGTCTATGGGGCGTCCCGTCCGGCTTGCGCGTGTCGAATGTTAAGGCGCCGGTGAAGCCAATGACGCGAGCGACAATCCGGGCAAGATCAGCAATGCTTAAATCTTTACCACCACCAATATTGATCAACCCGGTCGCGCTAGGCTCGTCCAACAAAGTGTCAAAATCGGCGTCAACGAGGTTCATCAGGAAAACACAGGCAGTGGCCAGGTCGTCGCTGTAGAGAAACTCCCGGCGCGGGGTTCCGCTGCCCCAGACTACGATTTCAGTCGCTTCTCGCACTTTGGCCTCATGGCATTTGCGCATCAACGCCGGCAGGACATGGGAATTTTGCAAGTCGTAGCAATCACCCGGACCGTAAAGATTGACGGGCATTACGGTGAGGTAGCGCGCTCCATGTTGGCGGCGATAAGCGCGACACATTTCAATACCAGCGAGCTTGGCGATAGCATAGGCGCGATTGGTATCCTCTAGCGGACCGGTGAGAAGATCGTTTTCGCGAATCGGCTGAGAACAGTCTCGGGGGTAGATGCAATTGGAGCCAAAAAATAGCAGACGTTCTACTCCGTGGCGGTGAGCGGCGGTGATCACGCTTTGTTGAATGGCGAGATTATCAATGATGAAGTTGGTTGGATAAGTAGCATTCGCCTGAATACCGCCAACTTTGGCTGCGGCCAGAAAAATGTGTTGAGGACGTTCGACGGCGAAGAAGGCGTCGACCGCATCCGGTTGGGTGAGATCCAACTCGGCACGGGTGCGGGTCAGAAGGTTGCAGTAGCCCTGTGCGATCAATTGCCGGACCAAGGCGGCGCCGACCAAACCGCGATGACCGGCGACGTAAATGCGTGCAGTCTTGTCCATCGAAGTTATTAGCCAGAAGCTTGGTATTACTTATGTTTCATATTCAAATTGCTTGGAAAGGGGCTGATTCCGGGAGTAAGACATTTAACCGAGGCCGTTGGGTTGATAGAGCACGATTTTCGAGCCTGAGTCATCAAATCTCAAGGGGACATGGATCAGGCGTCCCAGACGCTGGCGCACCGCAGCTTGCCGATCTGGCGGCACAAAGAGCAGGAAGAAACCCCCGCCGCCTGCCCCCAGCAGTTTACCACCGATGGCGCCCGCGGACCGGGCTTCGCAATAAAGGTCGTCGATAGCCGGGTTGGTAACCTGATCGGACAAGGCGCGTTTGTGTCGCCATACCTCGTCGAGCAACTCGCCAAAGGGCAGAATACTGTCCTCGCTGCTGAGGAGGCGCAAGGCCTCTTCCACGGCGGCCCCGATTCGTTGTAATTGCGTAACGTGCTGGTGCAAATTGGCGATCTTGTCGCGGGCAACATGCGCCGAGTAGCGCGAGACGCCTGTAAAAAAGAGCATCAGATGCTCGTTCAGCGCTTCCCGTTTGGTGGTGCTAATGACAACTGGCTCGACTTGGAAAGCGCTGTTGGGATAGAAGCGAATGCGATTGAAACCGCCATAGGCAGCGGCAATCTGATCCTGGGAGCCTACTGATTCACCCATCAGAACCTGTTCGATATGCAGGGCTTCACGGGCCAGGCGGTCGGCATCAATATAATGGCCGCGCAGGGCATGCAGAGCGTTGAGCAGGCCCACCGTAAAACTGGAGCTGGTGCCCAAGCCGGAGCGAGCTGGCAGATCGCCGTCATAGTTGATGGCCAGACTCTCCTGACAATCGAGGTGACTTAGGATAGCCTTAACCGCAGGATGGCGAATTTCGTCAATGGTTTGGACCGTTTCGATGACGGAGTACACCACCCGATAACGGTAGTCGAAGAAAGGCGGCAAGGGACGACAGGCAATGTAGCAGTATTTGTCAATGGTGGTGGATAGCACTTGCCCGCTCTGTTCGCGATACCAGTCAGGATAATCGGTCCCCCCGCCAAAGAAGGAGACGCGAAACGGGGTGCGGCTGATGATCATGTTTTTTAAAGTTTTAAGTTTTAAGTTTTAAGATAACCCCACGGCATGGCGCTGAACCGGCGAGTTGCCATCTCTTCATAGAAAGCCAGCAGGGCAGTCGCTTCCTCGTCCGGGGTCGGAATCCGGGTCTGGGCCGCACCGGCGCGCAGGCGCGCAAGTAGCGCCGGATCGTCAAGAATGGCGCGCATGGCTTCGGCCAGGGCAGCGGCCTCTCCGGTGTCCAGCAACAGACCGTTTTCCCCCGGTCTCACGATCTCCGAGCCGAAAAATCGATGAGCGATGACCGGGATGCCCATGACCAGGAATTCGTGCAGGGTGCGGCAAGCCGTCTCGAACAACGAGGGAGTCAGACCGACATCGACGTCTTGCAGCAGTCGCCCTAAATCCGCCCATTGGTAGGACCCCAGATAGCGAATCGGGCTGTCAGGTGTGTTCGCCGCAGCCAGGATTTCGGTATGGATCCCGGCAGCGAAGGATTCACGCATCCCGGCTACGAGCACTTCAAAGTTACCGTAACCCTGTTCGCGCAAGTGCTGGACCGCTGCAGTCAGCAGGTGCGCTCCTTTGCGCGGTTGCAGGGAACCAAGAAACATAAAGCAGACCGGGCGGGAACCTTCGCCGGTTAGTCGAATGGAGTCAGGCCGTGCGCTATGGACCTCCGCTTGCAGGGCTTCGGCGTCTACGCTGATCGGGATGATCCGGGTGCATTCTGTCGGGAAGTCCAGATATGTCAGAAAACGCTCCCGGAAGGCAGTGCTGGCGAACGCCAGGCCATTCACATGATGGCAGTAAAACTGCCGCAGAAAATCGCGCCAGAGCTGGAGTTCGGCGATCTGCAGTTCGCGCAGAATCCGGAAATAGTCGCTGGGCGGGTGTGGCGGGATGGCGTTGCACTCCAGACAGCGGCGGGCATCAAACCAGTCTGCGCACAGGCGCAAGGGATCGTCCAGCACCGGATTGGCCCGCAGGCAGAGTTCTTCAATATTCCGGATCTGGCGAATCACCACACAGCCGAGATCGTGCAACAACTTCAAAATGCGCGAGGGAAAACCTAGATAGTCATTCAAATGCACGACCTCCGGGCGAAATTGTTCGATGATACTTTCCATCGCTTGCAGAACCGGGCGCACGTCCTGGATATGGGTATGTTCGCGCTGAAAAACCTCGAAAAAATTGCCGCCTGGGGCATGATAGACCGGGAAAGGGTGCGTGGTAGTATCGACCTGCGCTCGATTAACCTGGGCGTCGGACACCAGAACGGCGACGGCGATGCCCACCCGGCGCAAGGCTTCTGCTTGATGCAGGGTGCTGAGCGCAACACCACTGTGGGAAAAAGGTGCGATGGCATGCGCCACCAGCAGCACCCGGCCAATCACGGGTATGTGGGTGCGAAAATCCTGAGTGAGCCGAATCAGAAAAAATTCGCTGGCGGCGGGCTTGAGCGCGTCGAGCGGTTGCGGTTCAACCCGCTGATCAGGCAAGGAACGGACGGGGAGTCCCTGAATGGTTCCACCCTGGCCGCTGAACAAGCGCCGGACCCGCGCCCGACTCCAATCCTCGACATGGTCCGGGTTGAGATGGCTACCATGGTAGCGCCAATTGGGGAGGGTAATCAGCAATTGGCCGGCAGGATGCAGTCGCTGGCGCAACGACGACAGGATTCCTGGCCAGTCACGGATATGCTCCAGCACTTCCGAGACGATAATCGCGTCGAACTCTCCATCGATAGCGTCCAGATCGTTCGTGCGAAAATCGATGCTGTTCGCCCCCAGGAAGGATCGTGCTTCCTCAATGGCGACTGGACTGTCGTCTACCGCCGTCAGGTCGATGTGAGCATGAGTTGACAGCATCAGGGATCCCAGGCCGGCGCCGCAACCGAAATCCAGCACCCGGGCGCCAGTGGGGAGTTGTTGGGCAATGGCCTGATAACGCGTGGACACACCTAAAAGAGTAAACAGATCGCTACTCAGCAAATCGGGCCGCTGGAATCCATGTTTCCCCAGGCCGGCAGGCGGCGCGGCGCGATGGATCGCAGCGACCCATTGCTCTGGAGGAGTGTCGGCCAGCAACGACGGAATCTGCAAGATCGTCCCCGTGTTGGATGCTTCAAGGCGCAACGCGAACACGGGTACCCGCAAGCCGTCCAGGGTCTGGAAGAGAAGATTGTAATAATGCCGGTTTGCAACAGCATATTGGATAGCCTGGATCAGGTTCAGGTGTTTGGGCAAGCGCGAGTATAACTGAAACCCGTTCAGTCCCGGATCGATCCTGATTTGGCCGATAGCAGATGAGGTCACAATGATATGATTGGTTCCAGGGATTCTTGTGCAGCAGTGCTAACCGATCATCTCATCTCGTGGCGGGGCGGGAAAGTCCCGGAACACATCGGCCAGCCGACGGGAAAAGACCACATAGGTGAGCGCCCAACCCTGCGCTATCAGGCAAATGGCCAGAAGCGCGCCTTGCTCGCCGCCGATCCACAATTGCTCTGCCTGTGTACCCATCAGCAGCGCGCCCTGCCCAACCAGGGTTGTCAGTAACGCCAACCGGCCCTGGCGCCAGAGCCAGCGCCACGCTGTTCCAGCTTCCGGTCGCCGGTGGCGCCAGGCCAGTAAGACCAGCAACGCCGGCAGATCGGCTATCCCCAGGGAGACGCCCAGCGACGTCGCCATCAGGTGCTTGAGCGTTGCCATATCCACGGGTCGCATCACAAAAGGAAAGTACAGCAGAAAGACCAGGAGCAGATGGCGAACACTGTACGAAAGGACCAGGAACATCGCTAACGAGGGTTTCAGACACAAGTGACGGTCATAGGCATCGAAGGAGTAAATCCTTAATGGCGTCTGATGTTTCATGATAAGACCCACGCCGCTAGTGTTGCACGGACCCGTTCAGCCACGGTTGCCCAGTCGCCCAGGCGAGTTTGCCGAAACAGGCGCATGGTCGGATACCAGGGTGAGTCGTCGCGGTCGACGAGAAACCGCCATTCGCCTTTGGCCGACAGCAGCACCCAGACCGGTCGGCCCAGCGCTCCGGCCAGATGGGCGATCATCGAATCCGAGGTAATAATCAGATCCAGCCCTGCGACCAGGGCGGCGGTTTCAACCAGGTTGGCGTCGCCCATATCCTGAATCGGCAGGTCTAGTTCAGCGATTTGCTCCACCCCAGCATTGCGTTGCAGTTGCACCCACTGAATGCCAGGCACCTCGAAGAGAGGCGCGAGCCGGGCCAGGGGGATGGAGCGCAGATAGTCCTGACCGAACTCGGGATTGCCCTGCCAGGCGATGCCAATGCGTCGACCCGGCGGCAGGCGGTCCAGGATTTGCCGCCAGGTTTGGCGCAGCTTGTGGGATATCGGCAGGTAGGGAACATGGGCCGGAATGGTGTCCAGTCGGGTCTGGAACCAGTAGGGCAGGTCCATCAGTAATGTGTAATGCTGCGCCGGAAGGAGCTGCTGCCCGGGCAGGATAAACTGGTCAATGCCTGGGTAGTCGGCCAGTAGTTTGGCCAAGGGTGGAGTGGTGACCAGGGTGACCCTGGCTGGACGCGCGTGTTTGATGAGCAGATCGAGATAGCGGATGAATTGCAGCGTGTCGCCCAGCCCCTGCTCAGTCACGACCAGCAGGTGTTGATCGTCCAGTGTTTCGCCCTGCCAGCGCGGAATGCCGAATTCCCGGTCAAAATCCCGTCCTCGCCCATTCCAGCGGTGGAAATACTCGGTCCATCCCTGGGCAAAATCGCCCTGTTTCAAATAATTCATCGTCCGGTTATAGCGCACCTTGTGCAAGGTCGCCATCGTCTCCGGGGTAATCTCGATACGGTTCTCTCCTGTTTGTCGACCGTCAGCCGCCAGAGCGGCGATGGCCTGATCGAAAGCCGCAGCCGCTTCGGGCAAGCGATTGACCGCATCCAGAGTCAGCCCCAGTTCGTTCCACGTCTGGCTGTTCTCGGGATTCTGGCGTGTCGCACGGTCTAGTAGTGTTATGGCCGCCTCCGGTTGAAAGGCGTCACGCAGCAAGCCGCCCTTGAGGATCAACAAATCCACCGTCTCCGGCGACCGGCATAGCGCCTCATCAACCGCCGCCAACGCCTCCGGGTAATGGCGCAGGCCCTGCTCCGCCTGGGCGAGCAGCTGCCAGCCAAGCGCCGATTCCGATGTGAGTCGCAAGGCGTGGCGGGCGGCGCGGCGGGCGGCAATGTTATTGTTGAGCAGAATTTCTACTCGCGCCAGATTCAGCCAAGCCTTGACATAGCCAGGACGGTGATGCACGGCTTCACGGTAAGCCGCGCGGGCGAACGCTGACTCCTGACGACCGAACAGGGCGTTGCCCAGATTGTTCCAGGCTTCGGGGTAAACCGGATTGAGGCGCAACGCGGCCCGTCCGGCCTGCTCGGCAGCCGGGTAATCACCCTGCCGGTAGAGCGCCAGACTAAGATTGTTGTGGTGCGCAGCGGTGTCTGGTTCGCGAGCGACTGCATTGCGGAAACAGGCTACTGCGTCCGGGTAGCGCTGTGCGCTCAAGCAGAGTTGCCCGAGACCGTCGTAGCCCAGGGCCAGGTCTGGCCAGCGGCGCATCACTTCGCGGAAGATGGATTCAGCGCCAGTTCGATCACCGGCCTGGAGATGTTCGCGAGCCAGCGCCGCCAGCACCGGGAGATCGGTCCGTTCATGTTGACGGTGCGGAGCAATCGACAGTGGCTTGTTCATAACCGGGTCATTTCATCTGCGGAATGGACCCGGCGGGATGATGTGGCCTGGCGCGCTCTGAACAGGTACTGGAAACAACGGCTGTCCTGTTCGAACGTCGCTGCGGCTACGCCGAATTCGCGTAACGCTGCGGCCAGACCCTGGGGTGGTTGCACATCTACCGTCGTCGACTCAATATGTACGATGTCGAAGCCATGACGCGCCAATGCTGCTATCGCGCTGGTTCGCGTGAAAAAGCGCAAGTGCAAGCGATCGAGAATGCCTCGTTCACGGTATTCCCACCGCCCTTCCAGCAAGTCCCGAAGCACTGACCAATGACCGACGTTCGGCAAACTCAGGATCAGTTCGCCATCCATGTTCAATTTACGGCGCACGCACTCCAGCACCTGATCCGTATCCGCCAGGTGTTCCAGCACATCCGCCATGATGATCGTGTCAAAATGCGCCTCGGGTAGCGTCGGCAGGATTTCCAGGATATCGCCGACATGGACGGTATCCAGAACCATGGCGGCAAAATGAGCGGCAGTCCGGATGCCTTCTATGCCGCTGACATGGCACGGCTGGCGCGCCTTGAGATAACTGCCAAGCGCGCCGGCGCCACAACCAATATCCAGAATGATCCTCGCCTGAGGCGACACGAGCGCCATTACTTCCGGTCGCGGTGAACTGTAATAATCCAAGGATAAAGGTAACCGGTCATGACGGAGACGGGATGCGTTGATCGTTTTTTCAGCGCTGGCCAGTGCCGGCTCCGGTTCACCGCGTAATTCGCGCAGGCTCGTGGCGATCGCTTCCGGCGTCAGGGCCTCGCCTCCATAGGCGAGCTTGCGATAAAGATCTCCGGTTAGCCACTTTGTGGCAAAAAACAGTACATCATTGATTTTAATGCGTTCCAGCTCCGGATCATTCTCTAACCCGGTGCTGGCGCCACCTGTTTCATGTTCACCTAGCGCCGCGCCGACCCGCCAGACCTGCCAGCCACGTTCGCGAGCAGTTAGACAATAGTCCACGTCGCTACAGATGAGCCTCATGTTGCGATCCAATAAGCCGATTTCCTCGATCATCTCCCGGCGTAGTAACAGGCAGACACCATTAATCCAGTGTAACCGTTCGTCGTACTGGAACTCGTCCACTGGCGCCAACCGGTGGCGTCCCCAGGGAAAAGACTCCAGTCCGCCGCCCTTGGCCAGGCGCTGGGGATGACCTCTGAGCGTCTCGATCGGTCCGGCAATGCCGCAGGATGGATGCGCCGCCATGAAGCGCCATAACTGCTCGACAGCGTCGGGCGCCAGGTACATATCCTGGGTGAGCAGCAGCATCGCCGGACGGTCTGTCGCCAGGAACCGGCGGATGCCCTCATTCATGGCAGCGGTGTAATAAATATTATCCTCGCTGTTATCGCGCACGAAAGTCTCCACCGGTTGGGTTTGTCGGGCCAGACAAGCCAGGCACTGACGCAGTTGCTCTGGCTTGCGATAGGCTGGAATGATGACGGGGATCGTGGGTAGGGACATGGGCGCGTCTGTTCAAAAGAGGAGATCAAAATCAATGCGGTACGACCCCACACCACCCCACCACCTCTTGATTTTACAAGGGGATGATGAGGTTTGGAGGGGATCTAGCGGGATTTACCGCCGGGTCACGCCCGAAACGCCGAGAACGCGATAACGGTATTCCGTTCCGGCTTGCACCGCCTCATGCACCGATGCGGAGTCCGCCGTCTGGTCGAGGTCATTGACCCAGAAGGCGTAGCCCGCCGGGTCCGGATCGCGATCCAGGAAACCGAGATAGTAGAGATCGGCAGTAACCCGACTGTCCAGTGCAGCACGGTATTCCGGCGATTGGGTAAAGCCGAGCAGCACCTCGCCCCAGGTTGCACCCTGCTCCAGTTGATCCAGCCAGTAGGCGAGACCGTCGGCGTCCGGTTCCCGGTCCAGGACATTTTCATAAAGCCGGGTTACAAAGTCCATCGGATCGGTCAATCCCTGATCGAGGAATTCGCCGCTGACCACGAAGAATGCGGCGATGTGTTCCAGAGGATCGCCGGCCTGCCACTGATCAACCCAGTAGGCCAGGCCACAGGCATCCGGGGTGCGATTGAAGGCAGCGTGATAGAGCCGGGTGATCGCGCCAACCCCTTGCTGGAACTCGCTCGACTGGTAGAAGGCGTCGATGAATTCACCCCGGGTCAGACCCGCCTGCAACTGTTGTTGCCAGTACGCGAGGCCGTTGGCGTCTGCTTCCCGCTGCAACAAATCCCGGTAGGTCTGCGCCACGAAGGCATCGGGGCGGGTAAAGACCTCGTTGTCCTTGACGTGTGGATCGGTACCCTGAGTGACTTCCACGGCATCGGGTACGCCGTCGCCATCAGTATCCGGTCCCAGGCCCCAGGCACAAGCATCCGGGGATTCCGGGGCAATGGCCACGGTGAAAGTTTGCTGCGCGGTGCGATTATCGTTCCCTTCATCCACGACCTGGAAGGTGAAGACAAAGTCGCCAGCGCGGGTTGGCGTCCCGCTTAGGAGTGCCGTGGGGTCGTCCGGGGCGACTTCAAGCAACGCCAAACCATTCGGCAGGGTACCGGCGGCAAGGCCCCACGCGTAGGGACCGATGCCGTTGTAGGCCGTGAGCGTCCCTTCATACGCTTCACCAACCTGACCGGCAACGGGCAGCTCACCCGTTAACGCGAAGTCGGGTGCGGCTGGGCCGCCCGGATCGATGATCACGCCGTTGGCGGTGAGATCGTCATCGCCCCAGCCACCGTCATCAATCGTATAGGTCACGGTGTTGCCGGAAATCACCACGCCGCTCAACGCATACCAGTGTGCGGTTGGATTCGTCGGCGTCAGGCCATATTTCCAGAACTGAGTGCCAGACGGCAGGGTCTGCGGATACACCAGAGTCAGCATCAGCTGGGTATCGCCCGGCGTGCAGCCGGCTACTTCGATCTGGAGCAAGCCGTGCGGGAAGCGGAGACCTGCTGGACCGGTCACCGGCACGCCATGCTCACCGAGATTCAAGGTGAACGTGTTCTGGTCGTTCAAGGTGCAGGCCGGGCCGGCCGCCGGATTCAGCGTGAGCGCCGCAGTGACGGGCGACAGTCGCGGATTCACCGGGTCAGACCGGGTGAAATTTGCGGTCTGAATGGTCAGTGTTAGATCCTGCTGGGCGATCTGGCGATCAACATCGGTGACCTGCACAGTGAAGGCCTGCACACCGGAGGTTGCAGGGATACCGCTCAGCAGGCCACTGACCGAATCAAGGGTCAATCCGTCCGGTAACACGCCAGCCAACAGGTCCCAGGTATAAGGTCGACTTCCGCCTACAGCCGTCAATATTTGCCCGTAGGCAGCACCCTGAATCCCATTGATCAAATAGGGCGTC
Organism: Candidatus Competibacteraceae bacterium; assembly: GCA_020444905.1. Lineage (GTDB taxonomy): Bacteria > Pseudomonadota > Gammaproteobacteria > Competibacterales > Competibacteraceae > UBA2383. Next base: position 26,607 of record JAGRHQ010000011.1, read on the forward strand.
GCTACGGTCAGTTCGGCGGCAACGGTCAATGGATAGATCCGCTGATCTGTCTCGCCCTGAGCATCCGTAGCGGTGATAACCACGGTTGCCGGACCAGCCACCAGGGGCGTTCCGGACAAGACACCCGCAGCGCTGAGCATCAAGCCGGCCGGCAGGCCAGTGGCCGTGTAGGTGTAGGGCGGTTTGCCGCCGCTCGTGTCAAGCGTAGCAACATAAGGCAAGCCCACTACAGCATTAGGCAAGCCGGGGGTAGTGACCTCTACTGGAGTTAAGGCGTTGACCTTATGAGTGTGGGTTCCGGTGCTGGCAATGAAGGTGGCGTTACCTGCATAAACAGCGCGGAGGGTTTGAACGCCCACCGGCAGGATAGCCGTAGTGCAGCTTGCCGCACCACCGCTTAGAGTGACATTGGCGCAGCCGGGGATGGTCATTTCCCTTTCCTGGAAAACCACTACGCCATTAGGTATGGCGCTGGTGCTGTGCACCATAGCGGTTAGAGTGACCACCTGCCCGAACAAGGAGGGATTCGGGGCGCTGGTCAGGGTCGTGGTCGTGGCGCTGGCTGTGATTGTGAAGACCGCGTTGATTGTGCAAGCCGCCGTGATTGGCCCAGTAGTGTATAGATTGCCGGACAAGCTGCCATTACAGCCGTCAACCTTAGTAATGGCGTAACCGGTTTCCGGTGTGATCGTGACCGTGGCGATCGCGCCATGCCCGACTACCTGCGTCGCCGGACTAATCGCCCCCCCGGAGCCAGCAGTGGCAATGACATTGTAGGTTTGCAGGGTTGCGCTGCACGAAGCGTCGCTGCCGCCAAAGCTGCCAGTGCAAGTCCAATCCCAAGGACCGGTACCGATAACCGCGCTGGCGCTGCCGAGCGTGCAAAGACCAGTGTTGGGAGGACTGGTCAATACCTGACCGTTTGCACTGCCACACACACCGCTGATCGGGACTACACCGCCACCGCCACTACTGAGCGGCGCCGAACAGTTAGCAGTGGTTCCGCCGCCACTGCCCACACACGTCCAGAGCCACGGTCCGGTGCCGCTGACACTGCTGGCCGTTCCGGTGTTGCACAGGTTCGTGGTAGGGGCAGCGATCACGGGTGTATTGTTGGCAGCGCCACAAGCGCCGTCAACCGGAGCTTGATTCAGCCACACCCGGTTAGCCTGATTGTTGTTGCCCTCGACCAGGTCGAGGTCGTTGTCCGCATCCACATCACTCAGCGCCACGCTGTAAGTGGCTTGCGCCCCCAACGTTTGGCCGCTGTCGGTGAATACACCCGAACCGTCGTTCAGCCACACCCGGTTGGCCTGACCGTCGTTCCCCTCGATCAGATCAAGGTCACTGTCGCCGTCCACATCGCCCAGCGCCACGCTGCGCGTGTTGTTCGCGCCCAGGGCCTGGCCGCTGTCGCTGAACGTCCCCAGGCCATTGTTCAGCCACACCTGGTTCGCCTGTCCATCGTTCCCCAGCACCACATCCAGGTGGTTGTCATTATCCACGTCCCCGAGCGCTACGCTGTAGGTCGCTTGTGTCCCCAGGGTCTGGCCGCTGTCGGTGAACACGCCTGAACCGTCGTTCAGCCATACCCGGCTGGCCTGGCTATCGTTTCCTTCGATCAGGTCAAGATTGCCATCACTGTCTACATCGCCCAGCGCCACGCTGCGCGTGTTGTTCGTACCCAGGGCCTGACCACTGTTGCTGAACGTCCCCAAACCATTGTTCAACCATACCTGATTAGCCTGCCCATCGTTCCCCACGACCACATCCAGGTAGCTATCGCCATCTACATCGCCCAACGCGACGCTGGTGGTATTTGAGCTGCTCAAGGTCTGGCCGCTGTCGGTGAATACACCCGAACCGTCGTTCAGCCACACCCGGTTAGCCTGACCGTCGTTCCCCTCGATCAAGTCAAGGTCACTGTCGCCGTCCACATCGCCCAGCGCCACGCTGCGCGTGTTGTTCGCGCCCAGGGCCTGACCACTGTCACTGAACGTCCCCAAACCATTGTTCAGCCACACCCGGTTGGCCTGACCGTCGTTCCCCTCGATCAAGTCAAGGTCACTGTCGCCGTCCACATCGCCTAACACGACACTCCGGGTGGCTGGCGTCCCCAGCGTCTGGCCGCTGTCCGCAAAGATGCCACTGCCGCCGGTAGTGGCGGCGATGAATTCCCACACCACGCGATCGCCGCCGGTATAGCTCAACTGAATGCGCTCGCCCGGTTTGAAGCTGGCGTCAGGATTGAAGGTGACGGTGGCGGAGTTGTTACCCGTGAAGGTGCCCGGGTAGCGGGCGATCTGGTTGCCATGAACAATGAAGTTCTGCTCAAAGGTGAGTGTTGCCGATGCACTGAACGGCATGGCCACGTTGCTATCCCGGGCAACGCCAACGGTGTTGGGTGTCGGGGTGACGTTGGGCAGGTTCAGGGTTTGCGCCCAGCCTGGCGACGTGGCGCCGACGCTAAGAGCGGTCGCAACTGTCAGTGCGAGGGGATGGGGATGGCCGGTAACCGAAAGGGGGGAAATACGCGGCATTGTAATCATCTCCGTGGTCTTTATAACCAACGAGCGTCCGGATGGGGCGCCCACGGATGAAACTTTAAGCACAATTTTTATCTAAAAATTTCACTTAAGTCAATGATAGTAATATATGTCATGGATTGTGAAATATATGAGATAAAATTGGGTGGTTCTGTTACGTTAGCTGAGAAGGTCCGATTTCGATAAGCTACGCACCCACCTTATCCTCCCGCCGAGAACCCGCATGCTTGACTTCAAAGACCATCGTTTCGAACAGGACATGATCCTGATGAGTGTCCGTTGGTACCTTGCGTAGAATTAGGCTTCATACTGCACCTTATGATCTGATTGATGGCCCAGTGCGATGGAGGGGAGAGGATGATAGAGATACTTGTTGATCCCGTCAGGTTGTCCTTGCAGAATACCTTTCTTGCACCACCGCCAGACCATGGATTCGGAGACCTTCAGCGGCGCTTCGCGAGAGCCGTAAACGCGAGCGGGATCGAGGTCTCACGGCCTTGTGGATCCAAAAAGAACACACGATCTTGGGGTAAGCCGTAGCGCCAGGCTTGTACCTCAAGCCATTGTCCCGTCAGCGGGTGAAAGGGATGGGTGACCTGAAAATGCCGGCGATCACTACCTGCATCGGGTGTAGTTAGTGACCTTTTCCTACGCCAAGTACCAACGGACACTCGTCAGGATCATGTCTCGTTCAAAGCGATGGCCTCTAAAGTCGATCATGCGGGTTCTCAAGTCAGGACAGGAGCCGTGTCGCTTACCGAAATCCGACCCTCTCAGCTAACGCAACAGAACCAGGCGATCCGCGGGGTCTTGAAACGAATGAAACAAAGTCGCCCGCTGCCTGAAATTGGTTTGATACATGGGTTCCTTAATCTCTCAACGATGCATAAGCAAAAGGGAGCCTGTGATCGACCATCGGTTTCCGTGTCATGCCCGACCATCCCGGAGAGATATAAGGGAAGGGCGTCGTATTAGGGTCTCTGATGGTGTGTCGCATGCTTTTCACCAACCGCATGATTAACCCCTGTAAATGACAGAGACGAACTTTATGATCGCATCCGCACTCTCGAAAAATGCCCTTGCCCTCCTCGCATTGATAGGGGTCCTGATGCTAACGGCGACCGGTTGCTCGAAAGATCCGAACTCCCCTCTGCGTATCGGCACCAATGTTTGGATCGGCAGTGAGCCGCTCTATCTAGCGCGCGGCCTGGGATTTTTCGACCCGAAAATCGTGCAGCTCGTCGAGTATCCATCGGCCAGCGAAGTACTGCGCGCCTTTCGTAACCAGGCGATCGACGGGATGGTGATCAGCATGGATGAACTGTTCGGTTTGGCCATCGATGGGTTGCAGCCGCGCGTGATCTGCGTGGCTGATGTCTCCGACGGCGCGGATGTCGTTGTAGGGAGGCCCGGTATGCAGTCCATGTCCGATCTTAAAGGCAAGCGAGTAGCCGTAGAGAGTGTCGCACTCGGCGCCTTCGTGCTGAGCCGCGCCCTCACGCTTTCCAACATGGAGACCGGTGATATCCAGGTCATGCACTTGGAGTCGAACGAGCAACCGAGCGCATTTAACAAGGGTGAGGTTGACGGCACTGTCACTTTCGAACCCTACCGCTCACAGCTGACTGCAGTCGGCGCAACGATCTTGTTCGACAGTACGCAGATTCCAGGCGAGATTGTCGATGTGATTGCGGTGCGTGAGTCCGTGCTCGACGAGCAGCGCGCAGCGGTGCAAACACTACTCGCCGGGTGGTTCAAGGCAATCGAATATCTGGAAGAAGAGCCTAACGATGCTGCCCGGCGCATGAGCCAGCGCCAGCAGACCTCGGCTAAGCAGTTTCTCAAGGCGCTCGAGGGGTTGCACATTCCGACGCGAGAAGAAAACCTCGCTATGTTGGACGGTGATTCCCCGAGTCTCGCGACTTCGGGTGCGCGCCTGATGAACCTCATGATCGATGCCAATCTCTTGCAGCAAGCGATTAATATCAAGGAAGTGCTCGAGCCGGGTCCTTTGAGGGCCTTGTCGCCGTAAAACAGTTACTGTGAGCGTATGGATCCCGGCGTCGCTCAGAATCACCGTATTGCTCTTGATGTTGGGCTTGGCGGCGATGTTGAGTGCAGTCAATCTACTGTATCATGTGCCGAAAGCAGAGCGCGTGGCGCAAAACAATGCCAGCCGGCAGTTCGCGCAGGACATGTCTCGCTTGCAAAGCACTCTCGAATATCTGTTGCTCAAGGGCGAGTTCGTCATTGCACAACATCAAGTCTCGGTGCTCGCGCACAATCATGATTACCGCCTTGTGATACTCATCGATGACCAACAGAAAATCATCGCCAGCACGCGGCGCATCTTGTTCGGACAGCCGGTAACGACTTCTGTACCGAACTATGACTCCGAGCGGGCGGCGAAGGCCCTGCACGCGCGTCGCGCGCAGACCGCACTCAATCCGGCCGGCGATCTTTTGTTCGGGTACGTAGGGGTGCTCTTGGGCCGCCGAGGCGAGGAGTTGAAGCCTTCGCGCAGCGGAATATTGTTCCTTACCTACGATCTCAGCCGAATCCGATCCGAGGCGCGCGCGCAGGTGCTCGACCAGTCGCTGTACTGGGCCGGCTGGGTGACTGCCTTGGCGCTGGCTATCTGGCTTGTTCTGCATTTCTTGTTGACGCGCCGAACTGCGCTGCTGGTGAGAACTGCCGAGCGGCTTGCCAGCGGCGACTTGGACGCCCGCAGCGCGTTGCGTGGACGCGATGAACTCGGTCGGCTGAGCCGGGCCTTCGACGCCATGGCCGCCCAGATTTCCCGCACCCAAACCCAGTTAAAAAACGATATCGAGGAGCGCGCCCGTATGCTACGGGCACTGGAGAACAGCGAGGCTCAGTACCGCTCTATGTTCAACGCATCGATCGACGGACTGATGCTGTGGAGCGCCGACAGAGTGCTGGTCGACATCAATCCGGCCTTATGGCGGATGTATGGATACACGCGCGAGGATTTCGTCGCTCTGGCACCCAGTAAATTCATCGGGCCAACCAGCGGCGCCGAGCTGCTGCGACCGGTTGACGATGGCCAAGCACTCCACATCGATATCAGCGATACGCGCAAGGATGGCTCTGCGCTCGAACTCGAAGTGCACGCGGTTCCCATGCAATATCAAGGCAAGCCGCATGTGCTGGCGATCGCTCGCGATGTCACTGAAAAGAAACAATCTACTGAGCATATGGCTCGACAGCGCGAGGCCCTGCACCAGCAAGAGAAACTGGCCGCCCTGGGTTCGCTCCTGGCTGGCGTCTCCCATGAACTCAACAATCCGTTGTCGGTGGTGGTTGGGCGCTCGGTAATGCTGGAAGAGCAAGTGGATTCACGCACTCGCGCTGCGTTAGCCAAGATCCGGGCCGCGGCGGAGCGGTGCGCACGAATCGTACGGACCTTTCTCGCGATGGCGCGCCAGCAACGGCCTGAGCGTAGCACGACGTTGGTCAACGAGATTATCTCCGCAGTGCTCGATATCACTGGCTACACACTTCGCACCAGCGGCATCGAAGTCACGCTTAACCTCGCCGAGGAGGCGCCAAGCATTCTCGCCGACGCGGACCAGCTTCATCAGGTCATGTCAAACTTGATCATCAACGCACAACAAGCGTTGCAGGAACATCCGGCCCCGCGTCGAATCGTCCTCAGCAGCTATTATGACCGCACGGACGAGTTGATTCGGATCACCGTTGCTGACAACGGCCCGGGGATTCCAGCGGACATTATTGGGCGCGTCTTCGAGCCGTACTTTACCACCAAGCCAGTCGGCGCTGGCTTGGGCGCGGGGCTCGCCGTGAGTCTCGGCATCATTGAGGCTCACGGCGGCACGCTCACGGTCGAATGTCCCGAGAACGCCGGAACCATCTTCACCATCAAACTGCCAGCCATGTCTCCCGAATCGCGGCGTCGCGATGCCGATATCGAAGCTGAGGAATGTAGACGCCAACTGTCGGTCCTCGTGATCGACGATGAGGAGGATATCCGCGAGACGCTAGCGGAGATTCTCGAGAGCAAAGAGTATCGGGTTACCCTGGCTGCCTCCGGCCGCAAGGCCTTGGAATGGATTGAGGCATCGCCGTTCGATGTCATTTTGTTGGACATTCGAATGCCGGACAGGGATGGTCTTTCTCTGCACGAGGAAATCCAGCGGCGCTGGCCGGACCAGTCCTCTCGTGTGATATTTGTCACAGGAGATACGCTGACCCCATCCCTGGCTGAATGGGCCGGCCAGCGCGGATGTCCGGTGATCGAAAAGCCCTTCCTGCCCTCCGAAGTACATCGGTTCGTCGCTGAGTTAGGCTGTAGGCCGTAACCCAACATTTTGATCGTGTTGGATTATAGCGCTAACCCAGCCTACCTCCATGACTGATCTAGGGCTGCTATCTTCTTGGATAAGAGGAAAGTCGCATGTTTCAAACGACAACATTGCTGATTGTGGATGACGAACCCGAGTTATGTGAAATACTCGCTGAATATTTCGGTGACCAGGCATTCGTCGTCCGAACGGCTGGGAGCGCCCAAGAGGCGCGCGAGACTTTCGAAAAGCAGACTCCAGATCTGGCAATCTTGGATATACGGATGCCGGGTGAGGATGGTCTGTCGCTGGCTCGCTGGATACGAGAGCAGCATAGGGATATCGGCATTATCATGCTAACTAGGGGTATGTGCGGGATACGTGTAAAAAGTTATCACTTCGGATCAAGGTGGAAGTGTGAGTCCTTTGCTACCGAACAGCGAGTTCAAAAAATCGTTCGTTTTTTCAAACCAGTGCTTTCTTTGTCTGTTGTTGTTTTCAGAAGGCGATTGCACCAACTGACGGGATGTTAAGCTTGGTGTGCAGGCGGCTCCTGACCGCCGGGTATCAGCAGTCATCTGCACCAATCTCGACTATGCTCAATACTCGTATGCACCAAAGCGAGGTCTGGGCATGGTGTCGGACGCAGACACACCATTGATTGCCGAACGTGGCGTAGCCATCTTACCCGCCGAGGCATGGGAACACGCCCGGCGCAGGACAGAGATCATTGGACCGCTGGCAGCGCTTGAGGTGGTCGGCCATCAAGCCGCCGACGCCGCGGCTCAAGCGCTGGGCCTGTCCCGGCGGCAGGTGTATGTCCTGATCCGACGCGCCCGGCAGGGCTCCGACCTGGTGACGGACCTCGCTCCCGGCCAATCCGGCGGCGGCAAAGGCAAGGGGCGCTTGCCGGAACCGGTCGAGCGCATCATCCGCGAGCTGCTGCAAAGGCGCTTCTTGACCAAGCAGAAACGCAGCCTGGCCGCGTTCTACCGTGATGTTGCGCAGGCGTGCAAAGCGCAACAGCTGCGGGTGCCGGCGCGCAACACCGTGGCCCTGCGGATCGCCGGACTCGACCCGGTAAAAACCTCGCGCCGCCGAGAAGGCCAGGAGGCGTCCCGCCACCTGCAAGGCGTCGGCGGCGTCCCTCCCGCCGTGACCGAGCCGCTGGAGCAAGTGCAGATCGACCACACGGTCATCGACCTGATCGTCGTAGACGAGCGCGACCGGCAGCCGATGGGCCGTCCGTACCTGACCATCGCCATCGACGTATTCACTCGCTGTGTGCTCGGCATGGTGGTCACCTGGGAAGCGCCGTCCGCCGTCTCGGTCGGTCTCTGCCTCGCCCACATCGCCTGCGACAAACGCCCCTGGTTGGAACGCCTGAACGTGGAGATGGACTGGCCGATGAGCGGCAAGCCCAGGCTGCTGTATCTGGACAACGCGGCCGAGTTCAAGAGCGAGGCGCTGCGTCGGGGCTGCGAGCAGCATGGCATCCGGTTGGACTATCGTCCGCTCGGGCAGCCGCACTACGGTGGCATCGTGGAGCGGATCATCGGTACGGCGATGAAGAGGATCCACGACGAATTGCCGGGAACGACCTTCTCCAATCCCGGCCAGCGCGGGGAGTACATCTCCGAGAGCAAGGCCACCCTGACGCTACGCGAGCTGGAACGCTGGCTTACGTTGGCGGTCGGCACCTATCACGGCTCAGTACACAACGGCCTGCTCCAACCGCCGGCGGTGCGCTGGGCCGAGGCGGTCGCGCGGGTTGGCGCACCGGCCGTCGTCACCCGCGCCACCGCGTTTCTGGTCGATTTTTTGCCTGTCATCCGCCGCACGCTGACCCGCACCGGCTTCGTCATCGACCACATCCACTACTACGCCGACGCGCTCAAGCCGTGGATTGCGCGGCGCCACCGCTTGCCTGCCTTCCTGATCCGGCGCGATCCGCGCGACATCAGCCGTATCTGGGTGCTGGAACCGGAAGGTCAGCACTACCTGGAAGTCCCCTATCGCACCCTGTCGCATCCGGCCGTCACCCTGTGGGAGCAACGCCAAGCGTTGGTGAGGTTGCGTCAACTCGGACGTGAGCAGGTGGACGAGTCAGCGCTGTTCCGCATGATCGGGCAGATGCGCGAGATCGTGACCACCGCCCAGCAGGCCACCCGCAAGGCGCGACGCGACGCGGATCGCCGCCGGCACCTCACGGCGTCGGCGCCGCCGGTCAAGCCCCTTCCGCCGGACGTGGACAGGGCTGACCCGCAGAACGAAGGCCCGCCGCCGGCCCAACCCTTCGACCAGATCGAGGAGTGGTAGCCGTGGACGAATATCCCATCATCGACCTGTCCCATCTGCTGCCGACGGCGCAAGGATTGGCCCGGCTGCCGGCGAACGAGCGCATTCAGCGTATCCGCGCCGACCGCTGGATCGGCTACCCGCGCGCAGTTGAAGCGTTGAACCGGCTGGAAACCCTGTATGCGTGGCCGAGCAAGCAACGCATGCCCAATCTGCTGCTGGTCGGCCCCACCAACAACGGCAAGTCGATGATTATCGAGAAATTCCGGCGCTCGCATCCGGCCAGTTCCGACGCCGACCAGGAGCACATCCCGGTGCTGGTCGTGCAGATGCCGTCCGAGCCGTCGGTGATCCGCTTCTACGTCGCGCTGCTCGCCGCGATGGGCGCGCCCTTGCGCCCGCGCCCACGGCTGCCGGAAATGGAGCAACTGGCGCTGACCCTGCTACGCAAGGTCGGCGTGCGCCTGCTGGTGATCGACGAACTGCATAACGTCCTAGCCGGCAACAGCGTCAACCGCCGGGAATTCCTCAACCTGCTGCGCTTCCTCGGCAACGCGCTGCGCATCCCGCTGGTCGGGGTCGGCACGCGCGAAGCGTACCTGGCTATCCGGTCGGACGATCAACTGGAAAACCGCTTCGAACCCATCCTGCTGCCGGTGTGGGAGGCCAACGATGACTGCTGCTCGTTGCTGGCCAGCTTCGCCGCGTCGTTCCCGCTGCAGCGACGCTCGCCGATCGCCACGCCGGACATGGCCCGCTACCTGCTGACCCGGAGCGAGGGCACCATCGGCGAACTGGCGCACCTGCTGATGGCGGCGGCCGTCGCCGCCGTGGAGAGCGGGGAGGAAGCGATCAACCCCCGCACGCTCAGCATGGCCGATTACATCGGCCCCAGCGAGCGGCGACGCCAGTTCGAGCGGGAGCTGATGTGAAGCCGGTGCTGCGCTGGCCGCTGCATCCAGCACCCAAGGAAGGCGAGGCGTTATCGTCCTGGCTCCATCGCGTCGCCGCTTGCTACCAGATGGATGGGCGCGACCTTTTGGAAAATGACCTCGGACACGGCCAAGTGAATGACCTGGATAGCGCGCCGCCGCTGTCGCTGCTGACGGCGCTCTCCCAGCGCAGCGGCATCGAGCTCGATCGACTGCGCGGCATGACCCTCGCCGGCTGGGTGCCGTGGCTGCTGGATAGCCTCGACGACCGGCTTTCGTCCGCCTTGGAAACCTATGCGTTTCAGTTCTCGGTATTGCTACCGAAACGCAACCGCAAGACGAGATCGATCACGAGCTGGCGCGCGTGGCTGCCCGGCCAATCGATCCACCGAGCCTGCCCGTTCTGTCTGAACGATCCGGCGAACCAAGCCGTACTGCTAGCGTGGAAGCTGCCCTTGATGCTGAGCTGTCCGCTGCATGGCTGCTGGCTGGAATCCTATTGGGGCGTGCCAGGGCGGTTTCTCGGCTGGGAGAACACCGACGCGGCCCCGCGCATGGCCAGCGCTGCGATTGCGGCGATGGATCGGCGCACCTGGCAGGCGCTGACGATGGGGTATGTGGAGCTGCCGCGCCGGCGCATCCATGCTGGCCTCTGGTTCCGGCTGCTGCGCACGCTCCTTGATGAGCTGAACACCCCACTCTCGCAGTGCGGGACTTGTGCCGGCAAAATCCGCTCCGTGTGGGAACGCTGCGGCCATCCGCTGCGCGCCGGGCAAAGCCTGTGGCGTCCTTACGAAATTCTGGACCCGGTGGTGCAGTTGCAGATGCTGGAGGCGGCGGCCACCGCCATCGACCTGATCGAATCGAAGGTGTTGAGTCCGCGCGGGGAACAGGCCGCGCTGTTCCTGGCGGAGCCGCAAACCGGCTTCACCAACAGCCTGACTGCGGTTGAGCGGAAGAAGGAGCCCATCAACTACTGGCAGCAGGCGGTCCAGGCGATCAACGAAGCGGTCGCCGAAGCGCGGCACAACCCCGAGACGGCCCGCTCGCTGTTCGCGCTGGCTTCTTATGGGCGGCGCAACCCCGAGTCCCTGGAACGCTTGCGCGTCACGTTCGCCAAGGAGGGGATTCCATCGGAATTCCTGTCACATTATCAGCCAGACTGACCCTTTGCATGCCTTAGAAACTGTATTAAACTAAGTTATTGATTTTCATAGAGCCAAAGAGGGTGAAATCGGGCTAAAACAAGGCTATTATTTTAATTTCAAAGATCCCATTTGAGGTGAACGATGGTTTGGCCAAAAGAAATTCCTTTTAAGCGATATCCCAGTGATCTACTGGATGATGAATGGGAGATCGTCAAACCGATTTTAGAAAAGCAGGAGACTTATCAAACCGGTCGACCTCGAACCGTTGATCTTCGTGAAGTGATTAATGCCCTTCTTTATCTGAATAAGACGGGTTGTCCTTGGCGCTATCTGCCGAAAGATTTTCCGCATTATTGTACGGTAAGTTATTACTATCACAAATGGGTAGATCATCAAATTCTT